>JBKPAL010000242.1:0-10226 GCA_046726395.1 Acidobacteriota bacterium
ACCCTCAGCGCGAACGACAGATCGCTTGGGTGGAATGTACTTCGCCACAGTTGACGGCTGTGGCTTCGGAGTGAGTAGCGAAACCACTAACATCAACAGTGACGAGATGATGACCATCGGTACTACCGGCATGAAACCAAATACCGCTGTGCCACCTGGTGTGCGTGATAGAACTTCAGCGCCCCCGATCGAATAGACAACAGTTGCTGGGCCAGGCGCCGGTGCAGGTACGACTGCTTGAAAAACTGCGACAGCAATCACTGCCAACGCCACCCAAACCGTAACTGCTAACGCTCCCCACTTCGTACTTCCTCTCCAGAACAGTGCTGCAACCAACAGCGGTGACAGTGCTGCAAAGCCGGAGAACGCGTATTGAATCGCTAACTCAAAAATAGTTTCCGGCGCCCGTAACGCGACGATATAAGCAAGCAAAGTGAGAATTACGACGAACACTCGGCCAGTGAGAACCTGCACGTGTTCACCAAACTGCGCCTTACCTCCATAGTGTGCGAAGACATCTTCCGTGAACATTGTCGACAACGCGAGGATCTGTGAATCACTTGCCATAACAGCGGCCATGATGCCTGCACCCAGCAATCCCGCGAGCCACAAAGGCGCATACTTGTCCAGCAAGCGGAGGATCACATCATCGCCGGCGGATTGGTCTCGCAGTTCGTCTCGCGCTTCTGGTGTCATGTTCCGGCCTTGAGTGGCCAGCACTCTTCGTGCTTCTTGCTTTGCGCGAATTTGGGGAATGTCACTAACGCGGTTAGCCATCACACCAAGGAACACGCATGGCAGCCAGATTGCCATGATGCATAGTGGGTAAAAGATAACGGTCTTTTTGAACTGGCTCATCTTTCGCGCTGTGAGGCAAAAGATCAGAATGTGTGGAAAGGCGATCGCAGACAAAGGAATGAAGGTGTAACTAAAAAAGTACAGCGGCGAGATCCGCTCGCGAGTTAACAACGGCGCCAGTGCAGGTGAAGCCAACATCTGGTTTACCGCGTTGCGAAATCCACCCATGCCTGCGCCGATTACAAAGATTGCGATGATGCCGAACAGCAAAAAGAGAACGGTTTGAAAGGTATTGACCCAGGCAGTACCACGCATTCCTCCAAAGAACACGTAGCCCATCACCACTAACGCTACGATCGCGCCGCCAAACCAGTATGGAACCAAGCCCCCGCTGACAGCATTCAATGTGGTCCCACCCCCCATGATGCCGATGATGATGTACGGAACGAGCAGCGCAGCTTGCACCACAAAAATAACTGTGCCGATGTGATTGCATTCCCACCGATCTCGAAAGAGTTGGACCGGTGTCATGAATCCGTATTTCTTACCGAGCGCCCAAACTCGTGTGCCAATCAGAAAGATCGTCAACGGGATCACTAGACCTGACGACGAAGCCATCAGACCAAACGTGACAATGCCATTCGAGAAAGCGTGTCCTGATGAACCAAGGATTGCGAACGCAGTCATGTTTGTCCCGAACAGCGAAAACAGAAATACAAAAGGTCCAAGCGAGCGGTTCGCTAGAAAATAGTCTTCGGCTTCATGTTTAGATTTGGCACGCCGAAAGGCAAAGATTCCAATGTAGAGAACTACTGCGAGATAGGCAAAAACAACTATGGCGGGAATCAACGGGATGCCTCCTCATCGACAGCTTCAGCTTCTGCTTCCAACTGACTGGGCCAAGCGTGAGCGACCAAAAGCCACATCAACAGGGCGGCGGCTACAGAGAAAGCGGCGTGATAGAACAATCCGATCGGGATGAAGCCAAAAACCAGTGGATGGGCCGTACGCCAGAACCAGAAATCCTGATGTAGTAAATAGAGTGCGACGACTGCAACGACAAGCAGAACGCGTTTCATTGTGCCCCTCGGTTACCCGAAATTTCTTAGTGATAGACGAACTGCAGGGAGGCGAGAAGATTACTGGCGCGGGCAGACTCGGTCAAGATCAATTAGCCGTCCAAAATTCGGAAAGACTGGGGAAGTTTTACTCGACGTTAATGAACCTAAGCGGGGTAAACCGCCCTTCCCAACCATGAGACATTTACACGTGACTGGTTTCATCTGCCAGTGTAAGCCTCTCAAGTGACGATCATCGCAGTCAACTTTGAAAACCTCGAGGTCGGAAGGGCGGTTTACCCCCGCTCATTTCATCATTCGGTTTTCGTATGCACGTATTGCTGCTTCGTGCTGAAGGGTAAGAGAAATATCGTCGAGTCCGTTTAAGAGACAATCACGTTTGAAAGGCTCGATAGAGAACTGACGCGAGAAGCCTTGATCGTCGCTGATCTCTGTGTGCTCGAGATCGACGGTCACCCTGTAGCCTTCAAACGCATGTGCGCGCTTCATGAGGGTGCTGACATCATTTTCTGACAAGACGACGGGTAGCAGGCCGTTCTTCACACAATTATTCGAGAAGATGTCAGCAAATGATGGAGCAATAATGGCTCGAAAGCCCCAGTCGGCAAGTGCCCACGGTGCATGCTCACGCGATGAGCCACATCCGAAGTTTTTGCCGGTAACCAGAATTGAAGTGTTCTGGAAACGAGATTGACTCAACACAAATGAAGTTTCAGGTTTACCGTCCGACCGGAAACGCCAATCGTAAAATAGAAACTCGCCAAAACCGGTGCGCTCGATTCGTTTCAGGAATTGCTTGGGGATGATTTGATCAGTGTCGATGTTCGCACGATCGAGCGGAGCGACAAGGCCTGTGTGGGTTACGAATTTCTGCATTTTGCTTTTTTGGTCTTAGGTCCTTGGTCTTGGGTCTTTGTCCGTTGTCAGTGGTCCGTTGTTGGTGATCCGTGATCAATGCATACGTCAAGTTGGCGAAGTAGTCAGTGCTTGTGTCAATTGCCATAACACAAACAACGGACCACGGACAACTGACAACGGACCTAAGACCAAAGAGTAATTCCTACCTGTACGTCCAATTTCTCACGTCAGTGAAATGTCCCTCAATCGCGGCCGCTGCAGCCATTGCCGGACTAACCAAGTGAGTTCTTCCGCCACGACCTTGACGACCTTCAAAGTTTCTATTGCTCGTCGAAGCGCATCGTTCTCCGGCCTTCAGAATGTCGGCATTCATTCCCAGGCACATCGAACATCCCGCCTCACGCCATTCAAAACCAGCCGCTTTAAAGACCTCGTGCAGTCCTTCGGCTTCAGCCGCGCGCTTCACATTCTGCGAGCCGGGTACTACAAGAGCGCTGACCGACTGCTTGATTCTGTACCCTCTAACCACGCGAGCCGCCGCCCGGAGATCTTCTAAACGAGCGTTCGTACACGAGCCTATGAAAACTCGATCGATCGGTATGTCTTGAATGCTTGTTTGTGGTTCAAGACCCATGTAGGCAAGTGCACGTTCAGCCGATTGGCGTTCAGCGTTACTGGTTGCTTCCTGTGGGTTCGGTACGCGGCTGGTTACAGGCACCACCATTCCAGGACTGGTTCCCCATGTGACATAAGGTTCGAGAGCTGTAGCGTCGATCTCGATGACAAGGTCGAACATTGCGTCCTCGTCCGTCTTCAGAGTCCGCCAAAACCTCATCGCCTCGTCCCACAGTTCGCCCGTCGGCGCAAACCTGCGACCTTGAAGATAAGAAACAGTGATGTCGTCAGGTGCGATCATTCCTGCGCGCGCACCTGCCTCGATGCTCATGTTGCATAGAGTCATGCGCCCTTCCATGGAAAGGGAGCTCACCGCTTCGCCGGCGTACTCGATGACATAGCCCGTCGCGCCATCTGTTCCGATTTGTCCAATGATTCCCAGAGCGAGATCTTTTGCTGTTACTCCATCAGGAAGAAGGCCCCTGGTGTTAATGAGCATCGTGCGCGGCTTGGTCTGAGGGAGACACTGCGTTGCCAGGACATGCTCAACTTCGCTCGTGCCGATACCGAAGGCTAGTGCTCCAAAAGCGCCGTGAGTGCTGGTGTGACTATCGCCACAAACGATCGTCATGCCAGGTTGAGTCAAACCTAACTCTGGCCCGATGACGTGAACGATTCCCTGGTCGGGCGAGTTGATATCAAACAGAGGAATGCCGAACTCGTTACAGTTGCGGCTGAGCGTCTCCACTTGTTTACGTGCGGTCGCGTCTGAGATGGGAAGATTGCGGGCGGTTGTCGGGACGTTATGATCGACAGTGGCTACGGTCAGATCAGGACGTCGAACTTTTCGACCCGCCTGTCGCAACCCGTCAAACGCTTGCGGCGAGGTGACCTCATGGACCAAGTGCAGATCGATGTAAAGAAGCGATGGTTCGCCCTCCGCTTCTCTGACTAAGTGAGCGTTCCAAAGTTTGTCGAATAATGTTAATGACACAAAACTCAAAATTGAAAATTAAAAATTAAAATTTAGACCGTTAGACAGCGTGATAAGCATGTCTACGATCTGCGATTTCAACAATCGCTTCGGAAACGAGTTCACCAACCTCGCTCGTGCTCACGAATACCCGGCCGCCTTCTCCAGCAATATCAGCAGTGCGATAACCTTGCTCAAGCACCGTCGTGATAGCGTTTTCAATGTCTTTGGCCTCTTGCTCCAGTTGACCAGTGAAACGCAGCAACATTGCCACAGACGCGATTGCACCAAACGGATTCGCTATCCCTTTTCCCGCGATATCCGGCGCCGAGCCGTGCACCGGCTCGTAAAGACCAACCTCGCCCCCAAGTGTCGCTGAACCGAGCATGCCGAGTGAGCCAGTGATAACTGCCGCTTCGTCCGACAAGATGTCGCCGAATAGGTTCTCAGTAAGAATGACGTCGAACCGTTTCGGATTGGAGATCAGATGCATCGCACATGCATCAACGTACATGTGTTCCAGAGTAACTTCCGGATAGTCCGACGCAATTCGAGAAACCGTTTGACGCCAAAGCTGAGATGTCTCGAGCACGTTTGCTTTATCAACTGAACAGAGTTTGCGCTTGCGCTTCAATGCCGCTTCGAACGCGATGCGCGCCACGCGGTCAATCTCCTCGACTCCGTAACGCATGGTATTGACGGCGACGGTGTTGCCATTACTTCCGATGTATCCACGCGGCTCACTGAAATAAAGACCGCCTAGAAGTTCGCGAACGATCAGTATGTCCACACCTCTCGTGACTTCAATGCGCAATGGCGATGCATCGGCAATCGGAGCATAAAAGATGGCGGGTCGCAAATTGGCGTATCCACCGAGCGCTCTTCGCAACAGTAACAGACCAGCTTCCGGTCGCTGGTTAGCAGGCAACGAATCGAACTCTGGTGAGCCAACAGCGCCGAGCAGCACCGCATCGCTCGTCAGGCAGGAATCCAGTGTGGTTCGCGGCAAAGGAGAGCCGTTGCGATTGATAGCGACGCCGCCAATCGGCAGTTCGTCGAAATCGAATAGATGACCGTGGATGCTCGCCACAGTTTGTAAGACACGAACGGCCTCGCTTGTAACCTCTGGCCCAATTCCATCACCTGGCAGAACAGTAATTCTTAATCTCATGCAAATGCTCCTAGGTCGGCAAAATTTAAAATTTAAAATTTAAAATTTGACCTCTGACCTCTGACTTCTGTTCACGCTACCGCAACTTGGTCTATCAGCACGCGTTCGCGACCTGACAGTATCGACAACAAGTCCTGGTCATAGACGCGCTTCTTACGATCAGCAAGGTGCGTGAATGCTTTGTATGCGGCATCCAGCTCACCGCGCGTTAGCTCATATCCCAATTCTTCATAGCGCATCGCGAGCGCGTGTCGTCCCGAATGCTTGCCTAGCACGAGCGTGTTCGCCGGTACTCCTACCGATTCGGGAGTCATGATCTCGTAGCACAGTGGGTTATTGATCACACCATGCTGATGGATTCCGGCTTCGTGTGCGAATGCATTGCGTCCGACTATCGCTTTATTTGGTTGTACTTCGAAACCGATAATCGACGAGAGTAATTGGCTCGTCGGATAAAGCTGTGTCGTATCTATCTGAGTCTGGAAGTCCAAACGATCAGAACGGACGTGCAAAGCCATGACGAGCTCTTCGAGTGATGCATTGCCGGCACGCTCACCGATTCCGTTAATTGTGCACTCGACTTGGCGAGCACCTGCTTCGATCGCCGCGAGACTGTTGGCGACTGCCAGTCCGAGATCGTTATGACAATGGACACTGATCGTGACTTGCTTCTCACCGACAACTTGTTCCCGCACCGTGCTTATTAGCTTTGTGAACTCGGCAGGGAGTGTGTATCCAACCGTGTCGGGAACATTGATGATATTTGCCCCGGCGTCTACAGCTACCGCAAGCACTTCACAGAGATAGTCGATATCGCTTCTCGTTGCGTCTTCGGCTGAGAACTCAACTTCCTCGGCAAAGTTGGTGGCTTGGCTAACTGCCTGGCGAGTCATAGCGATTACTTCACTCCGTGACTTGCGCAGCTTATGTTCGAGATGAATGTCAGACGTGGCTACGAAGGTGTGAATGCGCGGATGGGTAGCGCCGCGTAAGGCTTCTGCGGCGCGTGCCACATCCTCTTCGGTAGTGCGGCAAAGAGCCGCAATTGTTGCCCGCTTACATTGTGCCGCCACCGCTCGCACAGCCTGAAAATCCCCCTGTGACGCTATTGGAAATCCGGCTTCGATCACGTCCACACCGAGTCCCTCGAGCTGTTGGGCCATTCTGACCTTTTCGTCGAGATTCATTGAGCATCCCGGCGACTGCTCTCCGTCGCGCAGCGTGGTATCGAAGATTGCGAGTGTGTGCGCAGGCATCAGCCTTTCCTCCTGTTGCGAAGTACGGAGATCCTAGGGAACCAACAGTGGCAAAGTCAAAGTTATAATGTTTATGAAAAGATAATATGCTGTGATAGGATAACGCCCGCTATCGCAACTCATAAAAAGGCGTATAACCGGCCAGAGATAGACACGTGAAAATAGGCCACAGATAAACGCGGATGACACGGATCAGAGAAACACGCCACAGGTGAACAGGGCTTGCGGAAAAGGTAGGAAGGTAGAGCTCGCGACAACCGATTACAGAACCGCGAGCGGTAGCGACCGGATGCTACGCTCAACATACGTCGATTCGCGAGTCATCTCTACTGTTAGCTGAGTGTGGCATCCGGTCGCTATCGCTCCCGGTTCTGTATTGCTGAGTTGCTCGAATACTTGCGACTTTTTGTGCCAGGCCGATGAAGACGAATGCCACGTATCAAAAACTAGTTGTCCTAACGGTTCTTGTCTGATCTGTGTGAATCCGTGTGAATCTGTGGCCCCCTTTCGATGGATGTAAATCAACTTGAGGTTTTGCTGGCTGTTGCGCGTGAGCAAAGTTTCTCGCGAGCCGCGGAAGCTCTGCATCGAACTCAGCCGGCCATCAGTCAGGCCATTCGTCGGCTCGAGGTCGAGTTAGGCGAGCCATTAGTCGACCGTTCGTCGAAGGACGGCACACTCACCGCAGCGGGTCGCGTGCTCGTGGATTATGCCGAGCAGATGCTGAACCTGCGGAAGACCGCGCACACTGCCATTAAGGAGTTGAGAGATCTGCATCAAGGAAAACTGACGCTCAGTGCCAATGAGTACACCGTGATGTATCTGTTGCCGCTGCTTCCTGTTTTCCGCTCACGACATCCTCACATCAAAGTCGAGATAAAGCGTAGCCTGGCTAGCCGCATCGCATCCGAAGTACTCGGTAGGGGAGTAGAGATCGGCGTCGTATCCTTCAAGCCAAACGAAGCAGGCATCGCTTCGATTCCGGTGGCACTCGATGAACTTGCGCTGATTCTGCCTCCGGGGCATCCCCTCGCGAAAAAAGAGTCGGTCTCGGTCCGTGAACTCGGAGCAGAATCGTTCATCGCGCACAATGTACCTTCGCCGTATCGCGAGCGTGTGGTACGAACGTTCGAGAAGCACAAGACACCTCTGAACATCTCGATGGAGATGCCGACTCTGGAAGCAATAAAGCGACTGGTCGAACAGGAGATGGGAGTGGCGTTGGTGCCGAGATTGACAGCCCAAGCCGAGATCGCTCGTAAGCAGCTGGTTGCGCTGACTGTTCGTGAAATGAGACTGGAGCGGCGGCTGAATTTGATTTATCGCAAAGGTGCAAGCTTGTCTCACGCAGCGCGCGCATTCCTGAGGGTAGCAAAAGAGATGCGTGCACTGGATAGCTGAATCGGCACCCAGTAAGTAGCAGTGAGCTGTCAGAATTGAAAGCTGGAATCTGATGAAGTTGCGCGGGGGTAAACCGCCCTTCCGAACCTTGAGACTCTTCATATTGAGTCTGATTGTCGATGCTTGAAGGCCGTGCAAGGTTTCGTGTAGTACTCAAGATTAGGAGTTTCACGGTTGGGAAGGGTGGTTTACCCCCGCTCGAGCATCTACAGATTGGACTTAAGATTTCACGCCTCAACGGAAGCATCAGTTGATTTCAACCTGAGAATCGGAGCTAAAGATGAAAATCAAAAGCTGGTTGGCATTCGGCAGTTTGATCCTCTTAGCCGCACTCTCGCTATTCCCGATAGCGGAAGCGCAGAATCGAGGCGCCCGCGTTCCCAAAGCCGGAATCGCTCGACCAGAACCAAGCGGTGTCTACAACGTTCGAAGCTTTGGAGCTAAAGGTGATGGCAAGACCATCGACACACCCGCAATCAATAAAGCCATCGAAGTTGCCGCAGCGGCAGGTGGTGGCACTGTCCGATTCCCGCCAGGCAATTACCTGTCAGTCAGCATCCATCTGAAGAGCAACATCTCGCTCTATCTGGACCAAGGTGCGACGATCATCGCCGCGGAAGTTTCTAAAGGAGTGACTTACGATCTTCCCGAGCCGAACCAGTGGGACCAGTATCAGGACTTTGGACACAGCCACTGGCACAACAGTCTGATCTGGGGTGAGAACCTGGAAAACATCTCTATTCTTGGACCGGGTCTGATCTGGGGTAAGGGATTAGTCCGGAGCGGCGCACAATCACGTACTCCAGAGAAACACGAAGAGCTTGGAAAGATTCTGGCGGGTGGACTATTCGGTTATCCAAACGCACGCGATGCTGTCGAACCAGGATGGGGCAACAAAGCCATCAGCCTTAAGCTCTGTCGCAATGTGCTCATTCGCGACATCTCGATCCTCCACGGCGGTCATTTCGCCATCCTCGCAACCGGCGTAGACAATCTGACTATCGATAACATCAAGATTGATACGAATCGCGACGGTATCGATGTTGATGCTTGTCGCAATGTGCGGATTTCAAATTCGAGCATCAACTCGCCTTTCGATGATGGTATCTGTTTGAAGAGTTCTTACGGTTTGGGATTTGCCAGAGCAACTGAAAACGTGACAATCACCAACTGTCAGGTGAGCGGTTACGACGAAGGCACCTTTCTCGATGGAACTTACAAGCGCGAATACAGTCGCTACAGCCACAACAGTACTACGGGAAGAATCAAGTTTGGCACTGAATCCAATGGTGGTTTCAAAAACATCACCATCTCGAATTGTGTGTTTGATTACTCGAGAGGTTTCGCACTCGAGTCAGTTGATGGAGGCTCGCTCGAAGACGTCACCATATCGAATGTTACGATGCGCGACATAACGAACTCGCCTTTCTTTCTTCGGCTAGGCAATCGCGCGCGTGGTCCAAAAGAGACAACGACAGTCGGAAAACTGCGGCGAGTCCTGATCAGCAATGTTGTCGTTTACAACGCTGCTCCTAAATACGCTTCGATCATTAGTGGCATACCCGGGTATCCAATCGAAGACGTTCGGCTTAGCAATGTGCGGATTTATTACTCCGGTGGTGGCACGAAAGAACAGGCAGCCCTGAATCCTCCCGAAAACGAGCAGGGTTATCCAGAGCCTGTGATGTTTGGAGAGATGCCTGCGTACGGATTTTTTGTACGCCACGTGAATGGATTGGAGATGGATAACGTCGAAGTCAGTTTCATGAAGGAAGATGCTCGCCCAGCGTTTGTCTTGCATGATGTGAAGCGCGCTGACTTTCATCGCTTGCGTGCTCAGCAATCGGCGGATGTGCCCATCTTTGTTTTTCGTGACGTTGAGGATTTCACGGTTCAGCATAGTCGGCCATTGCCTGACACAAAACTCGACAAGATGAAAGACGGAAAGCTATGAAGGGCAAATTTGGAGTGCGGCGGCAAGCGCAGCGCGACGCCGCTTTGGATCGCATCTTTGGCCCTTACTCAATGCTGTAATATCACGCAACCATCCAAAGCGGCGTCGCGCTGCGCTTGCC
>JBKPAL010000243.1:0-15862 GCA_046726395.1 Acidobacteriota bacterium
CTTTCCACGAACTAATAGACGCACTGGATTGATCGTGTGCCTGGCCCACCACGAAGGTGGCTCGACTTTTAGCACCGCCGGTTTTCTTTCTGACTGAATGGATGCGAAGACTGAGGCAGCTGAGAACGTAATGGAGAGCAGTGCAATGAACCAGTTTGCTATATGGAGGAAATGGCTCGGTCTTCGTGCTCCTTGTGATTTCGTGGATCGTTTCATATTTCGCAGCGGCTTGCCACTTTGTGTGGGGCGCCGGCTTGCCGCGCCGTGACCTCGCGCGAATTTATCGGGCTTCGCCCTAGGTTCGGCTTGGGCCCCCAAAATCGCGAAATGGGACTTTCGTAGCGTAGCCTCATCGATCGGACCGGCCGAATCAGGGGCAAAGCCTCGATGCAGGAGTGAGAGCATCGGCGCGGCAAGCCGGCGCCTCACACCAAGCGGCAAAGCCGCCGCTAAACATGAAACGATCCACGAATCACACGAACGATCACGAATAACTATATTCGGGTTGAATCTGTGTAATCTGTGTAATCTGTGTAATCTCTGGATTAAAACGGCCGCCGAGGCTCGACATTTGGTGCGGGCTGATCGGTCACTGCACTTCCTTCCATCGAGTTGTCGCCTTTCTTCCTCGCTTCTTCGAGACGTTTGAAGGTCACCAACTCACGCTCGGCGTCCTCCTTCCGTTTGAGACGCGAATAAGCAGTAAACAATTGATAGTGAATTCCCGGGTCGGTGTTAGTAAGCGTCGCGCCGCGTTCAAGGATCGGTAGGGCCTCGTTGTAACGCTTGAGCCTTACAAGCAAGCGCCCGAGGTCGTAATGTGCCGGGAAGTGCTTCGCATCGAGACTGACGGCGCGCCGCAAAATTTTTTCTGCTTGTTCGTACCCGCCGCGCTCGCTGTAAATGAAACCCAGATTAGCCAGCACATCTACATTGTCTGGTTGTAACTTGAGCGCTCGTTGAAAAGCAGCGAGGGCATCGTCATACATGCCTTGCGCACGCGCGGCATAACCTACGAGGTAATGAATTTCGGAAGCGTCAGGAAACTTTATCGCAGCTCGTTCATAAACATCTCGCGCTTCCTGATAATGGCGTTGACGAAAGTAGATCGCGCCCAGGCGAACGTAGTAGAGAAGCTTTGACGGATCATTCGCAATCGCTTTTTGATAGTACTCAATTGCCGTAACTCCACGCTGATTCTTCGCCAGCTCTTCGGCCATCATGAAGTATGCGTCGGAGTAGTTCGCATTAAGCGACACCACCTTCTGCCAGTAGCCAAGTGCTTCTGCGCTGTTCCCCTTCGCGGACGCAATGAGCCCAAGGCGATAGTAGGGAGCTGGATCATTCGGCATCAGCGCTGCTGCGCTTTCAAGAACGGGCCGAGCCTCATCGAGACGATCCAGATTGAATAGAGCGACTCCAAGATTGTACTGGACCTCAGCGGTGTTGGGACGCAAGTCGTTAGTGCGTTGAAAGAGGCTTGCAGCGCGATCGTACTGTTGCGCTTCAGCGAACTGCACGCCGAGCGTATACAAGACTCGCGGATCGTCTGCTGCCAATGCTTCGATTTTTGCGGAAAGCTTAGCGGCATCGTTGGACCGATTTAACGACAAGTAACTTCGCGTCAGGGCCATTAAGACCGGTAAGTCAGTCGCAGACGTCTCGGCATTTAACGATTTCTCTAGTAGGCCGACGGCCTTCGCGTGATTCCCAGAGGCGCTGTAAAGCAAACCGAGGTTCCGAGTAGCTTCACCGTGATTTGGAGCGAGCGACAACGCTTGTTCGAAAGCCTGGATGGCTTCCGTCGTGCGCTGCGTGCGTGCAAGCATCACACCCAGGTTCACTCGAGCCGAAGGCGATTTCGGATCCAGCGCCGTAGCCGCGCGATACTCCTTCTCTGCGTCTGCGATTTGGCCTTTCTGATCGAGTACAACGCCGAGAATCGTGTGCAGATCCGCATTCCGCGGCGCGCTCGCAATGGCATCGCGGACCAGAACTTCGGCCTGGTCCAGTTTGCCTGCCTTCAACAGTGCCGCTACTTCATTGCGCGTGTTTACAGTTTGAGTCGCTTGTGAACCAGCCTGCCTTCTTTGTCCGAAAACATTTAGTTCGAGTATGAAAAGCGACACGAATGCAACTACCAGCGGGCCACTCAATCGAGGCCGTGAAGGAAACTGCCTTTGCCATACTGGAGTTTTGGTCACGATCAGTTCTTATTGTCCGGTGGCAGCTTTGTGCTGCGACGCGTCGAGTTGATCTCTTTCACCTTCGCGGTCTCAGCCTCAGCGTTTGCAGTTTTGCCCATCCGCCGATAGGCAATCGCCAACTGATAGTGCGGCTCTGGATTGCCGGGCATCAGAGCCGCCGCACGATTCAAGTGTTCCACTGCTTCTGCAGCTCGACCCACTTTGATCAATGCTCGTCCTAAGGAAACTTGGGCCTCATAGGAATCACTCTTTAGTGCGACAGACTTCTGCAGTTCGGAGATGGCTTCAGTAGTTCGATCAGGAGCCAACTTCAACAGCAAGACACCTAACCCTAAATGTCCTTCTGCATTTTCCGGATGCAATCGAACGAGCTCCGAATAGACTTGACGCGCTTCCTCATAAGCACCGAGGGCTTCGTACGTCGTTCCGAGAAAGAACCGCGGCTGATGGTCCTGTGGTCTTAAGGTGATCGCCTTTCGAAATGACACGACCGCATTGGCGAGATCACCTGACCCGTAGAGAGCACGCCCAAGCGCAAACTGAGTGTCGAAACTTTCGGGAGCTAACTCGACTGCTCGGCGCGTCGCTTTCAATGCTCCGGCGTTATCTTTATCGACAGCGAGAATGACACCGAGCAATACCAGAGCGTCTGCTTCGCGATTGTTGGCTATTTGACTGTCAGTCGCAGTCGCGGTTTCCGTATGTGCGACAGTTGTCGCTGACTCGGCCAACTCTCGCGCTTCTTTGATACGGTTCGCATTTAGTAGAGCCAGCGCACCGCCGTAGAGAGACTGCTGATCGCGCGGTGCGGCTTGTAGCACCACACGGAAAACACTCCACGCATCTTCGTATCGGGAGGCAGAGATCAAGCGGAACCCAAGTGTTCGCGCCGCGTTCTGTTTATTCGGATCAGAAGGTTGCGCCTGCAGGTCGGCGAGAATCCTGGCTACTTCCGGCAGCTGTGTTGCGGTCTCCGTTTGGCCCACTGCTTCAGTGCCATAGGCCAAGAGCAACAGGAAACAGAAGCAGCTCGGCACTAGCAACAATGGTCTGGAGCTGTTCATAACCCGACCTGCAGCGAGACGAAGATTGCTTGGGAAGATATGTTCAGATTAATTGCTCTCCAACCAGAGCTCAAGCAGCATTCAAGCGTAGATAGGCTTTGCCTCAAAAGTACATAGAGATTTTTCAACGGCTTGCCGGCTGGTGTGCGGCGCGGCTTGCCGCGCCGTTCGCGGCCGGATAGTACTCAGGGCTCTGCCCTTGGTTCGGGCTTGCCCCTTGAAACTGTTGGAATAGGGGCAGAGCCCAAAATGACAAAGCGTCATGTACGGCGGGGCAAGCCACCGCCGCACACCAGGGAGCAAGCTCTCTTCTCTAACGTCAGAACTACTTTTGGGGCAAAGCCGCGTAGATAAGATCATTCCACTATAAAAGTCTCAACTTCCGGAAGGGTGGTTTTATTCCCGCTGCTTTCATAATCAACCTCAAACCCAAATAAAGATTCGAGTGGCAGCGGTAACACATGCTCGCCACTCGAATCGACGTCCCAAAATAGATAACGATTACCAGATGAGTCTGAGGCCCCACTCAAACTGGCGCATCCGCTGCGCGCTGGTGTCTATTCCGATATGTCTGCCAAAACGGTCATCCTGTGTATTCGTGTTGCAGGTGTCCGCATCGAAAACACCATTAACAAAGCAAGGTTCGATGTTTCGCTCCGGGACGTTACGTACAACGTGATTGGCCACATTGAAGATCTGAATTCGACCTTGAATGTTGAATCTTTCGTTCACGCGGAAGTTCTTGAAGAAGGACATGTCCCAGAACTCCTGTCGATCACCAGTAAACGTATTTCGACCAAGCGATCCAAAGCATCCTGAGAAGCTGGAATTTGCTGCGGCAGTACAAACGATACCGGGGAAGATGGGGTTGCTCGGCGGGGCAAATGCAGCCGGATTGAATTGCATTCGCCTCGCCCGTTGCTCCGACGTCGGAGTGGGATCTCCAACCAAATTGGGTCTTGGGCCACCTTCCCCGTAGACAACAGTGTAGGCTGGGCCGCTTTGAATTGTAATCAGGTTGTTCCACTGGAGACCACCAAAGAAGAAATTCTTCCATCCCGACCAGTTCGTTCCCCATCGACGTCCTTGACCAAACGGTAGGTCGTAAACGTTGGCAAGAGTGAATCTGTGTCTCACGTCAATATCTGAGCTGGCTCGTTCCAAGCCGATATTGTTGGGGTTTTGGGGTCCGTATAGATTTCTGGCGGGGTTACTGTTGCCTGAGAACCGTCCTGGTCCATTGTCGATTGCATGGGCCCACGTATACGAAGCCAGGATCGACAACCCCTTCACAAAGCGCTTCTCAAGCTTGCTTTGCAACGCGTTGTAATTCGATCGACCGAAGTCGTCAGTAAAGTTCACGAACGGCAAGTTGACTTGCCGTGAGCCTGGTCCGCGAGTGACATCGGTTCCTATGTTGCGATCGATTTGAAGGTTGCGACCTATATTCCCCACGTATGCCACTTCAGCAAGCCACGAAGGCCTGAATTCCCATTGAGCCGTAAGGTTGTACTGATGGTACATGGCGTCCTTCAGATTGGTGTTTATGGACGACACGTTTTGGGTTATTGATGAGATCGGGAAGACTGGCCCAGTAATGAACCTTTCCGGTGGTATTGGCAGACCATTGTTCATGTTGAATCCAGCGGGCACCAGAGGACATGTCGATGTGCCATACTCAGTAAAGTTACAACTGAAACTGCCACCACCGTTGAACGGCTGATCTACAGCAAACGCGCCGATGTTACCTGCGTCTGTCGAGTAAAGCAGACCATACCCGCCACGAATCACAAACGTTTTGTCTTCTCTAAACCCACTCCATGCGAAGCCAATACGTGGGCCAAAGTTATTCTTGTCAGTGTCGCGTAGACCACGAGGTATGCCGCCACCTGCTCGAACCAGCGCATTCTGCTCGACAACGAAATTGAGCTGCCGATCAAATCTTTCAGTAAACGGAGTAAAGATGTCGTAGCGCAAACCGAGGTTCAATGTCAGGTCGGTATTGACCTTCCAGTCGTCCTGAACATAGAAAGAGATCTCTTTCCCAGACTGCAGATATGGTCCACCAGGAATTCCCCTATCAATGTGTGCAGGGGAGTAGCCAAGTAGGAAGTTTGCGTATGACGATCCTGAATCGTTTGGACCTATCGGCAAGTTACCAAAGTTTCCGCTCAGGAACCCGCCGTTAGTCGTTCCGTATTGCCAGTTACCTTTGGCGCTAACTGATGCCGAAGCTGGTTGATTCTGTCGAACGCGTAATTCGCCGCCAAACTTGTAGGTCTGATTGCCGCGAACAACGGTCAACGTATCGCCGAAATAATAGTTGTTTGAAAGGAAAAAGAATGGGCTACTGTCCCCAATAAACTCCATATCGCCCCGATCAGCGTTTGTACCTATAATGCCCAAGAGAATGGAGCCCGTGCAGGTGATTCCGCACGTGTTTACACCGGAAATACCGAGACTCGAGGCAAGATTGGGATCGAATCCCAGTGTTCCAGCCTGACCTGGATTGAAGATGCCAATTTCGAAACGCGAATAACCGGCGCGAGCGTCATTCACAACAGTCGGAGAAAAAATATGCGTATCGCCTAAAGCTACCTGACGTGTGTTGCCGAACTCGTTACCTGCGCCGAACCCCGAAGGAAGATCGAATCCATTCGGAGATGAACCGAGGGGAAAGTTGTTGTCCCGGACACGTTCATTGGTAGCTTTACTGTAGCGACCGAAGATGTGATTGCTGCTGGTGATGTTGTGATCAATCTTGATGTCGTACTGATCTATGTCCGCTGTCTCTTTTCGATTGCGAGCGTAGTTTCTGATCAGACCACTGGTGGTCGGCACAGGATACCCATTCAATACGTTGAAGGCTGCGGGAGCAAAAAGATTGGCCGGAATTACGTTTCCTGGAAACGGAAAACCGAACCGGTCGAAGATAGTGCCCTGTGGCGCTGTTACTGGCCCACGGACGGTATTGAAAGTAAAGGGCTCCGCGGGCTTAAGAATCTCGGAAAAATCTCCCGCTCGCATTCGTAACGTCGGTACTGTCACGGGATCCTCAGGTCCGCCAAAAGCTGGTGTGCGGTTGCGTTGACCGTTAAAAGAGAAGAAGAAGAATGACTTATTTCGGCCGTCCCATATTGCACTTCCGCCTTCACCGGGTCTCGGCAAAAAGATCGGGCCGCCTACAGTTCCCCCAAAATTGTGCACATTGAAGTTTGGAGGATTCTTGTTGTAGACCGGCAGCGCTCCGGCTATGCGACCCTGGTAATACTCATACGCCGAACCATGTACGTCATTAGTTCCAGATTTAAACGTCGTAGAAATAATCGCACCACCGGCTCGACCAGTGTCCGCCGGGGCCACGCTTGTTTCCACTTTGAATTCCGAGATTGAATCTGGACTAGGGAAGATCGCGATCTGGCCAAATTGCGTTTCATTGTTATCCACGCCATCAAGTGAAAAATTATTGTTCGTAACTCGAGCTCCGTTTGCCGAGATAATCGAACCACCCGATTCGCGGAAGCGCGTCGATTCAGTACCCTTCGATGGACCGCCAGTTTCGAAATTCCCACCTCCGCCGATCCCGCCCAACGCAGGACGAGTGACTCCAGGAGATAGAGCTGCAAGCAAAGTGTAATTGCGTTGAGGAAGAGGTAATTCAGTTACCTCACGACCGGTGATGATGTCGCCTCGCACGCTGCTTTCACTCTCAACCAGTGGAGCTGATGCAGAACTAATCGTTACCTCAGCCGTCGCACCGGCGATATTGGAAAAATTTACGTTGAGAGGAAGACGAGCATTGGTCTCAACATTGACATCTTCAAAGACGACCGTTTGAAAGCCTGTTGCGTCGACAGACACTCTATATTGGCCCGGATCAAGATTGGGAACCGTATAAGTTCCGTCGGCATCACTTGTCGCCTCGCGGGTGTCAGCAGTTCCAGTATTGATGACGGTGATTTTGGCCCCGCTGACTAATGCTCCATTGGGATCCTTTACCGTCCCGACAATGGTTCCTTTATTACTCTGGGCGGATGCCATTGTTCCGAGGGATAAGATTGCTATTGCCAAAAAGAGAGGGAGAAGGGTTTGGTTTGGCTTGTTCATGGCTGGGTCCTCTACCTGCGAATAAAAATCCAAATGCACTTTTCCGCTGAAGGAGAAAGTGATGGTCGAGCTCGTTCTTGACCTAAGCCAAGCTCGAACGGAAACCGCTTGGCTGAAAATCTGAGTTGCAAGGCGACTCAGTTCAAAGTTATTCAAAACCGGTAGGGCTAATAATAATAAGGAGCGACAACAGTTTGTTGTCTGAATGAACGAAGTATTAATCCAGACTGAAAAGGCTGTCAATACATTTCTCAGTTAGTCCCAGTTAGATCTCTTCTTGAACAAAATCACTGCAATTCAGTGCACATCGAAGGCTGGTCACGCTGCGAATGCAGCCGCGAATTTTCGAGCAAGCACGAGGCTCAAAGCCCCACGTAAGGTTGGTTTCTCACCCAACGTCGAGGGCAGGATCTTCGCCGATGGAAGTCCGCGACGGACGCTGTGCTCTAGTGTTTCCGTTAATGAGGTTTCCACAAGTTCCCAGGCTCGTGCGATTTCTCCGGCTACCACAACCGCCGCTGGATTAAAACCGACAACAAGATTTGATATTCCGATTCCCAAGTACCGAGCAGTATCTACCAACGCCGACTTTGCATTGGCTTCACCACCCACCGCTCGATCTACGAGTTCATGAAAATTCAGCGGTGATCCATTAGAACCTCCCGTTAAGATGGCGTACCGAGCGAGTGCTGCTCCTTCTGAAGCAAAAGCTTCCCAACAATCACGATTGCCACATGAGCAAGCGACTGGAGCATCTGGGGCAATGATCATGTGACCAAACTCACCTGCGGCCCCGCACTGTCCACGATAAATCTGACCGTCGAAAACAATTCCTGTCCCAACGCCTTCAGCCACTAGCACCAGAATGAAATCTCGCGCATCGGTAACCTCGGGACGTCCAAACCACAACTCAGCAAGCGCCACTGCGTTAGCATCGTTGTCGATGATTACCGGTAAACCAATCGCCGATTTGATCATTTCGCCAACAGGAAGATTTCGCCATTGGAAGTAGGGAACGTAGACGGCGCTGCCGGATGTCGGATCGACAAGTCCGGGAAGACTTACACCAACGCCTTCCACTCCCTGGTTCTGGAGCAGAAACTCTCGGAGCGTTTTTATTACTTCATCGAAAATCTTCGTCGGATCGGGATCAGTGAAAAACTCACGTTGGCTGATGACGCGGCCCGCTAAGTCACTGGTCGCGATAGTCGTGCATGTCGGAGTTATAGACACACCGAGAGCGATTGGTTCTTTCGTGTGCAGGCGCAGCATCGTCGGCCTTCTGCCGCCGGTCGATTCCCCTTCGCCAATTTCTTCAACCAGACCTTCAATTTTTAAAGATTCGACAATTGCCGAAATGGTAGAGCGCTGCAGGTTAGTCTCGCGGGATATCTCTGCTCTCGATATAGGCTCTCGTTCCCGAACGTAATTCAACACGATCTGCCGGTTGATGTTGCGTATCGTGTTTAGCCGGGCGGCTTGCGCCTTTCTCAGGTTTATTCGTCGCAAGATGTCACCTCCAGTTGGAGTGAGGAGTTTGGAGTGCGGTGGCAAGCGGTAGCGCGACACCGCTTTGGATGGTTGAGTTGTACTTCCAACATTGAAATGAATTGCGCTTGCGATCCAAGGCGGTGTCGCGCTACCGCTTGCCACCGCACTCCAAAATTTGCAGAGGTGTAATCACTAACTCATTTTTTGTTCGTGCCTTGCGTGATGGTCAGCTTCCGGTCCACGCCGGGAACGTTGAAAGTCTCTGTTGCTCCATTGGGCCACTGAACCTCAAGCTTCTCGACCTTCGTCGCCACACCGAGACCAAAATGAACCGTCAGATCGTTTTGTGAACAGTATACGGCTCCACTTACAACATCCGCTCGCTGCCTTATGCCTCCGGCCCTCAGGTAAACGGTAGCGCCAATCGCGTCACGAGGAGTGGACTTTCCATCACCAACCAGTTGCAGTTGTAACCAGTGTCCACTGTCGGCAGAGACATTTCGTAGCACGGCAGGTTTTGAATCAATGTTGTTCAAGACCAAATCCAGACGACCATCTCCGTCGAGATCTCCTACCGCGAGGCCACGTCCGGGCCATGCAGTTGCCAACGCGCTGCCGGGCGACGCACCGACACGCTCAAACTTTCCACTCTTTAGGTTACGAAAGAGCAGAGCCTGTTGGGCCCAGCTTGTGCCCCATTGATTCGCATCGACTGCCGGATACACGTGACCGTTTACTACAAAAAGATCGAGCCAACCATCATTGTCATAATCGATAAAGCTTGTGCCCCAACCGAGAAAAGGGATCGACGGCTCACCTAGCCCAGCCTGGAATGTCACATCAGTAAAGTTGCCTTCGCCATCATTGTGATAGAGAACGTTTGAGTCGTCTGAAAAATTTGTGATGTGGAAATCGACACGACCATCATTGTTGTAATCACCCACAGCGAGTCCCATTCCGGCTTGCTCGCGTCCATTCTCATTCAGCGCCAATCCCGATGGATAACCAACCTCCTCGAAAGTGCCGTCTCCTTTATTAATGTAGAGCTGTTTCGGGGTTGAGTCGTTTACGACGATAAGATCAAGCAGCCTGTCCTCATTTATGTGCACAAATGCAGAGCTGAAGCCGTAATACTTTTGCGGATCATTCACGCCAGCTTTAACGCTCACATCTTCAAACGTGCCGTTCGGCTTTTGGTGGTAAAGGGTGTCGCCCTCTCCCTTGAGTCCTCGTGGACCACACATCACAGCCACACCGCGAAATTGGCAGAAGTTTTGTCCAACTCCGCCAGGCTTCCCGATTTCGCTTGGATTCGGCGGCAGATCATTCATCTGGATATCGACGTATCCAGGCACGAACAGATCAAGCCGTCCGTCGTTATCGTAGTCACCAAAACTAGCGCCTGTACTCCAGCCTTTGCGTGCTACTCCGAGCTTCTCTGCAACATCCGTAAACGTTCCATTGCCGTTGTTGTGATAAAGACGCGAGACGCCGAAGTTGCTGACATACATGTCTGGATGCCCGTCGTTGTCATAATCACCGACGGCTACGCCTGCGCCCCAACGCTCATTCGCAACGCCTGCCTTCTGCGTGACATCCTCAAACTTCCAATTACCAAGGTTGCGATAAAGCGCTGAGCGGGCCGGCTTCTCTTTACCTTCCATCGCTGGAACTGTCGAACCATTCACGAGATAGATGTCGGGAAGGCCGTCGCCGTCATAATCAAAGATTGCTACACCACCGGAAGGGGTTTCGAAGATGTAGTCCTTCTGTGGTGACCCGGAGCGATGTCTGAAAGTTGCTAGCGTTGTTTTGTCGGTGACGTCTTCGAAGACAACTGGTGCTTTAGGATCGACGATGCCGACAGTGCGGCGCGATGAGTAGTTCAGCGGAGTGCCAGTCGAGACTCCCATTCCTTGTGGTGCTTCCTGTTTTGGAGTTTGGGGGACGCCAATCGCGGAACCTGCGGTCAGCAATAGCAGAAGTGAAAGTGATCGAACCGCTCGATGAGACTTGATGAAAGACATTTGATGTGGGTGTTGCCAGAGTCGAATCCGGAGAGACCGAAATGATCGGACACAACTATTTCTGCTGGCCGAAAATACTCGGACGATTCTAAAGGTGTCAACAGAAGTTACCAATCTCGCAGATTGTAGATAGGCAAGTATGAGCGGGGGTGAACCGCCCTTCCCAACCTTTGAGACTTTCAACCCTGAGTGGTTGCATCAGGGTTGAAAACTTTTCAAGCATCCAGAACAGCCCTCAAGCTTGAAAGTCTCAAACGTTGAGAAGGGCGGTTCAACCCGCTCAACGATCGGCAAGCTCAACTTTCAAATGCGTCAACTGTGGTCCGAATTGGCGTTCGTGACTAGCTGTCGATGCGTCTTGTTCCTTGATCACAACATAGCGGTCTAGCGGCGAATTCTTGACGGTCTGCATGTTCCCGCTCGGCCAACGTATTTCAACCTGCTTAATTGCACTGGCGGAACCCAGTCCAACTACAAGCCGTGGATCGCTTGAAGACAAATAACTGCCCGCATCATTTAGATCAAAGACCTGTTTTCTTCCAGTCTCATCAGTAACAGTAACGCGCGATCCGATGCCATCGCGATTAGACTTAGCTCCTACTAGTTTTATTCCCAACCAGTGATTCTTTGTTCCATTGTTCTTGAGCAAGACGGGTGGCCCATCAAGTTGCGCAATCACTACATCCGTCTGACCATCGTTGTTCAAATCTCCGAAAGCAGCTCCTCGACCATTCAGCGGATTGATGAAACCTGCGCCAGCATTGGCAGACACATTCACAAATCCTTTGCCTGTGTTCAGCATTAGGAGTGGTGGTTGCCGGTACTTCAGATACGGGTTCGATTTCTCGATCGTGTCCAGCACATGACCTTGAGCTACCACCAAGTCACGCCAGCCATCATTATCAACATCTACGAATCGAGTTCCCCAACCTGAGTAGAGCAAGGTTATCTGACCAATCCCGGCTGAGTTTGTTGCGTAAGTAAACGTCAGATCGTTGGTATCACGATCATTGTGGTAAAGGGGATAAGTCTCGGTGGATAACGTGGTGATGAAAACATCCATGAAGCCGTCGTTGTCGTAATCAGCGACATCTGTGCCCATTCCTGCATAGGTCTTTCCGTTTTCGTCATACCCCGCGCCCGACGTTACCGCTACATCCTCAAAGGTTCCGTTGCCTTTATTGCGATAGAGTGATTGGCGAACGCTGTCGTTAGCGACAAAAATGTCGAGCCAACCATCGTTGTCAAAATCGCCGAATGCTACTCCTAATCCTTTCCCGCCTGGTTCAGCCAGACCGGCCTTCGCCGTGAGGTCTTCGAACGAACCGTCAGCTTTTTGGTGATACAAAATGCTAGTGACACTTTTAAAATTATCGGGGTGACAAAACGCTCTATATCCTGGCCGAAACTCACCGCAGTAAACCGTTCCGATTTCAAAGTCCCAATCGACGTACCTGGCGACAAACAGGTCCAATCGCCCGTCGCGATCATAATCAAACCAACCTGCACTCGTGGACCAACCTGAACCACCAACACCGGTGTTCTTAGTCACGTCAGTAAACGTTCCATCTCCGTTGTTCCGATAAAGGTGATTGCTTCCGTAGCCTGTGACATACAGATCGGTGTCGCCATCATTGTCGTAGTCAGCCGCCGCGACCCCCATGCTGTAGCCTTCGCCTTTCAGACCCGACCTTTCAGTTACGTCTGTGAAGGTGCCATCACGATTTTGTTCGTACAGACGATTCCAGAACTTCGCGTCGCGCTTGTCAGGCAATTCGTTTTTCGGCATCGGGTCCTTTAGTTGCGCACCGTTCGTGAAGTACAGATCCATCCGTCCGTCATTGTTGTAATCAAGAACTGCGCAACCGCCGCCCATCGCCTCCAACAAGTATTTCATTCCTGTGAACGAGGCTTCACGCTTGAAGGCGATGGCTGAGTTCTTAGTGATATCGCTGAAAGTTACAGGCGATTGAGACTGCGGCCGTGGTGGAGGCAACGGTCGAGAAGGATCGCCGGAGCTATACGATTTTCCTGTCGGAGGAGGTGTCGGACTGGGTGTTGCTTGTTGTGCGAAAACTTCGAGGCAACTGAAAAGAACTACGACCAGGAAGACTACCGGTCGCGAACGAGATACGAAGCGCACGACAACTACGTTCAAGCGATCTATTTAAAGGTAATCACGGCGTAGTCTCGGCCGTTGTAGAGACGGAGTTCCTCTCCTGACTTCATCATCACCAAAGGTCGAGGTCGCTTTAGCGCACTGTCCTTCGTCGTCGTGATGGAGAGAATCTGTTTGCCGGATAAATCGAGAATGTTCAGCTTGCCGTCATTGGTAAAACCGAATCCGTAAGCGCCGGTTGCCACATCTGATCCGTTGATGGAGATTGCTGAGTCCGTAATCAAGAAGCCTTCATATTTTGCTCTAACGTCGGCGGAGTAGCCTGATGTGTCGACCAAGCCTGCCAACACATATCGATTCTCGCCCAGCCGCGCCGCTGCCGAATTGCGCATCTGCGTAGGTGCGCTAAGGCCCTGAAAATAAAAACCGGTAGGCACCACCCGAGTCAGTTGTACTCCTTCGAGGACCACCGGCGAATTCTGTCCAAACACATGGACCGGAAAACAGAGGAGAACGGCAACGACAATTACGCCCAGCACGTTTCTGTTTAGATGATTCATGGCAATCTCCGGAATCGAGTTGTTGTCGACGCGGATTGTAAGACAGGCCGCCTTGATCCACGAAATTCCTCAAACCGAGATCGGAGCCTTTAGGCTTCGCCTGATGGACTTGAGGAAGCGGCTTCGCCCTTCCGGCAACGCTATCAAACCAATTCCGGGCTCCGCCCTTGATGCTTTGGGCAAGGGCGCAGCCCAATTTTTTCCTAACATTGTGCGGAAGGGCGAAGCCACTTCCTCAAGTCCAGACGGCAAAGCCAATGACCACCCACTTCTGATCTCTGACTTCTGATCTTCGACCTCTGATCTTTGACCTCTGATCTTTGACCTCTGACTTCTGAGACTCATTCGCCAATTATCTTGACCAGTACCCGTTTGTTGCGCCCGCCATCGAACTCTCCGTAGAAGATCTGCTCCCATGGTCCAAAATCTAATTTGCCTCGCGTAACTGCCACTACCACTTCCCTGCCCATGACCTGTCGTTTGTGATGAGCATCGCCGTTGTCCTCGCCCGTACGATTGTGGTGATAACGTTCCGGACTTGGATCAAATGGGGCCAACCATTCCAGCCAACGTTTGTAATCATCGTGCAGCCCAGGCTCGTCGTCATTTATAAAGACGCTGGCGGTGATGTGCATTGCATTTACAAGGCACAATCCTTCCTGCACACCGCTTCTGTTGAGCTCTTCGATTACCTGCGGCGTAATGTTCACGAATGCCATCCGCTCGGGAATGTGAAATGTTAAGTGCTTCGTATGAGATTTCATCTGTGGTTCTCCTCTAGTACGACGAGAAATGAGGTCAGTACCGTGTCATTGCCAATTGTCGATTGCCAATTGACAATTGGATCGTTCCGTCAGCCGCCAATCGGCAATCTGAAATTGACAATTGGCAATGACATGGTACCGACCTTATTACACGCGACAGGTAGGTCTCTGTGGAAATAGATAGGCAAAAAGATGCTACTAGTGTAAACATCGTGGGCCAAATATGCTTAAGCGTATTCCTACACTTCTTGTCGTCTTCGTTCTGATTCCGCCCATAAGCTCGATGAACCAAGATGTAGTGAAGCCCTCGGCGAGGCCGAGAGCACGAGATCTCGGAATTAAAGTTGGCATTCTGCCGGTCGGCCCGCTCAACGCGATTACCGATGTCGCCGGAGTGAGCGTCGGGCACACAACGATCGTGCGCGATGACAATATTCGTACTGGTGTCACTGCAATCCTTCCCCATAACCGCAATCTCTTTCGCGAAAAAGTCCCCGGTGCAATCTTTGTAGGCAATGGATTCGGAAAGCTAATGGGATCGACCCAAGTCGACGAGCTCGGCGAAATAGAAACACCTATCCTGCTCACTTCGACTCTCAGTGTTCCTCGTGTAGCTGATTACCTGCTGGACTACATGCTGGCCCTGCCCGGGAACGAACAGGTGCAGTCAATCAACCCGGTCATAGCAGAGACGAACGATGGATATTTGAACGATATTCGGGGTCGACACATCACTCGGGACGACGTTGTAGCGGCGATCAAAAACGCCAAAAGTGGCGCGGTTGAAGAAGGAGCTGTTGGAGCAGGAACGGGGACCGTCGCGTTTGGTTTCAAGGGAGGAATCGGTACTTCCTCTCGCGCTCTGCCGAAGAACATTGGTGGCTACACAATCGGTGTTCTGGTGCAAACAAACTTTGGCGGGATTCTCACGATCAGTGGAGCTCCGGTAGGAAAAGAGTTAGGACGCTATTACCTGAAGCAGGAGCTCGAAAAGAGCTCTCAGTCCAACGCTTCGACTCGTGACCAAAATCCAGACGGGTCAGTCATCATAGTCATTGCAACCGACGCCCCGTTAGATGCCCGAAACTTAAAACGACTCGCTGCACGTGCGATGCTTGGCCTCGCGCGCACTGGTGCCTCGGGCAGCAATGGCAGCGGCGATTACTCGATCGCGTTTTCAACCTCTCCGGACCTTACAATCCGAGTCGGCGATGATGCCGGAACGCGCACGCAAAGTTTTAGGGTGTTGCCGAACGATGCGATGTCACCGCTCTTTCTGGCAGTCATAGAAGCTACTGAAGAGGCCATCTACAACTCACTCTTTCGCTCGACCACGACCACCGGTCGCGGGCATACAGTCGACGCTTTACCCATTGACCGTACGATGGAAATTCTCCGCAAACACGGCGCCTTGTAATCAACGTCCGGACCCCCATGGTTAGCCCACGAAGTTACATAGCCTTGACATCAAAAACCAACTTTCGCTTGATACGATAGACACGTTTCCACCTTACTTAATCACG
>JBKPAL010000244.1:0-4799 GCA_046726395.1 Acidobacteriota bacterium
GTTGGAGTAGCACCACTCAATCGTGACAGTGGAAAACAATGCGGTACGCGTCACATCTTCGCCGGCAGAGCACAGATTCGTGCCAAGCTTTACATGGCCACCTTGACGGCGATTCGCTGCAACCCGGTTATCAAAGCTTTCTATCAACGGCTCATTGCCAGGAACAAATTAAAGAAAGTAGCGATCACTGCTTGTATGCGAAAACTCCTGACCATCATCAACGTCATGGTTCGTGAAAACAAACCCTGGAATGTTGGAGCTCAATCAGTTTCTGCTTGACTTCCAACACAGTTGCTCTGTGGTTCTCTTTTGCTTGAAACTCATCCAAGCCGAAGAAAATCCAGATCAGCTGAACCAGGATCGTCAAAACCGTACGATGCAATGATTCGATCAGGTGCAGCTGTCTTCCAGCGCAAGACCGCGTTATAGTCGTTGCTTACTACGGCCTTCACGATGTTGTACTTCTTCATCTCTGCAAGGGTGGCACGCATGTGCGCCTCTTCTGTTGTGGCAGTCATTGCCTGCCCAGAAAGAGGATTAGGAATCTTCTGGTTCCACCGCTCATCTTTTGCGTAAGCGTGCATGTGAACGTCGATTATAGGAAGGCGATTCTGTTCGTGCTGAGCAAGAACTTGACTTGAGACGATAGCTAAGAAGAGTAGGCTCAGAAAGTGTTTCTCCATGAGGTGCCTCCTATTTAACGTTCCACTACATCTCTGCAGTTGGAAAAGAGCGCTGATCACCTAAGAACTCGCCAATCTCCGACCGGATAAATGGTTTGACTCCTTCGCGCCCCGTCAAGTGCAACCAAACGTCACCGCCTTCGGCCTCAACCTCTACAGTGAATCCGAAAAACGGACAACATAGCTTCTCAAGAGAGATAAATTCAGCAAGCTTCAGCAACAGATTACGTTCGTTCTCTAATCGAAACGCATATCCATTGGTTAACTCGCGAATCTCACGGACTGATTGGAATAGATCCTTGGAGTTTGCGATATGCAGGGGACGGTTGTATGGATCAATCGCATCCATAACACACGCAAACGGAGATTCTTTTCTTCTGTTCACCCTACTCATCACCTCATACGACCTTCTCAGAGACGATACGGTTGAGCCGGTTTACAGTTAAAAGCGGGGGTAAACCGCCCTTCCAAACCTCGAGCTGATCCCAGCCAATTGATTCAAACCAACTTCAAGAGCTTTCAAAGTTTCGTAACAGAAACCCTTTCAAGTACCGCCAACAGATCTCAAGTCTAAGAGTCTCGGGGTTAGGAAGGGTGGCTTGCCCCCCGCTGACAATCGCTAACACTCCGTCTGAGTGCGTGCGTCAATTCCCACCACCCGTCAAAACGTACTGAACCACATAACGGCGCAGCTTATCCCGATTCTGCTTGAGATACGCCGGATGATCCGCAGCAATTCCAGCATCAACGCGAACCAATAAAATGTAAGCCTCGAGCAAGCCTTCATCATTGAGCTTTTTCAATTGCACGATCGACTCATTGAGTTTCTTTACCTTCTCATCTGTAGTCGCCATCTTGACGACTGTTCTTAACGCGTCAGCTTCTTCAGCCAGGCTGTGCCGGTAAATCTTTTCCTGCGGAAATGTCTGCGCAAACTTCTCTTTGCGCCAGACTGTACGAGTTAGGCTGTAGCCCATCCATGCATATGAGCCGTCCTCCTTGTTACCGCTAAAAGTCTTCGGGTCGAGACTGACATTCGCGTTGCCCTTGTCATCAAAATTGACATTTGTAGGTACCTCTATCGCAGGATGTCCCAGCTTTGTGCTTGTCATCTGTGCCCACTGCGTCAGGCCTGCAGCTGCATAACGGTTGTAGGGTTCGCTGATGTACGCCTCGACATACCGATCACGAGCCTGGTCAAACTTGCGTTGTTTCATAAAGGGCGTTGCCGAGTAGCGATATGCCGTCTCCCTGTTCGGATCGATTCCGATCGCCTTTTGGTACCAGATTTCGGCCTGCTCGAAGTTGCCGTGTTGCATATGGACGTCGCCACTGAACAGCGCTGCTTCATATAGCCGGGGATCGAGCTTCAGTGCCTTCTGATAATTCGCTAGTGCATCATCCAGCTTGCCCTGTGAAAAAAGCGCTTCCGCCTCGGTCATCAATCTATTGGCCTCTATGTTCTGCGAAAATGCCTTTCCATCTGACCCGTCTGGCGGAATGTTCTGAATGACAGCGTCAACGATCGGTTCTTTAAAGCCCAGCTCTTTGGATTTGATAAAGGCATTACGGGCGCGAACGCGTAGAGACTTTCGCTTCGCATCGTCTTTTGTCGTGTTGGCTTGTCCGATCAAAGCGAAACCGAGATAGAAATGGGTTTGTGGATCGTCGGGCTCTGCTACCACCAATCGTTCAAGAAGTGGTAACGCATCCGTGTAGCGCTGATTCTTGACTAGTTCATTTACCTGCTTCTTTAGCTCTATAACGTCTGGGTCTTGCTGTGCGTACGTAACCGCAGGTTCCAGGTTCGCGGACAGACAACAGACAAAGAACGCGAACCAGATCAAGTTTCGGACGAAGAGATGGGGGCTCATCTGGTCTCCTCCAAAGTTTTTGGTCCTCCACATCTGTGGAATCTGCGGAATCTGTGGATGAGATTCAGGACTGGCGAGTTCTTTGCTCGTTGGACCTGATGACCTGTTGCTTCCGATTCAAAGAAACAACCGCGATCGGCAGAGCTATGACGTAGGGAATCCACATCAGCCAGCGATACGGACTCGGCAATACGATGAGAAGTACTACGAAAAGAGTAACGGCAATCCAGATGACAATCGCTGAGCGCACCATGAACTGCCGCTCACGTGGTCCCGCTGTATTTTTAATACTCAGATAGGTCCCGACAGCGCCACCCAACAATCCGATCGACCCACCGATGACTGCTCCAAAAAAGCCTGCATCCATAACAGCTCTCCTTCCCTGCGCAATGAGTCGAGCTCTCACTCCTCTAACCCAGACTTGTCGAACCACAGGTCGTATTGAGCCAAGTTAGTCGGGAGACGGTACACAAATCTCGTAGGCCATCGAGATCCAATATATTCCCCACAGCAGCAGACCAAGCGTAGTCAAGATTCTTACTCTCTTCCATGATGATCCTGCCACCATGAGAACAGTCATCAGGAGAATTACAATTAACGTGAGTGGGAATGCTATGCCGAGGAACATGAAACCCAAAAGACCGATGGTGCCCCAATAGATGGTCTCGGACAGATTATGATGAGGAAACGTCTTGCTTGTACAAGTGTAGAGAACGAAAAAACCTGCTAGTAGCGCGATGACCTGAATGACAAGGAACGTTAAAAGAGTACGGCGATAAGCATTCGAAGTCGACATTTTTCGTCGTTCGTGGGGTTGGTCCGGATTAATGGTTCACAGCAGTTTCAGAAACAACTCGTTGCCCTCACTCTTCTGCAGTGACGACTCGCCAGAGCGCGAGGCGGTTCCCATCAGGATCATAGAAGCGAACATACTCACCATATCCCGGAACCACCTCCACCTGACCGCTTGAACTACCTCCAAGTTCTGCAAGACGACCGAGATATGATTCAAACTCTTCTACGAGAATGTAGAGCAGATAAGAATCCCCCTGGCTTAAAGTGTCAACTCTCTGAAACCCGCCCTCAATACCGGAAGGTGCTTCAAACCCGAGATAGGTTGGTGAATATTGACGGAACTTCCATCCAAAGAGCTCAGTGTAGAAACGTTGAGTGCGCTCGAAGTTAGTCGAACGCAGAGTGACCTTAACGATTGAATGAAAGCTCATGAGCGCCGTTTTAAGGGCCGTCGCCATTTCCACAGTAAGATCGACGACACGCCAAATAGGAGATAAGCAGGACAAATTACGAAGATGGCCGGAAGAAGCACCCTACCACCCGCTCTAATGACGGCCACACCAATCGCGACACCAATAATCACCGACGGCACCGCCAAGATTGGGCCCAACCAGTGTCCGCGCGCGGAAGGCCAAAAGCTCACGATGCTACATGCAAATGCGATCAATAAAGCAAACCCTTCGAAGTCCATAGTGCGGCAATGCCTGGAACGTTGTTCTAAAGGTCACGAGTTGCCGTTCCTTAGGAAAGCGCTGCGCCGTAAGAGCTGAAGACAATTACACGACGCGGAACGGTGCCCCCAAAAGTACTTTCTCATTCTCACCGGGCTTCAGCTTGTTGACCGCGATGAGTCATTCAAGAAAACCGTTTCAACGGTTTCTGCAATATCTTTGAGTTTTAGCAGAAACCGTTGAAACGGTTTCCGACCACAAGGAAAGCCTCGTACACCCGGCTGAAGCCGGGTGAGAATGATATGTACTTTGAGGCAAAGCCCTTTAATTCACCTCGTTAGTCCTACCATTCAGCATCACAAACCGAATGTGCTCCTAACGACTACTTTCCGTTCGTACGACTAATTCTTCTTTGCAGAGCTCGTGCTCTCGGCAGTACAAACCACAACATCACGAAGATCGTGAACAACGCCAATGCAATCAACGCAACCCATTTACCACCGATGATGACACGCGCGATTAGATAAAACTCAATAGAAACAGCCACTGCCAATGGCAACATGCTCCACAACAGTAGTCGCGCTGATGTATTGATGAATGTTTCAGTGACCAGTTTCGATCCTGTGCCTCTATGCAAGGCTGCTGGTGTCATGATTAATGCCACCGCAAGCGCAACCAGGATCATCGCCAAAAAATGCAATAGCCGCTCGGTTTCGTTTAGTTTTGTTTCAAAGCCGGGACTAAAGACCACGACGAGTTGGAAACCAAAAAGAGCC
>JBKPAL010000245.1:0-14068 GCA_046726395.1 Acidobacteriota bacterium
CGAATTGGTCCATCGCGTTCGAGGTGTTCTGTCTGTGGTTCGTAACCGGCTTCAGCTGCTATGCCTGAAGACTTCAGGAGTGTGGGGGTCTTTGATGAGGGACTGTTTTTGATGCGGTATCCAGGACGTACGTACTCAAGAAAATTAGAACCTTGGACGAGCTCCATGGTAAAGAACCAGTACTTTCCGTCCGACATCAATTCGTAGAGGGATATCAAGTTCGGATGCGAAACGTTCGCGAGAGCTCGAAATTCGTTTTTGAACCGAGTAATATGCGCAGCTTCGCAGCGAGTTAGGGCTTTCAGCGCAACGAGCTTATTCATGTCGCGATCGTGCGCCTCATAAACCACACCCATACCTCCGGAGCCCAGCCTACGACGAATTCGGAAGCGTTCGGTTCCAAGAAACTCGTTAGTTGTTTGGCCCATCTCGTAAAGAAAGCCACAGCCCTTCTATTTTTCAGAACGCTGATATCCGTACTCGAATTTGATGTTCGTCAAGGCTCTCTCAGTGAACCTCCGTGCCTTGGGTGTCTCAGTGGTTTTCTTATGCGTGGAATCACTGTTAATGCAAAAGAGAACCACGGAGACATTGAGGCACGGAGGTTCACGAGAAAAGAAAAGCATCCAGGAGCTCAATCAGTCGAGAGTAGCAACGCTTTAGCCTCCATCAGTTCGTTCTGTTCTTCTGCTCTAAGTTTAGGATAAGCAAGATTTAGCGAAGCCATGCAATCAACCACTGCTGAGGAGACAACGAGACGCGTGAACCACTTGTGATCTGCGGGAATCACATACCAAGGCGCCTCGTCTGAAGCCGTATGCCGGACGGTCTCCTCATACGCGCTCATGTACTCGTCCCAATGTTCGCGCGCACTAACATCACGGACTGAGAACTTCCAATTCTTTTCTGGATCATCAATCCGCTTTAGAAACCGCTTCTTCTGCTCAGCCTTTGAAACGTGCAGAAAAAACTTTCGGATCGCCACGCCGTTTCGCGACACGTAACTTTCAAAGCTGCGAATGTCCTGAAACCTCTCGTTCCAAATATTTTCAGAAATCAACGCGGCGGGTAGTTTCTGGCGCTCAAGAAACTCTCGATGGACTCGCACTACAATTGTTTCTTCATAATAACTGCGGTTGAAGATGCCGATGCGACCGCGTTCCGGTAACCGCTTCACACAACGCCAAAGGTAATCGTGGTCGAGATCTTCCTCCGACGGCACCTTGAAGGAATACACTTCGCAACCCTGCGGATTCACACCAGACATGACGTGCTTGATTGCACTGTCTTTTCCGGCAGCATCCATAGCTTGAAAAATGAGGAGTACAGTCCAACGATCCTGGGCGTACAACATCTCTTGATAGTGCGCGAGTTGTTTCACACCCTCGCTGAGAATCTGTTTAGCTTGTTGTTTTTGGATAATGTCGAGAGTGTCACCCGGATCAATTTGACTTAGCTGAAACTGTTGTCCGTCAGTGACACAGAACGGCTGTGAGAGTTTTCTGGCTTCGTGAAGAAAATCTTCGGCGTTCATAGACGGGAAGGCGAGCAGGCGATGAAGGCTTTAAGATAATCGGTGAATGTATCTGAAGGATCCATCCGCTACCGCGAGATGGTACTGACTTCCTACGCGACAGCTTGGACGGCAGCTTTGCGCTTCTTCTGCGCTCTGTACTCCGCCATCCCGTCCTTCATCAGCTTAATGATCGGGCGTCGATTCTGCGCGACGAGCTTTATCCAGGTGCGCCTATTCATTTGCGGAAAATAGATGCCGCGGAAACACATCCGCATCACGAAGTGAATCAGGCGATCATCAAATCTGCCATTTCGTAGCGTATCAACCGCACGCTCATTGCTGTTCGGACTGTAGGAATTCCGCCAAGCTTTATCAATCTCCAGCTGGGCCTCAGCTGAAGTGATCTTTAGTGGAGTGTGGGCCATCTGGTTCCGCGCGAAGTTCAGCCAGTGCTTGGGCCGAGTGAGCCGACCTTCGGCACCGAGACGTGCATACAACGGGGTCCCAGGTAATGGGATAAGTGGACTGAAGACGGGCATGACCGGCGGCCACTGATTGATCTGCTCTAACGTTCGATCAGCAACTCCTGGTGTGTCGTTATCCAAACCAAAGATGAAGGATGTGATCGCGTAGATATTGCGCTGGGCCAGTCTGTTTAGCACCGCAGCATATTCGCCGGGTTTGTTGAAGCTCTTATTCACATCGGCGAGGTTAAGAGGATCGATCGATTCCATGCCGATAAAGATCCAGCGGCCACCCGATTCGGCAATCAAGTCAACCAGTTCTTCGTCACGGAGCAAGTTCGCGCTGATCTGCGCGATCCATGCTATTTGAGCATCCGCAGCAATGATGTCTCTCAAAAGAGACTTTGTGCGTTTGATATTGATGGCGAAGTTGTCATCGATAAAGAACACTGTGATCTGCCGGCGATCTTTTTGTGCTCTTCGCTTCAACATCAATAACTCATCGATCACACTTTGATTGGTACGAAACCTAATCGAGTCACCGAAGAAACCAGTTACAGTGCAAAACTCGCAACCGTAAGGACAACCACGACCGGATTCCACGGGGACAGTATTGAAATAGCGAACACCCTTGCCATGCCTTTCCGCGAGCGGACGGAGAAATTTTGGAATCAAGTTGAACTGATCAAGATCAATCGTGTCCCAGGGAATAGTTGGATAAGGCTGCAATCGAGGCTTTTGCTCGTGTCCGCTCTCGTCAACCGGAGCGTAGACGTCTTGCAACTGGCCACGAGCGGCATCGGCCAGGATGCGTGGCCAAGTTTCGTCAGCTTCACCGAGCGCGACGGCGTCAGCGTGTCTCTCACCTCCATCACGACCGAGCGCTTCATCAGGCAACTCCGTCACGTGTGGCCCACCCATCACGACCGGCACTCCTAAGGCTCGAATAGCATCGGCCACGCCATAGGCTTTAGCGATCATGCGAGTCATTGCGCCGATGCCAACCAGTTCGATGTGCTGGTCGCGGACAAATTGGACCAACTCGTCCTCACCCAATGGTTTTGCATTTCCGTCGATCAGCAGAACTTCGTGTTCAGGAGGCGTCAGTGCTCGCAGGAGAAACATCCAAAGATGAGGCATAAAGTTGCGGGTCACACCATTGTCAGGGTTGTAGAGTAGAATTCTCATGGCTGTTTTCTCGTCTTAAAAGGGCCAGCAGATATCGCACCCTGAATTAGTTTTACTAATGGTTAATAACCGCAGAAACGGAGGGACGGCTACTCTAGTTTTCAGCGGCGCCACTATAACATTTACGTTTAAAAGCGTACACAGGAGCGAAGAAAAGTCGGACGTATCTGCGCAAATCCCCGCATTCATGCAGGCCCTGAAACGTCCGCAAGCCACATGTGTAGGTAACAAATGCCGTCATGCTGGTGTCTGTGACCGAGCGGACGCCCGAGATAGGTGTTAGAAAAGCAATTGGAGCTCGCGGTAAAGATATCGGGCTTCAGTTCCTGATTGAGGCAGCTACATTGACGGGAGTGGGAGGAATACTCGGGATCATTGTTGGATCGCTTATCGCGGTAGGCATTAGCACTATCATGCCCACTTACATACCGCTGTGGTCGCCGGCAGTGGGTTTCGGAGTATCAGTTAGGTTGGTGTGATCTTTGGATTATGCCCAGCGTGGAAGCCGGGCTCAGCTAAATCCAATCAGGCATTGCGTTACGAATAAACTCTCTGTGCATCCTCAGTGTCTTTGTGTCTCGGTGGTTTTCTTTGACGTTGAATGACTCACACGCACCAGAAAACCACTGAGACACGCAGGCACAGAGGACGCACAAATAAACAAGAATTAGCTTTTCTTTTGCAGCTCAGTGAGTGCAGCCAGCACCTCATCGCTGTGCCCACCAGGACTAACCTTCACGTAAACCTTCGCAATCTTCCCCTGCGGATCGATCAGGAAAGTATTCCGCGCGGAGAGCTTCATTCCGTTGTAATCCATAATCGAACCGTATTGCTCAGACACCTTCGCATCTGGATCGGAAAGAAGCTTGAATGTCAGACCTTCCTTTGCACAGAACCCTTTGTGCGATTCTGCAGTATCAACACTAACTCCGAGAATGACGGCATTCAGCTTTTGGTATTTGTCGAGGTCGCGTTGGAAGTTGCGCGCTTCGAGCGTACAGCCACTGGTAAAGTCCTTCGGATAAAAGTAGAGAACCACCCACTTACCTTTGAAATCAGCGAGGCCGGCTTGATTACCTTCATTGGTGGTGAGTTTGAAGTCTGGAGCAGCAGTACCGACTGTTGGCTGTTCGGTTAGCGCGGTGACACTGACGGCGGACGCTCCACCAATCACACAGCAGAGGACAAGTATACGAAGCAATAAGTTGCGGTTCATTGAAATAACTCCTTAGTTGTCAGGAAAGTTTGGATGCCAATATACACGCTGGAAGGATGTTTAAGCGAATCAGCGACAATCCACAGAACAGCAGAAGTAACGCTGTGGCGCCAAAAAATTTCATATACGTCCGCTTTCCTGAAAGCGGAAAGGTATGGTATAGAGCCTCAAACCCCCGCAGCCAGTGAGTAACTCGCTCAGAACTTATCGGCGAGATTGATCCGGAGATCACAATTGAATCTCTCTCCAAGAGTCGTACCCAACAGACGGACAAAATGCATCTGTATCAGCTTGACGGTTTTGGCGCTGCTTGTTGTTAGCTGCTTGCCCAAGCCTCCAAGCGAAGCAGGTGGCGGGATCAACATTACGCTCTATGGCTTTTCGATAATGAAAGAGTCGCTTGAGAAGTCGATCTATCCAGGGTTCTCTAACAAATGGCGGCGGGAACACGGGCAGGAGGTGCACTTCACGTCTTCGTTTGCCGGTTCAGAAACAGTCACGAATCAGATTCTGCAGGGGGTCCGTGCGGATGTCGCGATTCTTTCAATCGAACGGGACGTCGATCGGTTGAAACAGGGCGGCTTCATAACATCCGATTGGCACCAGCTACCCTACAAAGGGATTGTGAACAAAACGCCTTTCGTTATTCTCGTGCGCAAAGGCAATCCTCACGGCGTGAAGGACTTCCCTGATCTTGCAAAGCCCGGGCTCAAACTGATTCATCCTGATCCGATTAGCTCAGGTGGAGCGCAATGGTCAATTCTGGCGATTTACGGTTCAGAGCTGGTGAAGTCGGAGCAGGAGACCGGCGAGAGTGATAAGGCTCGAGCGCTACAAACGTTGCGAGCTGTATGGCGAAACGTAATCTCCACTCCCGGTTCAGCGCGCGAGGCAAGAACGCAGTTTGAAAGTGGATACGGCGATGCTCTCGTGACGTACGAGCTGGAGGGACTGCTGATGAAGCAGGCAGGAGCGCCAATTGAAGTCATCGTTCCTCGAGCAACAATCTTCAGCGAGCACCCAGCTGTCGTGATTGACCGAATCGTTTCTTCGGCTAATCGACCGGTAGTGAACGCGTTCATGCAGTACCTTTGGACTGAGGAAGCGCAACGCGGCTTCGTGCAATACTATTTTCGTTCGGTAGTTGACGAATCACTTAACCAGGGCAACCCCGCCTTTGGACAGATCGAGTTGCCTTTCGCGATCGATTATTTTGGTGGCTGGAGTAAGGCGTATCCGGAAGTGATTGAGAAAGTCTTTCGGGATCAGGTGCAACAGATGAAGAGGTAAAGCGGTCTTGGGGTCTTTGGTCTTGGGTCTTTGTCCGTTGTCCGTGGTTCGTTGTTCGTGATTAGTGTTACTTCGTGTGATTTCGTGGATCGTAATTACTTGTAGCTTCAGAAACGCGATCCACGAAATCCCACGAACGAGACACTAACTACGGACAACACCACTGCCCACGGACAAAGACCAAAGACCAAAGACCTAAGACCCAAGACCTAAGACCTAAGACCACCGAAGGTTTTATGAGCACAGTAATTTCAACAATGCGTCATGTGCGCGGGTTCGATGTAGCGAGGCCGCTCAGTGTGGGCATGCTCGTCTTCATGATGCTGCCTCTCGTCCTTCTACCACTCGCCTCGATCTTTATCTTCGGGACCAGCAACGGCCTGCCCAGTTTCTGGGCGGCGCTGACAGCACCGGAAGCTGTCTTCGCACTCAAGCTCTCAATCGCAACCAGTTTTTGGGCGACAGTATTCAACGTTCTCTTCGGTTTGTTCGCAGCATACGTCCTCTCGCGCTACAACTTTTGGGGACGCAACGCTATGATCGTTATAATCTCGTTGCCCACGGCGATACCAACCGCAGTCGCTGGTTTTGCCTTACTTCTCTTATGGGGGCCTTACGGAATTCTCGGCCGCTTTCTGAATCCGCATGGCATCCAAATGATGTTCACAGCGGGAGCTATCATCCTTGCCAACATATTCGTGACGTTTCCGCTTGCTTTTGGAGTTATTAAGCCGGTGATTGACACGTTGAGTAGATCACTAGAGGAAGCATCAGCAACAATTGGCGCGACTCGTATGCAAACATTCTGGCATGTCACATTGCCCTCGCTTCGTGGCGCAATTGTTTCCGGCGGGCTGCTGACATTTGCGCGGGCAGTGGGCGAGTTTGGTTCGACCATCCTCGTTTCGGGAAACCTGGCGGGACGTACGCAAACAGCACCTCTCTACATATTCGCAAAGTTCAATGAGGGCCAGATTGAAGCCGCAAACGCGATCGCGATCGTATTGGCTCTCTTCTCGTTTTTAATCTTTACCGTTCTGTTTTTCGCGCGCGATTGGCTGGACGTTGAATGAAAGCGCTAATGCAACAATCGGTGGAATCGATCAGTCCCAACGGCAGCGAAAGCCCGCGGCACGTTGCTGCCTGTCTGATAGGAATCAGCAAGCGCTTCGGAAAGACCGGCGTTCTGGAAGACATCAATTTCGACGTGGCCGAAGGCGAGATCCTCGTTCTCCTTGGTGCGTCAGGCAGCGGGAAAACTACCATCCTGCGAATCATTGCAGGACTTGAAGAGCCTGACACGGGCAGTGTCATCCTTCACAAGAAAGATGTTTCCGATCTGCCTGCCCGCGAGCGCGGCGTTGGTGTCATCTTTCAGTCGTACGCACTCTTTCCGAAGATGAACGTGGAAAGAAACATCGGATATGGTTTGAGGATCCGTAGGTATCGCCGCAAAGAGATCAAGCAACGTGTCAATGAACTGCTGACGTTGGTTAAGCTGGAAGAGCACCGGAAAAAATATCCATCCCAACTCTCGGGCGGTCAGCAACAGCGCGTGGCCATCGCACGCACGCTTGCATACAACCCGAGTGTGTTACTGTTCGATGAACCTTTCGGAGCACTCGATGCGCAGATTCGCGGCAGTTTACGTCGCGAGATACGCGCGCTGCTGAAACAGATAAATGTGCCGTCTATCTTCATCACGCATGATCAGGAAGAGGCGCTTGAGCTTGGTGACCGCATTGCGGTGTTGAATAAGGGACATCTTGAGCAGATTGGAACGCCCGCCGAGGTTTACAACCATCCCGCAACCGAGTACGTGGCAACGTTCCTGGGAGCAGCTAACGTGCTTAAAGGAGTGCTCCGAAATGACTACGTGGAGATCGGTGCGGTGCAAATTCCTGCGCAGATCGATTCACAACGTTTTCAAGAAGGACAAACAGCAAAGTTGATTTTTCGTCCTGAGGATGTCTCTTTCAGTAAGAACGAGATGCTGCCGGAAGGGCATTGTCGGTTGGGGACCGGAGTAATCGAGGAAATGAATTTCGTCGGCGCTTACGAGCGTTTGAATGTGCGTCTGGATCCTTCGATGGTCTCAGTAGAGGATGGGCAAGCATCGATTATGGCTACGCGTGTGAAACCAGGTCCTAACGCTTTGAAATTGAAGACGGGCGACGCAGTGACTATTGGAATGGCATCGTTCACCGTACTGCCAACCGAATGAGGGCAAATAAGTTTAAAATTTTTAATTTTTAAATTTTAAATTTTTCTGACCCCTGACCTGAGTTCTACTAGCTCATAACTGCGACGACCCGACATCCATCGTCTCACCATTTGCTTTCTTAGCTTCAGCCACCAGCGAAGCCTGAGCCGCCGCTAAACGCGCAACGGGCACTCGATAGGGCGAACAACTCACGTAGTCGAGACCGATCTCATTGCAGAAAGCAATCGAGCTCGGGTCACCACCGTGCTCGCCACAAATTCCAACTTTCAACGCCGGCTTCACGCTGCGACCACGCTCCGTTCCCACACGAACCAATTCCCCGACACCCTCGCGGTCCAAGACTTGAAATGGATCTTCGGCAATTATTTTTCTGTCCACATAATTCGGCAGAAAACGCGCCGAGTCATCGCGGCTTAGTCCGAACGTGGTTTGCGTCAAATCGTTTGTACCAAAAGAGAAGAATTCTGCCTGCTGAGCGATGCTTGCCGCCGTTAACGCAGCGCGTGGCAACTCGATCATCGTTCCGACGCGATACTCGATCGTCATTCCATGCTCGCCCATCACTTGTCGTGCAACTTCATCGATCAGCTCTCGCTGCTGTCGCAGCTCTTCGCTGAGTGACACGAGGGGCACCATGATCTCAAGCATGATCTTTTTGCGTTCACCCTGCACCTCACACGCAGCTTCGAATATTGCTCGGCACTGCATCCTGGTCACTTCAGGAAACATCAGACCCAAACGGCAACCACGGAAACCTAACATCGGATTGGCTTCTCGAATTCGATCGACCTGCCTTAACAGTCGCCGCTTTTCATCTATCTCATCGAGCAGCTTGTCCATTTCTGCAAGCGTTTGTGCGCCTCGCAACGCCATCTTCAATTCGCCCAGCTCCGTCAAGAGCTCTTCACCGTTTGGTAGAAACTCATGCAGCGGCGGATCGAGTAGTCGAATAGTTACTGGCAGGCCCGCCATCTCACGAAAGATGCCGACGAAGTCACCGCGCTGCAAAGGCAGTAGCTTCTCCAACGCTTTCTCGCGAGCCCCGACGCCGTCGGCCAGGATCATCTCGCGCATCGCGGCCAACCGCTGATCTCCGAAGAACATGTGTTCGGTGCGACAGAGTCCGATGCCTTCGGCGCCGAATTGTCGCGCCACTTTTGCATCTCGCGGGTTATCCGCGTTCGCTCGCACTCTCAACCGTCGAAACTTATCGGCCCAGCTCATCAGTTCATGAAAATCGGATCCCAGCGTCGGACGAACGGTCGGCACTTGGCCCAGAAACACTCGACCTGTGGATCCATCGACAGTGATCCACTCGCCTTTTGTGACGACAACGCCGTTGACCGTAACCTGTTGCTGACTGTAGTCAATGTTCAGTTCAGTCGCACCACTGACACACGTCTTACCCATGCCGCGTGCCACCACCGCAGCGTGGCTGGTCATACCTCCACGGGCCGTCACGATTGCTTCCGCCGCGACCATGCCGTGGAAGTCGTCCGGGCTCGTTTCCTGTCGCATCAGGACCACCTTCGCTCCTTCACGCGCCAGCTCTTCCGCTTCGTCGGGACTAAACACAACTTGCCCCTGGGCAGCTCCGGGACTGGCGGGTAAACCGGTCGCCAGCACTGTCGCTTCTGCCTTGGGATCTACCGTCGGGTGTAACAACTGATCGAGTTGTTCGGGAGTTACTCTTTGTACTGCAGTTGCTTTGTCGATCAACTTCTCATGAAACATGTCGACTGCTATTCGCACTGCAGCGGCACCGGTGCGTTTCGCGGTGCGCGTCTGCAGCATCCAGAGCTTGCCACGTTCGATCGTAAATTCAACGTCCTGCATGTCGCGGTAATGCTTCTCCAGCAGTTGAGCGATCGATGCAAACTCGTCGTATACCTTCGGCAGCTCCTTCTTCAGCTCACTGATCGGCTGCGGCGTGCGAGTACCAGCCACAACGTCCTCGCCTTGCGCGTTGAGCAAATATTCACCATAGAGTTCTCGCTTGCCTGTCGAAGGATTGCGAGTGAAGGCCACACCAGTTCCGCTTCCCTCGCCCATGTTTCCGAAGACCATCGCCTGTACGTTCACCGCAGTGCCGAGCGAATCAGGGATGCGATTGATGCGGCGATAATCAACAGCACGTCGGCCCATCCAGGAATTGAAGACTGCTGCAATCGCTACGCGCAGCTGTTCGTAAGGATCCTCGGGAATTGCGTGCTGTTCTGCGAGGATGATCTGCTTCTCAGCCACGATAATGTCGCGCAACTCTTCAGCTTTTAAGTCGGTATCTCGACCGCCGGAGGTTTGTGCCTTGAAGCGATCCATCACACGTTCGAACTTTTCATGCGCAACACCCATCACGATCTCACCGAACAACGAAGCAAACCGTCTATACGCATCCAGCGCGAAACGCAGGTCGCCGGTTTGAGCAGCTAAGCCTTGCACCGTCTCTTCATTCAATCCGAGGTTAAGAACGGTGTCCATCATCCCGGGCATGGAGAACGCAGCGCCAGAACGCACTGAGACCAGCAACGGATTCTGCGGATCCCCGAAGCGCTTTCCAACTTTCTTTTCGATTGCCCGAAGTCCTTCTTTGACCTGGTCCCACAGACCATCAGGAAAGTTTTTGTCATTTTCGAAGAACGCGTTGCACGCTTCCGTTGAAACGACGAGTCCGGGAGGAACAGGCAGACCGGCGCGAGTCATCTCGCATAAGCCTGCGCCTTTTCCGCCAAGCAACGCTTTATCATCGCCGCTGCCTTCTTCAAACAGGTAAACCCATTTCCGTGGCGGCTCTTTGGTAGGGGTTTGCTCTTCAGTTACGACTTTCTCTTCAATCACGTTTCTACCTCAGTAAATCAGGACTAGGACGTTCCAAGTAGATAATACACCGACGATAGGTTTGTGGCTTTAGCCGATGGATTCGCGTGTGGTCTCTATCAAAATGATCTACGAAATACACGAAAACAAGGAGCTCATTCGTGTCCGTTCGGGTTACTTCGTGGATCGTTCTTCATGATCACGAGTTAGAAAATGACCAAGCTGCTCCTCTTCAGATCCGTGTAATCCGCGTTAATCTATGGCTAAGTTTTTTAGACTACTTAATGCACTCGACCCATCAGCTTCTTGATAAATGGAGTTAACAACGCAAGAACAATCGTCGCCGCGATTAAACCTGCTGCGATCCCTCCGTACAACTTCACCAATGGGCCGGATTGCGGAACATAAAATCCCGACAGATACCCGGCGAGCTTGCTCCCAAACGAAGCCGCCAGGAACCAAACACCCATCATTATTCCCACCAACTTCACCGGAGCCAGCTTCGTCACAGTGCTGAGACCAACTGGACTGAGACACATCTCGCCAACGACTTCCATGAAGTAGAGTCCAACTAGCCAGAGCGGACTGATCTTTCCGTAAGCTGTCATTGCCACGGCTGGAACCAACAACAGGTAAGCCAACCCGATAAACAACAGACCCAGAGTGAACTTCACTGGACTTGACGGTTGTCGTTTGCCCATTCGCACCCACAGGTAAGAGAAGACAGGCGCGAGCGCGATCACAAACAGCGGAGTAAGCGATTGCAAATAACTCGATGGGAACCGGTGACCCAAAATCTCCGTGCGCACCAGATCCTTCGCAAGAAGATTGAGACTAGCTCCTTTCTGTTCGTACGCTGCCCAGAACAGCATCGTGAAAAGGAAGAAGATGAAGATCGCTGCGATGCGCTTCCAGTCTTCTGAAGTTAGCGGCCGATTGGTTTGCTTGGTCTCTATTTTTTGCTCCGTGGTCTTTGCCTGTTTGGAACCCAAACGTCTGCCGGTAAGCACGTAGATGATTAGCCCGAGCGTCATCCCCACTCCAGCAGCGCCGAATCCCCAGTGCCAACTCGTAGCTGGATCAAATCCACGTGCAGTCAGAAAACTCTTGAAGCTGTCGCTTTGCGCCAGGTAGCCGCAGACGAACGGCGCCATAAATGCACCGAGATTGATGCCCATGTAAAAGATCGAGAAGCCACTATCTCTTCGTGGATCGTTCTCGCGATAGAGGCTGCCGACCATGGTGCTGATGTTTGGTTTAAGGAATCCAGTTCCGATCGTAATTAGAATCAATCCGAGATAAAACGCCGTCATCGTCGTAAAAACCATCGAGAAGTGGCCCATTGCGATGATGATTCCACCAATCAGTACGGCCAAGCGAGCACCGAGCCAACGATCAGCGATCAACCCACCCGGCAGAGCGGCGAGGTACACGCCCATCGTGTAAGTACCGTAAAGTGACGTGGCCCTTTTGGTGTCGAAACCAAGACCTCCCTGCGCAAGTGGAGCAACCATATAGAGCACCAGGATGGCGCGCATTCCGTAATAACTGAATCGCTCCCATAGTTCGGTGAAAAACAATGTCGGCAACCCAAGCGGGTGACCCAAAAAACCGTTCTCGTCTAACGGTACCGTTTGAATCGTCTCTGGTGGTGTATCAGTGATAAGTGGTGTCGCACTCATTGGATTAGTTTCAAAACCCTTCTGTGAAATTAAGCTGAGAGAGTATGTGGCGAAAATCGTTATGGGCCTTTTAGCCGAATTCACGTCTCGAGTAAAGCGCAGCCCTTTGGAGTGCGGCGACCTGTCGCCGCTTTTAGCTTTGCTTCAAAAGTAACTCGATAGCTCCGCTTTCGCTTGCCGCTGCCATGAGGCTTAGGCGTCGTAACGGCTTGCCGCCTGGTGTGAGGCTCAGGCTTCGTAACGGCTTGCCGTCTGGTGTGAGGCTTAGGCTTCGTAACGGCTTGCCATCTGGTGTGAGGCTTAGGCTTCGTAACGGCTTGCCGTCTGGTGTGAGGCGCCGGCTTGCCGCGCCGTAACTTGGATTTGTCGAATGGGCTATGCCCCTGGTTCGGCCTTTGGCCCAATCGCGAATCAAAATTACTCCCGCGAGGTTGGTAGGGCAGAGCCCGAACCAGGGGCACAGCCCAAAGTTAAATTGAGCAACTTACGGCGCGGCAAGCCGGCGCCTCACACCAGACGGCAAGCCGTTACGAAGCTTGAGCCTCACACCAGGCGGCAAAGCCCGAGCGGAACTTCCGAGTTACTTTTGAGGCAAGTCGCCGCACTCCAAAAAGTTTGCTCCCGAATACAAACCTGATAGAAACTGAGCGAAATGACCATCCGCAAACAGCCGCTCCGCTGGTGGATCTTACTAGTAGCCACTGTAATCGCGTTTTATCTCTGCTGGCTCATGTTGAAGCCCTTCGTTGGCGTTATCGCATGGGCCAGTGTCCTGGTAATCGTCTTTTACCCTGTACACAAACGAATCCGCAGGAAACTCGGTAAGCCCGCGTTGAGTGCTTTGGTCAGTTGCGCCCTAGTGATACTCGTCATCTTGATTCCTGTGGTGCTGATAACGCTCGCAGTAATCAACGAGTTGTCGGGTGCGATGCAGAACCTTCAGGCCGCAGTCAACTACGTACTTAGTCCCGATTCGCGTTTCGTTGGTCCCCTGCTGAATTGGTTGGGCAGATACATCGACGTCAGCAAATTCCGATCGGACGAGTATCTGCTGCAGCAGTTAAGGAATGTCAGCGGCGTGATTGCTGGTCAAACGTTGGGATTTATCGGCGGGGTGGTAAGCGTCATCGTGCAGATGTTTTTTGTGATCTTCACGATGTATTACTTCTTCAAAGATGGTGAGCGCATGTTGGCGGCAATTAGCGACCTGCTACCGCTTGAATCGGATCAAGCCCAGGCAGTATTGACGCGAACGCGCGAAGTCATCGACGCCAGCGTCTACGGTGTGATCTCGATCGCGATTATTCAAGGTTCTCTTGGAGGGCTCGCTTTCTGGGTTCTCGGCTTGCCATCGGCGATTATATGGGGAGTCGCGATGGCTTTCCTCTCGATGATTCCCATGCTTGGCTCATTCATCGTGTGGGTGCCCGCAGCAATCTTTCTCGCTGTTACTGGCCATTGGGCGAAGGCGATAGTGCTGGTCCTTTGGGGCACGCTGGTTATTGGTTCGATTGACAATTTCCTGCGGCCAATGCTTGTTGGAAGCCGCACAAAGCTGCACGAACTGCTGATCTTTTTTGCTGTGCTGGGAGGATTAAATGTGTTCGGCGTGTTGGGTGTGGTGCTTGGACCTGTAGTGCTCGCTCTCGCGCTGGCCTTGATGCATGTAATCCG
>JBKPAL010000246.1:0-5644 GCA_046726395.1 Acidobacteriota bacterium
AGCTCCAACAAACTGAATTTTAAACCTAAACTTCGGCGAGCTCTCTCCGAGGCGTTGACCTTTTGTACGTTAAATCCAGCAAAGGCCGAACGAAACGCGGCAAGGAGACGGCCAACAAGGCTTGCATGCTAACCCTATATCCCAACGGAAAGCAATGATTTGTTTCCAACGTGGGCCTGTCTTAAATTGGCTTGACCTTTAGACTTGTGTGTCCGTCCTGGCTCACAGAGAGCTCTAATTTTCCGCCACTAATTTTCTTACCGTTTCGAGAGTGTCTGCCTCCGCCGGGTTTTTGTCAGGGCGTAGCCGTAATATGCGCGGAAAGCGCAATGCATACCCGCTTTTGTGGCGATTCGACTCTTGGACGCGGTCAAAAGTGACCTCAATAACAATTTTTGGTTCAACCAATCTGACTCGACCGTGCGCAAACTCTTTGACCGTATGCTCCTTAAACCATTCGGTCATCTCGGCCAATTCAGCGTCGGTCAAACCCGAATAGGCTTTACCGATATTAAGCAGTTCGCCATCATCCTCGCTTCGCCGAACAGCAAATGTGTAATCGGATAATAGATTTCGGCGTTTGCCATGTCCCACCTCGACAGCTGTGACTACAACGTCCAGCGTCGCGATTGCTCGTTTGAGCTTCAGCCAATCGCGTCCTCGACGGCCTGGCTTGTAAATCGACGCCGGGCTTTTGATCATCAAGCCTTCGTTGCCACGCATGCGCGCATCAGTGAACTCCTGGTCCAGGTCGGCAACGTCACCGAACAGCTTCGCCTCGGATAATCGAATGACTCCAGCCGCTCTAACCATTTCAGCAAGCAATTCCCGTCGTTCAGCAAGTGATCTCTCGGTTAGTACTTCACCATTGGCATAGAGCAGATCGTACGCGACCAAGATTACAGGTATTTCTCGTAGCAGATCGCGACCGATGTTTTTACGACCGAGACGCTTTTGTAATTCACTGAATGGAAGAATCTGTTCACTTCGAGCAGGAACAATCTCGCCATCAATAATCGCATCCGTAGGAAGTGCTCGTAGCGGTTCAATGAGTTCCGGAAAGCGCGAAGTAATCTCATCCATCGTGCGGGAATAGATTGCGACTCGGTCTTGAGCCACATGAGCCTGTGCGCGTATGCCATCGAATTTATCTTCAACGAAAAACTTATCGGGCATCGTTCGAGCAATGTCGGCAAGATCAGCAGCCGGCGTAGCGAGCATGAATTTCAACGGATGAAACAGCCGCATCTTCACGTTTTCAAGATCGTTCTTTCGTGCCCTGATCGCTGTCTCTCCAATATCTCCGAGGAGCATATTTGTCTCAGCAACCTTTTCCAGCGGCTGGCCGAACGCTCTCGCAATCGAATCTTCAACCAGTCCTTCTCGTAAGCCGATTCGAAGATCTCGCGCAAGAATCTTGACGAAGTACTTGGCTTCCAATGGTGTTGCATGCGCGAGCGTAGCAGTAAGAAGTGCAGTCTTGTTCTTTGTTCCACGCGTTTCACTTAACCGCGCGATAACTGATTCTGTTTCAGCCAAACTCATGGTTGGCTCCTGATAGTCGCGTCCCGCTTCTCGGACAGCTTCGTAGGCCGCTTCACCAGCGTCACCCAATCTCACGTACTTAGGTAATAGGTCCTCGATGCTGAATCCGGTGGCTGCACAAAGAGCAGCGCTAATGATGCTGCCACCAACGTTGGTCGTGCGTTCATCAAAGGACGCGAATTGATGGCCAGAGAAGTACCGCGCAGCTCTCGAAAGATCTGCATCATTCAACTGCTTGAAATAGTTAGCAATCGCGGCAGCCTTGGCGAGTTTCTTAGTAGTCGCGGCAATCTCTTCAGCAGTTTCTGCAAATCGCTGTAGCGAGTCGTTCGGGGCACTCTTAACCGGCGTTATTTCATTCGTCATTCGGTTGTACAACCCATATGTGTGTTTATCAGAGCCTGCTGTAGCCAACGAGACGGTGTCAAGAACGGTATGTCTAAAGCGCAGGATTAGTCGCCTTCTGCTTTGTTAACGCACGAGTTACAATCAAGCTTCGAGGGTCTCCCACCCGCAAGTCAATCCGGTGTTGAAAGGCATCCATCAAGCGTGTTTCTGCTAATTCTCGAATCACTTGGCAGCACCGAATTGTTATTCATTCTGGTGATGGCCCTCGTTTTCTTTGGTCCGAGGAAGCTGCCACAGATCAGTCGTTCGCTTGGCAAGAGCCTCGCAGAGTTTCGCCGAGCTTCTGATGACTTCAAGCGGACTTGGGAACGGGAAGTCGCTATGGAGAACCCTTTAAATGACGCTCAAGTAACCACCAGTTCTCCGGAAGAAGTTCGAAGTGAGCTTTTCGCAGATCCTCACGTAGAAGCAATTCCGACAGAGCAAGCCATACCCCGCCAAAGCGCATCTCTAGAACCTGAAACGATTGAGACATCGAATGAATTGGAATCGCCTGAACCTTCTCGAAAGCGTGATTGGTTGTAAGTTTAAGTAGCACCCCCTGACTCAACCCATGTCATCCCTCTTAAGATCCGGTTCAATAACCGACGACAAAGAAGCCGAACTTGGCGGCCAGATGTCGTTCCTCGAACACCTGGACGAGTTACGCAGTCGTCTCATTCGTTCGATACTTTTCGTCTTCATCGCTACGAGTCTTTGCTGGTTTGTTTCTGATCGCATCTACAACTTCCTCGCAGTGCCTGTAGAACAAGCGCTGGCCGAGGCGCAGCAAAAGCAGGCTCCGATTGCAGGTCTTACTGGTCAAGAAACGATTCTGCCCTTGAGCTCGGTGAAGGAAGGAGATATTGGACGGTATGTATTTCCTGAGGAAACGAAACTCGGTGGCAGCCTGATACCGATCGGCACTTCAGTGGCTGTACGAATCGCGAAGGACTCACAAGGTCAGATTGGTCTGTTTACTGACGAAGCGCTTTACGCAGGTAGCACGATTGTTCCGAAAGGCGTTCGCCTCCCAGTAGACTTCCGCGCAGTACCACAAAATCACGGGCTCAACGATAAATTGATCGTCACGAGCGCGCTTGAGCCATTCTCGTTGTACGTAAAGGTCTCCTTGTATGCAGCCATCTGTCTCTCCGTACCATTCTTGTTATTCCAAATCTGGGCATTTGTTTCGCCTGGTCTGTATCCACACGAACGTGGGTACGTGACGCCGTTCATCCTGTTGTCCTCGATCTCGTTCGTACTAGGCGCGGCTTTCGCTTACAAGGTCATTTTTCCGCCTGCTGCGCGATATCTCTTAGGACTTGGTCAGGATTTCCGACTTTTACTCAAGGCGAACGACTACTTTGACTTCATTATTATTGTGATGCTGGGCATGGGTGTGGTTTTTCAGATGCCGGCCATTACGTACGTTCTGGCGAGAATTGGTCTCATCACGGCTGGTTTTCTCCTACGAATCTGGAAGACGGCGCTGATCGTCATCCTCGTTGCTGCAGCTGTACTTTCGCCGACGAACGACATTCCAAATATGCTCTTGTTTGCAGCGCCGATGATGGTCCTTTATGTGGTATCCATTTTTGTGGCTTGGATATTCACGCGACCGCGAAAGGCTACATAGGCTCGAGAGCCTGGAAAGGGCAACTAAACGGGCATTTTGGGGCATCTTGACTGTGTTCTTCGCGAAACTCTAGAATCCCTGCTTCCCGATTGGTTGGCATTTCTCGCTGGTTGCTACTAACTGTTCATTTGGTCGTCTTTCATTAGGAGTTTTTGATGCGTTACCTAAAAGCCTCTCTTCGTTTGGCACTCCTTCTCGGTATTTCCGTAACTGGAAGCTTGTTCACCTTTGCCCAGGACAAACAGGCCCAGGATCCTTCCGAAAAGCCACGCAACGTTAAACCTGAGTTGAAGAAAGCTTACAAAGACTGGCTCGACAAAGATGTGACTTACATCATTACGGACGAGGAGCGTAAGGCCTTCAAGAAACTGGCGACGGACGACGAGCGCGAACGCTTCATTGAAGAGTTTTGGCGACGCCGCGATCCAGATCCGGATACAGATGAAAACGAATTTAAAGAGGAGTACTACGAGCGCATTGCGTATGCGAACGAGCACTTCGCTTCCGGCATACCTGGATGGAAAACTGATCGCGGCCGCATCTGGATCATGTACGGCAAGCCCGACGAGCGAGAGACTCACCCGATGGGCGGAGCGTATGACCGACCTTCATATGAAGGCGGTGGCTCTACAACAACCTATCCCTTTGAGATCTGGTTCTATCGCTATCTCGCCGGCGTAGGTTCGGGAGTTGAGATCGAGTTTGTCGATCCGACAGGCAGCGGTGAATACCGCATCGCGCGCAACCCTTACGAAAAAGATGCGATGCTAATGATCCCAGGCGCAGGACTTACGTTGTCCGAACAGCTGGGTCTAAGTGATAAGGCCGATCGCGTTGCAGGCGCGGGCGGTATCGGAATGGCAAATTATCAGCGTGAGCAGGATAGCCCCTTCTCACGACTGCAACTCTTGGCGGATCTCAATCGGCCACCTCAAGTGAAGTTCAACGACTTGGCAACGGCAGTGAACACCGGCGTAGTTGAAGAGAACCCGCTGAACTTCGACATTCGCGTAGATTTCTTCCGTCAATCTGATGAACGAGTAATTACAGCGTTCACGATTCAAACCGAGAATAAGGATCTCGTTTTCAAGGACAGTGGCGGTTTACAACAGGCCCGAATCAATATCTTCGGAAAGATCACGTCCGTAGCTAATCGTCGAGTCGGTATCTTTGAAGATCCTGTAATTACGACGGCGACCACACAAGAGCTGACCGATGCGAAAGACCGCAAGTCGGCTTATCAGAAAGCCGTTCCGCTTGCGCCGGGAACCTATAAAGTCGATGTAATAGTGCGGGACGTTGAGTCAGGTGCTACTGGGATTCGTCACGTAGGATTCACCGTACCGAAATATGATTCAGAGAAACTCTCAACTTCGACACTCGTCCTGGCGGCCAAGCTCCAAAGCCTTGTAGACCAGCCGGCAGTGGGCCAGTTCGTTATCGGACAAACGAAGGTGATTCCGAACGTGTCTGGTGTTTACCGCCGCGGACAACCCGTGGGTGTTTATCTGCAGGTTTACAACGCTGGTATTGATCAGACGACGCTTCGTCCTTCTGTTGACGTAGAGTACTCCTTGGCGAAGGAGGGTAAAGAACTCGGTAAACAAGCTGAGGACTGGCGTGGGATGAGCGACTCAGGTCAACGACTCACGCTCGCAAGATTGGTGGACAGCTCTGGACTGACGCCAGGCGAGTACACAATTGCGATAAAGATTCGCGACCGAGTCTCGGGACAAACGCTTTCACCGTCGGCGAAATTTACAGTCGTGCAATAAGCGAAACAAAATTACTTTAAAAGGTGAACGGCTGACCCCGTTCACCTTTTTGTTTGGGATAAGGGCTGTCGGGAAGGGCAAACGGCGAAATATCGGTCAACGTTGAAGAGCCCAGTTGGGAAGGGGGCAAGCGGGCCATAAGTGAATCAACATTGAAAAGCGCAGTCAGGAAGGGGGCAGTCGGTAGATTCAACAATCGCTAAATTCAAGTCGCCCCCGCTCAAAGTTTCACCAGTGTCGTGATCGAATCAATCACTCAGCTAAGGGAATCGCAGGAAGCACACTATCAACTACAGAG
>JBKPAL010000247.1:0-23496 GCA_046726395.1 Acidobacteriota bacterium
GGATCTGCCCTCAACTCAAGGCTGCGTTGCAGTGCTGTCTGAGCTTCGGGGAACTGTTTCAGGTTATGCAATGCAGCGCCGAGCAGGTATAGGCCTAGTGGCTCGCTTGGACGCAATTCAACGTAAGTTCTCATCAAGCGTACGGCTTCCGTCAATTCACCTTTCTTGAAACGACCAGCAGCAAGAGCGTAAACGTACGCAGGTTCATTCGGTCGCGAACGGTACAACCCTTCCAACACTGGCAGTGCGTCAAGTAACAAGTTGAGCTGTAGAGCCGTTACGCCAAAGTCGAACTGCACTCCTACGTCGTTAGGAGCGACTCGGCGCGCGGTAATGAGATAGGCGAGGGCTTTTTCGTAGTTTCCAGAAGCGCGGGTGAACTTAGCGAGCGCACGAAGTGTCATGATGTCGTTCTGCTTCACCTTCAGTGCTTCACTTAAAACCTCCCCAGCTTTCTCGTATTGCTTCTCACCGCCATAAACCACGCCCAACCCATGCAGTAAAGCAAATGATTTGGGCGACTGAACCAGAGCCGCCTCCAGTAAGAGACGGGCATCTTCGTTCAGACCAGCCGCAAATAACAGCATCGCGAACTGAGCTTGAACCTCTGGATCGCTTATGCCCGCCCGCTTAAAGTCATTAGTGACCTCACGAACTTCATCGAGACGGTTCAGCTTGAGCAATGATTTAAGCAACAACGGAAAGTAATCGGCGCTCGCTGAAGGTCGTGGAATGTAGCGCAAGTGTTTCAATGCTAGGTCGTACTTTTCCTCTTGTTCATAGATCTTGGCCAACGCGAGATTGATCTGCGGATGTTCAGGCGCGAGCGCATACCCTTTCAATAAAACAGGCAACGCTTCGTTAGTCCGATTAGCGTTTAGTAACAGCTCGCCGAGATTCAGGTGAGCACCAACATGCGTCGGTGAAGCAGCAATAGCACGACGAAATAGCTGTTCGGCCATTGACGCACGCTGCTGCTGCGCGCGCACAACACCAAGAAGATTCAGGGCGTCGGCATCGCGCGGTTGACTGGCCAAAACAGAATTCAAAATTGCCTCTGCCTGTGCTAAGCGACCTTCACTAATCTCTGCCACTGCTTGTTGCAGTTTGGTGAGCTGGGGATCACCCTGCGAATATGCGCTGATGCTGACGGTGAGCAGGACAGCTGTGACCAAGAAAATAGTTGCTACAGCTTTCGGTTGGCACAACCGATCTGAAGCGGACCACGTTGCCGCGTCACTCTCTAAACTCATTCTCAACTAAAGCTCCAAGCTAAATCTCGGTCTGACCAGAGAGGCGCCGCCTTCGCACGATCCAGTGGTAGACCGGTAATCCGAGCGCAACTACTGTCACTCCGAGGAGTGATTCTCTCGGGCTCTCCATCGCGATCAGAAAGAGCACTAGTCCCAGCAGGACCAGAAATACGATAGGTGTGATTGGATAGCCAGGCGTCAGATACGCCGCATTCTGGTTTTTACGGCGAACAACAAAGAGAGCGGCTACTGTTAAGCCAATGAAGATGATGACCACGAAGATGAAATACGAAACTATCTGTTTGAAAGTGCCCACCGTCACGAGCAGTGATGCCAATACTGCTTGCAGAATGATCGCGCGCGCAGGCGTCTGAAATCGCGGATGAACGGAAGCAGCGGCTTGAACGAAAGATCCATCGCGCGCCATTGCGAAATAGACACGTGGCGCCGACATTACTATCGCTGAGAGACTTCCAAGAATCGCTACCACCACAACGAACGAAAATAGCCGGCCACCAAGGCGTCCAAATAGAGCCTCTCCAGCTTGGGCTGCAAATGTCTCAGCGGAAGATACATTCTCGATGGGGACGAGATAGATGAATACAGCGGTAATCAGAATGTAGACGGCCGTCACAATCGTGACGCCTGCGAAGAGTGCGCGTGGGAGTGTGTGAGCAGGATCACGAACCTCACCCGCAACTTTTGTGAGATCCCACCAGCCACCGAATGAGAAGAAGGCTCCAATTAGTCCACTGGCCAAACCTATGATGAGAGGGGCTGAATCACGTCTTGGCGCAACAAATGGAACGAAGTTGGACCAGTCGCCGAGCTGAAAACCGAACCCCCAGATAACTATCAAAACCAGTAATCCCAACTTCGCAACTGTCAGACAACGCAACAACCAGGCTCCGTGTTTCACTCCTAAAACATTTACAGCGGCGACCATAGCGATTACAGCAACTGCAATCCCTTTCATTTGCCAGGGCTGTAAAGCAAGGCCGTAACCGGCATGGCTTGCTAACCCAACTGCTAGTGCGGCCGTCAAGCCAGGATCCATTACAAGTAACGCCATCCATCCGTACATAAAAGCTAAAGCTGGTCCATAACCTTCACGAAGATAGACGTATCCGCCGCCGGCTTGTGGATACCTCGCCGCCAGCTCGCCATAACAGAGTGCGCCGCATAAAGTGATCGCACCCATTACCACCCACACCACCAACAACCAGAAAGGCGAACCGATGCCTTTCGCCATGTTGGCTGGTGTAAGGAAAATTCCGATAGCAATGACATCACCAACGATAAGAGCCGTGGCGGTGCGCACTCCAATCAGTCGCTTTAGTTCGGTGGTAGCTTCCATGGGCCAGAAGGTCAATCCACAGATTACACAGATCTCACAGATCAAAAAGGAAGTGGTTGGTATTATTTCGCGTGTTTTCGTCGATCGTTTACGTCTATGCACATAACAAATCGGAACGATCCACGAAATGACACGAACTGAACATGAAAATAGCCAAGTTTGTTGTGTGTAATCCGTTGAATAACTACTTTAGCGTTGGTACTGAAGGTTGCGGCGACGGTGATGATTGTGGTGGCGCTGGCACAAAAACAATTTGAGCAGCAAATGTGATTCCCTTTCCTTCCTGTATCGTGATCGACTGATTCGGTGTGACGTTCGCAATCGTCTCCTTCTGCCCGCCCGGCCAAGCAATCTCGATCGTCAGCGTCACTCCTGCTTCCGGGGCGCCCAATCCAAACGTCAGTGGCAACTCACTCTGAGAACAGTAGCTGGATCCTGTTCTAACCGTCGCAAACAGATTGCGCCCTTTGGAAGTCTTCACTTTAACCTTCGCACCAATTCCATCGCGATTAGATCTCGTGCCCACTGTCCTAACACGAAGCAGATCGTTCTGGTTGCCGTTGTCATTGCGCAGCAGACGCGCGGGCCCGTTGTTGGTCGTAATCAACAGATCGATATCTCCGTCGTTGTCGAAATCACCATAAGCGGCACCGCGTCCCACGACCGGCCGTGGCAGCGCCTTTCCCAACTTCGCAGTAACCTCTTCAAACTTCTTTTTGCCTTTGTTGCGGAATAGATGAGTCGGTTGGGCATATCTTACGTTCGGTTGGACCACGCTAATGTCGTCGGAAACGTGACCATTCGCGGCGAATATGTCGAGCAGTCCATCAAGATCGTAGTCAAAGAAAAAGCAAGCGAACGTTAACGATTGCGCGGACAGCTTTCCGATACCCGAAGTGCGGGCTTCATCGGTGAACAAGCCTGATCCATCGTTGTGATACAGCGCAATGCTTTCGTTGGTGAAGTTCCCTATGACTATGCTCTGCTGACCTGAGCCATCGTAATCAGCTGCGTCAACCCCCATGCCTGCTCGAGGTGTGCCTGCTTCGCTGAACGCGACGCCTGCTACTACAGCCTCATCAGAAAACGTGCCATTGCCTCGATTTTTGTAGAGCTTGTTCGGCTCCGTATCATTGGCTACAAACAGATCCATCCAACCATCGTTGTCAAAATCCAGCAACGCTACACCCAGGGTTTTTCCGGTCGGGTCCAAAACACCCGCTCGCTCCGTTACGTTTTCGAATGTGCCGTTACCGCGATTGTGATACAGCGTCGCACTCTGTCCTTTATAAGATTGCGGTGTGCAGTAAGACTTATTCTTCCCATCCAACGTGCAAAACTGATCAGTTTCGACGGACCACTCGACGTAATTACCGACGAAGAGGTCGAGCTTTCCATCGTTGTCATAATCGAACCACGCGGCACTCGTGGAAAAACCAGGATCCCCAACGCCTGCTTTCGTTGTCACATCGGCGAACTTTCCACCTCCCAAATTCCGAAACAGCCGGTTTGGTCCAACACAAGTAATATAAATGTCCTCGTTACCGTCGTTGTCGTAGTCTGCTATTGCTACACCAAGGCCGTACATTGCGACAGCCAGCCCCGCCTCCCTCGTGACGTCAGTAAACGTGCCATCTTTATTGTTGTGGTAAAGAGCGAGGACAGACCTACGTTTCTTTTGCTCGGGCCAATCCATCGAGTTTACGAGCAGGATGTCCTGCCATCCATCGTTGTCGTAATCGAAGAATGCGCAGCCGGCGCCGATCGTTTCAGGCAGATACTTCTTGCCGAAAGCTCCACTGTTGTGCCTGAACTTGATGCCTGCTTGGGCGGTGACGTCGGTGAATTCGATTGGACCAGAAGGACGCGGCGGAGTAGGACTCGGCGAAGGTGATGGTGTTGCTTCGGTAGTAGTCGAGGCAGTTTCGGCTTGAGTGTTTGGAGCAGACTGTTTGCACGCCAAAAGTAAGAAACCAACGCAGACCGCGAGACAGCAACCGCACAAGCGAGGGAACATTAAGAAGACCTTTCTTACATGGAAGTCGCTGGGCGCAAAAAGTCTATTGCGAACCCTTAGCTCACGAACCGACAGTCAGACTCAACTACGCGTGAAATGGGCTCTGCCGTTTGGACTTGAGGAAGAGGCTATGCCCTCCGTGAATGGCTAGAAACTCTTGGGCTGCGCCCGCAGCAATGAGCGGGCGATTACGGTGGACTTACTAAACACCTTTCGACTTCACCCAGGGCGAAGCCCAAAACTTTTAGGCGTCCAACCGGAGGGCACAGCCACTTCCTTAAGTCCAAACGGCAGAGCCCTATAATTAGTGCGCCGTCGCTTCCACCGCAGTTCTGCGATGAGTTTCCCACCAGATATCGATCAGCATCGCGACTGGCCCGACTAAAAACAGCGCATAAAGCGGTGCATAGATCACTTCGTTGAGCCTTAACAGGAATTCAACGAAAGCCACAATGATTACAACGATGCACTGACCAGTTTTTGATCTCACCGTTGTTTTCGGATCGGTGACCATGAAGAACACGAAGAGTTGATACATGGGACCAGTGATTGGCGCAATTTCAGCCAGCCAAGAATGGCCAGTGATCAGACTGCGCACAAACGCAAAAACAAAAAAGGAAGCCACGTACGTTGCGCTGATATGAATCCGTTTTGCTCTCCAAATAATGACTGAACCCAAAACCCAAATAACTATCAGGGGCCATTTGAAGTTTCCCCACTGAATACTAAGAGCCGATACCGTTTCCGGAGCCAAAAACAATAGAACGCAGATGCCGAAATTTGATGGATTCCACAGGTGGCGCCCATTCACTCGCAACACGTACTTCGACATTATCGAGATCGCGCTGCACAACGCGAACGGCCATAAGGCAGGTGACCTGATGAGGATGCCAACACTGATACCAGTAATATAGGCACTCGCGAGATTGATCCACTTCTTAAAAAAGATTCGTCCCAGCAGCAGCTCGGTGCCAATCGCCGTGAGAATTGCAACGGCGGTCTGCTCATAACTTTCCAGAATGCCGTACGAAAGATGTCCAACCAGCAGAATGAAGGTGATGAATAGAGGAGGAACGTAGCGCGGATCTAAACGCAGCTTTTTGCCCGCCGTCGTTGGCAGCGGCTGACTGACAACTGGTTGACTCGTCGATTGACTCATTGTTCACACACAAGTCTTTGGAGTGCGGTGGCAAGCGGTAGCGCGACACCGCTTTGGACGGTTGAGCAGTACTACAAGCATTGAGTGAAAACCAACGATGCGATCCAAAGCGGTGTCCGCTACCGCTTGCCACCGCACTCCAAATCATGCTGGTTCCTTGATTTTGTTCACTTGATCGATTGCAAGCTGCGTAACTGTCTGAACTCTTCCTGAAGGCCAGCGAATCTCCGCTTTCTCAACTTGCTCGTCCTTCCCGAGACCAAAATGGAGCCGCCGTTGGTTTTGAGCACAGAACCCGCTGCCGCCGGAAACCTGTTGCACTTGCTGCCTTCCTTGCCAGAATACACGGACCTCGGCACCAATCGCTGCGCGGTTACTAGTCGTACCTTCTAATTCAAACTCGATCCACTTTTTGTCTGGAGCAACGTTGTTCTTGTAGATCAGCAAAGGTCCTCTTTGATTCGCAACTATAACGTCGAGCACTCCCCTGTTCCACAGGTCAGCCATCGCAACAGCTCGTCCATCGTTTGTGTCGGTTGCGCCGACAGCCTGAGCGACATTGATGAACTTGCCCGAGCCGTCGTTAAGCCACGTCCGTTTCTGCTGATAACCAGACAAGCTGCGACCTTCCATCGCGGGCCAGTGCGCCGCATCCGAAATGATGGTCGAGTTCCCGCCGGCTATTTTCGAAAAGTCATACCAATAGTTCGCATTGCGATCGGCTGACACATAACCGTTCACGAGGTAAAGATCCAGATTGCCGTCGTTGTTGAGATCGCCGAACTGTGCCCCAAAACTCCAGCCGCCTAACTCAACACCCATCACTCGCGCGAGATTGTCGTACTGCAACGACTCACCATCAGTTCCTTCTTTCGGGACCCAAAGGTTGTTTCCCTGGATAAGCACTCCATCCTCGGAAATGTTGGAGACGTAGATCGAGTATCGGCCCTGATTCAAGATGTCTCCGACCGCAGCATTCATTCCGCTCTTCGGTGAAAAGCCAACGCCGACTTGTCGCCCGACTTCACGAAACTGTTTTCCATCATTGAAGTAGAGTTCCGAGATTCCGTAATCGTTCGCGATGAAGAGATCTGGCCGACCGGTGCCGCGCAGATCGGCGGCTACAGCAGCTAGTGCCCAACGACGAGTATCGATCCCGAGTTTTTGGCTTACCTCTTCGAACGAGCCATTACCGAGATTCCTGAACAGATACTTGCGGCCACCATTCTTTGCATACTCAAAACTCTCCGGCATCATCTTTGTCGTAGTTAAGTGCCAGAGATTAACGTCTTCCGCGTAGTACCCGCCGAGAAACAGATCCAACAAACCGTCGTTGTCATAATCAAACCAAATCGCGGTATTAGCATTCACCCACGACGGCAACGCGGCCTTCTCAGTCACGCGCGTGAATGCCTTACCCGCATCGTTGTGAAAGAGCTCCGGTTTCCCCCATTTGTACACAAACAAGTCTTCGTAACCGTCGTTATCGTAATCACCCCACACGGCGCCCATCGAGACCCCGGTGCCGACTTGATTGAGATCCGCCACACCTAATTCGCCTGCGACATCCTTGAATGTTCCATCAGCCATGTTTCGGAAGAGAGAGTTCTTGCTCCCTTCTCCGCTGTTAGTCACGTAGATGTCGGCCCAACCATCGCGGTCGAAATCCGCAATCGACACTCCTGCACCCATCGATGCGACCTGCGGCATTATGTGATCGAGACGATGGTCCAGGGTTGGAGCTTGATGAACGAAATTGACGCCTGCAGTTTTGGAGACTTCGTCGAGATGAAAACCATATCGCGCGAGAGCCGACTGTGTATCCATCCTCGCACTTGCGGCTTCGCGCCGGGCCGAGAGTTTTCTCACCACGAGTGGTGTCGCCAGCAGAGCAACAAAGATAACCACGAGAATTATTCGTGCGGCTTTGCTATCGATCATTTTTGCTGTCGATCATTTCCTAACTTCATTTCTCAATCCGTTTTGGAAAACATCAGCCGTTACGTAACGGGTGTGGTATGTCTGCCAGTCCTCAGGGTGCTGCCGATAAACCCATTCGTCTTCCAACCGGGAAGGAGCAGTAGTGTATTGCGATTTAGCGTGATAAGGCAGCGGAAGCACAGTCTTCGAAAACATCGAATTGTAGTCGCCGTCCTTGATCCACCCATCGCCGACGATCACGTAATCACGCACCCAACCAGCTGGCGGTGCGGAGGGTGCAGCAAATCGAAACGTCATTTCGTCGCCAGCATTCATGATCACATATCGATTATCTATAAGTGCCAGAAGCTCACGTACATCACCGAAGCGAGTGTAGTAGCCAATCAGATCACGCCAGCGCTGCTTCGAGCCAGCGACCTGGTTATAGTTTGGAACTTCGGGAGACGACGCATTTGGCTGCTCAATAACAGAGTACCCACGGTAGTGCAGATCCGCCGAAGCCACATTCAGTTGAGTTATGTTCGGAGATACGTCCTGAAGACCTCGAGCAAATTCTAAAGAGTCCCAGTAAATCTCAAGATTAGTTCGCAAACGCAGCCGGTGGGACGTGCCGGGACGAAAGACGTTGGTCAGGTCGAACAAGCATATTTTCTTTCTTCCTGCAGGAAACCCCAAGTTGGGACGGGCTACAACCCATCCGCCCTTTCCATCGGTGACTTCCAAACTTAGTGGCTTAGCTTGTTCTTGTTGTCCCTGGCTGATCGCAACATTGATTGACGAATCGGTCGGGTGCATCCAACCCTGCGCAATCAGCCACAGCGGACCAGACTCCGGAACATCGTTTCCCAAATCAAGCTCGACATAATGATCGCGCGTTACACCCTGATAGTTGCCTCGCCCAAACGTGTCGAGATATTGCCCATCGAGAGTACTCACGATGCTTGTCACATCCTGGCCATTATCGTCGATGGCGCGAGCAATCTTCTTAGGAGTCGCTACAGTGGTGATAGCTAACTTAGCAGGTGGAATAACAAATCGCTCGTCAACAAAGATGTCCGTTCCGACCGGATGATCGACTGTCATCAACGAAAGATGATCGTAGTAGTAGGTCTCCCACAGTTCAGCCGTAATACGTATGTCGTAGTAACCATCACGCGGGACGAGCTGATCGCTACTAATCTTGTACCATTCTTCAGTTGCTTCAACACTTGCTGTTCCCAGCGTGTTGATGCGCAGACCAATTGCCGAACTCCATGGCACAGCGTCCTTCACAAACTCCATATGTTTTCCGTTGTAAGCGAAAAGAAATGGACATGAGCCTTTGAGACGCTGTTCGGCGAGGACGGGCTGATCGGCCTTCAGCTCAAACTCAGCGCGAACGGATCCATTGGGCCAGACAATACGTACGACGTCGGTCGTTGATTGCTCTCCCAGTCCAAAGTGAACAACGGGTCCGGCCACGAGTTGTTTCTGCGCGAGCAACCCTGAGCGAATTTCAATCTCACCACCAATACCAAAACTATTGATACGTTGATCACCTACAGCTTTGGCTGCGCGAGGTCGAATTACCTGCCAGTGATAGTTCTTCGTGCCATGATTGATAGACTTGATCGGCCCAAGCGCGCCGCTGAGACCAATCAAATCGAGTCTGCCGTCAGCATTGAGGTCTGCTGTCCCAAATACAACAGCAGGTCCGATGGTCAAATCATTGGTAACCCCCGGACCGGGGTTCGGATTGCGTAGTGAGGTGAACTTGTTTTGTGCATCACTCAACCAGACAAGCGCACCAGGAACGTTCTTACCCGACGGCGATTCGCTGAATGTCAGTAACAGATCATTACTGCCGTTGTTGTCGAGATCTACCACCTTAAGCTGCCAGTCTCGATGCCCGTAGAGATGGGTCTCGAACGTCGCAATCTCACTGGTCACCCAGTCTTGCCCCTCATCCTTATCCGATATCCGAATGATGCTTCCGTTAGGCTGCACTGCGACGATATCCAACTTTCCATCATTGTTAACGTCTGCGGCTGAGATTGCATAAAAGGACGACAGGCCCGCCTGCAATTGACGCTCGGTAAACTGCCCGCTTCGTTCATTGGTAAAAACGTGAAGTCTGTTCTCAACGTTGTTCTGATGATAATCGTCGATCAATGTGGCATCAGGATCTCCATCCTCATCGATGTCGGCCCAGACAAAGTCGCGCAAGCCAGAAACGCCGGTGAATGGATTGATCGCGGCAAAGGATCCGTCACCATTGTTCCGCAATACCGTCGGTGTCGCGTCTTCCGCACCAAGCACTATGTCGAGGTCACCATCGAGGTCAATATCTGCGGGCCATGCGCCAATGTACTTTGCGTTCAGGACGGTCGAAGGAAGCTTTGTCTGCGCGGTCACATCGGTAAACTTCGCGCCCTCTTCCTGCTTTAACAAACGAACCCCGCCAGCACCTGCTAACACGAGATCGTTCTTGAAATCGTAATTGAAATCGAGGGTTGCAATTCCATTTGCAGTAGGAGGTTCTCCAGCTGAACCACCTGGAAACGAATAGCTGACTTGATCGATGCGAACGTCACGTCCGTTAGCCACGACGACACTAGGTGCCCCCTCACCGTTAGGCCAAAAAGCTCCAGCCCAAGTCCAGCCGCTTGGAATGTCTACCGCTTTTTCTTCTCTCACGAATGTCAGTCCCAAATCAGGAGGCGACGGCTCAAAAGCCGGTGTTTGAAAGCTCAAGAATGCAGTTAATGGCTGTGCTTCTTCACCCGGTGATGGCTTAATCGATGCCAGGCTTTGCCGGTACGCTGGAACACGCACCAGGACGTTACGCAAGAAAGCAATTCGCGTTGTTGCTGCTTTTGGGTCTGGACCATTCGCCGCTGTTTGCAGCAAGTTCAACTGTTCTTTGACTTCATCGGGCCAAGTGGTTGAGTTCTCGGAAATCTTCGCGATCGCCTGACGAAGCATTTCTGCATCACCGCGCTTCGCAGCTATTCGCGCCAGCTCAAGCCGCGCAGCCAAATTACTCGGCTCGACCTGCAGAATCCTTTCGATCAACTTCTGAAATTCGGCTTCGCTGTTTTCGCCGCCTTGTTGTTCGATCTCCTCAGCGAGCTTGTAAGTGGCTATTAAGTTTTTGGGATTGAGTTCGATTGCTTTGCGCAATGCAGCGATGGCTTCTGTGGATCGCCCGCGATTACTCTCCAAAAGCCCAATCAAGTAGTAGATCTGATCATTGTCAGGCACGAGTGACCGAGCTCGTTCGAGTCTCTCCGCGGCAGCATCGAAGTTTCGTTGGCGGAGAGCAAGCAATCCCCAGTTGGCCCAACCCGCCGGTTCATCTGGCGCAAGTTGAGTAAGCTGTGAGAGCTTGCTATCGGCTCGCACATCATCGCCGACCTGTAAAGCAGCAAGGCCAACATAAAATGCTGAAACAACCTGAGCGTCTGGCTTACGCGATGGAGCGCCTGGTTGAACTCCTGAACGACAGCCGGCTGAGGTAAACAGGATTCCAAGAAACAAAGACACTAGTGCAGATTGAAAACTGAGCGGCTTCGTAGACCGGAGGGTAAACACGAATCTCAAACGTTTGTAGTCAGCGCAGAATTTTTAGGGCGACTGTGCGGGAATTCGTTGACAAGATAACACAGAACGCATCCATCACACCGCCGCCCTGATTCAAAGATCCGGAAGCTGACCGCGCTCCAATGTTAAGCGGGGGTAAACCGCCCTTCCTAACCATGAGACTTTCAAACTTGATTGATTGCATCTGCTGTTGAAAGCCTGTCAAGCAACGATCATCACACTGAAGTTTAAAAGTCTCTTAGGTTGGGAAGGGCGGTTTACCCCCGCTCAAGACTTGATAGGCTATACCGCGAATCAAAATACGCCGTATACAAAAAGGCCCTCATCAACGACAATGGACCCACTCTAGAACATCGAACGTTAACTAACTTCCAAATGAACTGTCTCAAAAGTGGTCTCTTGGTTTGGGCGTTCTTGCCAGTTGTCGTAATCACCATTTCCTTCTTAACGAATTCAAGCTCCGCTGGTCCACAAGATCAAATCTCAGCATCTATTCGAGAAGAATCCTATCGAGCAAACAATATGGGCATCGCGTTGCTTGAGCAGTTCAAACCGAAGGAAGCGGCCGAGTCATTTAGACGTGCGCTGCAACTCAACCCGAAACTGACAATTGCGCGCATCAATCTCGGCATCGCGCTCTACAACATCCCAGACGTCCCCGGTGCGCAACGTGAAGAGCAGAACGTGAGTACCGCAGCACCGGCTTTTCCACAGCCGCACTACATTCTCGGCCTCATAGCTAAAGCGCAGAATCGTCCTGAGGATGCGATCGCATCGTTTCAGCGTGTTCTGAAGATTGATCCAGATGATGTTGGCACAAAGATCAATTTGGGCCAGCTCTACTCGCAGCAGCGCAAATACGCAGAAGCGATTGCGGTGCTGCGCGAGGCAATAGCGGCTGAGCCTTACAACGGTACTGCTCTCTACAATCTTGGTACTGCTCTAGTGCGAGTTGGTCAGCGCGACGAAGGTCAACTGATCATGAAACAGTTCCAGGAGCTGCGCGAACGGGGCAGTGGTACGGCCATGGGTTCGAACTACCTGGAACAGGGACGCTATGCCGAAGCGATCACTTCGACCGGAGCCGAACCGGAACTGGTGGATCAAATGGTTCCCGCGGTTACCTTCAAAGATGCTACCGCCGACCTGCTACCACCGTCTGAAACAAAGCCCGAACTCGGAGCTTCTACCAACGTCTTTGGACAACAATTCCAGCGTGGTGAGTTCAACGATGCGAGCAGGCGTGAGCTCGCGGCTTCACTTGGTGGAAATGTCACGTTGTTTGACTTCGATCTTGATGGAGACTTAGACATCTTTTGGATCGCTCCGAACTCGCAGCAACTCTATCGAAATGACAAGGGTAGGTTCACGAACATCACAGGGGAATCAGGAGCGCTGAACGCAAAAGGCACCGACGTCGGAGTTGGTGCAGTCTCAGGTGACTACGACAATGATGGAAAGCCGGACCTGTTCGTAATCCGTTCCGGTAGCCTTCAGCTGTATCACAACGATGGCGGCAAGTTCTCAGATGTGACTGCCGCTGCGGGTATTCCTGCCTATCCCTACCTGCCTGGTGCTGTTGCCTTCGTCGACGTGGACCACGATGGTGATTTAGATATTTTTGTTTCCGGACTCGCTGACCTCTCGAAAGCACCTAACACCGATTCACCGACGTTTCCCTCGGACTTCGTCTCAGCCCCAAACCTGCTCCTACGAAATGATGGAAAAGGTAAATTCACGGACCTAACTTCAACAGCGAAGTTGGATGTTGCTGGGTACTCGACCGGGCTGGTCCCAACTGACTTCAACAACAAGCGCGACGTAGATCTTCTAGTAGTCAATCACGGCAAGGCTCCGCGGCTCTTCAGCAATTTGCGCGACGGCAGCTTTCGTGATGTTGCAAGTGATACCAGACTCGGCATCGAAGGTCGTTGGACCACAGCAGCAGCCGGCGACATCAATAAGGATGGCTACACCGATTTCCTTTTCGGACGTTCGGATGGCCGGGCTCTTTTTGCAATCAGTGATGGACACGAAAAGTTTAAAACTTCGCCTGGACCAGATGGCTCAGACGGAGTGCGAGCCGCGCAATTTTTAGACTATGACAACGATGGGCTTCTCGACTGCGTCGCTCTCACCGACAGAGGACTGCGTGTCTGGCGCAATTGTTTTATAGATGTGACCAATCGAGCTGTAAGCCCGGAACTCTCAATTAAGCTCAAACAAAACACAAGCCGACTTTTTGCGAGTGGCGACATTGATAACGACGGAGATGATGACCTGATACTTCTCTCCTCTTCAGGACAACTGACCATTGCTCGCAACGAAGGTGGCAACGGAAATCATTCTTTGCCGATCAGACTTGCATCTCGAGTAAGCAATCGCAGCGCTGTAGGTGCAAAGCTCGAGTTGCGGGCAGGCAGTCTGGCGCAGAAGCTCGAGACCTATTCTGCTTCACCTGCTCCGGCTCCGGCAGACACGATTTTTGGACTAGGTTCGCGAACAACCGCCGATGCAGTGCGAGTCTTATGGCCTGCCGGCATCGTTCAGGCTGAGACCGAGGTTGCGAGCAGAACGGCCTCGGCTCCCGTTCTTTCCATCACCGAGTTGGATCGCAAACCATCGTCGTGTCCTTACCTTTACACCTGGAATGGTGAACGCTTCGAATTCGTGACGGACTTCATGGGCGGTGGCGAGATGGGCCACATGGAGAAACCCGGCGTCTACAACTCACCTGACCCGGACGAGTACGTGCGCATTCGCGACGATCAATTGAAGGAGCGCAACGGTCGATATGAATTGCGCGTGACGAACGAGCTCGAGGAAGCTCTGTTTGTGGATCACTTGCAATTGATCTCAGTGGCACATCCGGCAGATGTCGAGGTCTATCCTAACGAAGGGCTGATCGATCCGCCTCGACCTCCGTTCAAGCTCTACACAATACGCCGGGCGACGGTACCGCTGGCTGCGACCGACGATCATGGGCACGACGTGCTGTCTCGCATAAGCAAGCTGGACCGCGAGTATCCAGATGATTTTCGACTTCATCCGACACGCGGTTACGCCGATGAACACACGTTGACATTAAAGTTAAAACCTCAGGGACAGCCGCGCGAACGCATCGCTCTGCTCCTTACCGGATGGACTGACTACGCATGGTCCAGCGACATCCTTGCTGCATCACAGAGCGGTTCGAGCTTGATGCTTCCTGCACTTCAGGTGAAGGACAACCGCGGTGATTGGCAAACCGTGATCGAAAATATTGGTATTCCAGTCGGAAGACCCCAGACGATACCTGTAGATCTTACTGGCAAGTTCCTGAGTGCAGATCGTGACGTGCGAATTGTGACGAACATGAGGATCTATTGGGACCAGATCCTGGTCGACACATCCGGCGGTAATGACGCAGTGCAGCTTACTAGACTGAGTCCCGCCGTAGCAGATCTACGTTGGCGTGGTTTTTCAAAGGAGTTCTCCGCAGATGGACGACAGCCGCTCGGCTATAGCTACGATGAGGTGTCGTTTACTTCGCCTTGGAAGGTAATGACTGGTCGTTATACTCGAGAAGGTGACGTGCGTGACCTGCTGAGCAAGTCAGATGACATGTTCGTGATCTCGCGTCCGGGTGACGAAATCACCTTATCCTTCGCTGCGGATCAGCTTCCGGCGTTGCCTCGCGGTTGGAAGCGCACGTTCTTGTTGTACGCAGACGGATTTAGTAAAGAGATGGATATCAACTCAGCAAGTCCAGACCAGGTTGGGCCATTGCCATTTCATGGAATGACAAAGTATCCATACGCCTTTCCTGAGCGATATCCATTAACCGAAAAGCGGCGTCGCTATTTGGAAAACTACAACACACGAGTGGTCACCTCTAACGTACCTTCTCTGTTAACAGAGTTGCTGGGTAGATGACATTATCGGCTCCGCCCTCTGGACTTGAGGATGCGGCTTCGCCCTTCCGGTCAGGCTATAAAAAACTCCTGGGCTCTGCCCTCTGGACTTGAGGATGCGGCTTCGCCCTTACGGTAAGGCTAGCAGAGGATTTTGGGCCACGCCCTTCTCTCTAGTGACCAACGCTGATTTGAGGGCGGAGCCCAGGAGTTTTTTACAGCCTTTCCGGAAAGGGCGAAGCCACATCCTCAAGTCCAGAGGGCAAGCCCATGATGAGTTACTTTTCAGAAACAGGTTTCACTAATAACTAAAACGCAATGGAACAAATCAGATATTCAGTCGCTGCTTGCCAGACGGATATGCCTAACCCGCTTGACCTTCGTGCAATGCGCGCCAATACAGATCGAATTCTCTCGATGATCGATTCCGCCGTAGCCGGGTCCGCACCTTTCCTGCCGGTACGGATGGTTGTTTTTCCCGAGTTCGCACACGCCGCCCCTGTGTTTCCGACAGCGGCCGAGCTAATCGACAAACTAGGCGTGCCCATCCCCAATGAACACACTGAAAGACTGGAAAGCAAAGCGCGCGAGTACAACATTTACATTCAGAGCGGCTCGATGCTCGAAGTCGATCCGAACTGGCCGGGCCACATCTTCAACACGACTTGCCTGATTGGTCCAGAGGGAATCCTCTACAAGTACCGCAAAGTTAATACGTGGATTCCTTACGAGGTACACACGAGTCCTCATGATCTGCCTGACTATAACGATCCGCTTTTCCCGGTTGCTGACACCGCAATCGGCCGGCTCGGGTGTGCAATCTGTTACGACTGGTTATTTCCTGAAGCGATGCGACAGTTGACGGCAAACGGTGCAGAGGTGCTGATACGAGTGTCGGCTTACATGGATCCGTGGGGCGCGACGGAGCCGATGGCGTGGTGGACCATCATCAACCGTTGTCGAGCGATCGAAAACATTGCCTACGTAGTCGCTGCTAATCAAGGAGCAAGCCTGAAGCATTACCCACCGTACTCCTGGCCGGGTGGCAGTCAGGTTGTTGACTTTGATGGACGGTTACTCGCGGAGGCATCGCCAGGTCCTGGCGAAAGAATTGTTGTCGCTCCCGTGGACATCTCTGCATTGCGTCATGAACGCGCGAACCGACGTGGTCATCACATGCCGGCACATCTGCGTACGGAGGCTTACCCGGTTTACAGAGATCATCAATACCCACCTGAGTTATCTGAAAAAAGTGGAATCGATTACGAGCGGAACAATGCTTTGATTGATGAAGCGAAACGAAGGCTGAAGTAGAACCAAAAGAGACTTAGCCGCGGATTAACACGGATAACACGGATCAGACGTAAGAAGTCAGGCTTGATTCGGCTTTGCCGTTTGGACTTGAGGAAGTGGCTCCGCCCTTCCGCAACGGTTACAAAACACGATTGGGCTGCGCCCTACTTTAGGCTCCGGAGGGCACAGCCCAGATTTATTATGAAGTCTTGCCGGAAGGGCGGAGCCACTTCCTCAAGTCCAAAAGGCAAAGCCATTGACCTCTGACTTCCTGACTCTACTTCTGATCCTCTGACTTCTGACCTCTGATCTCTGACTTCTGTCCTGAGATCCGTGTAATCCGTGGCCCCGTCTATCTCAATTCAGTCTTTCCATTGCTCGACTGCCCCGCCAAAGTACAATCGCAGCAAGAAAGCACGCAATTGGACAAACAAGCAGCGAGTAGCGCATCAACACCGGGTTGCTTGTTGCCCCAAGCCAATCGTTGAGTTGGCCTATCAGTAGCGATCCGAGACCAAAAGCAATGATGACAGTGAAGAAATAGATGCCGATTCCCAACCCGCGTAAGTGAGGTCCGGAAATGTCATGAACATCAGCCGCCGCAGGACCAAGCCACACCAGCGATAGACCCAACAAGACCAGATTGGCAAGCAGCAACGTTACTGGCCCATTAGCGAAAATAAACAGCAACCAGAATGGCGCTGCTAACAACGCTGCAAGAGCGCCAAACAACATTCGACCACCACGTCCAAACCTTCGAAAGCGATCCGCAGCGTAACCACCCAGGATCGTACCGGGCACTCCTGCCACAATAGTTAATATGCCGGCGGCGATACCGATCGTAGCTAAATCAAATTTATAAACTCGCGCAACGAAAGTTGCGCCCCAGAATGAAAGGTTGTTTGCAGCCAAACCGAATAGCGCATAACCAAGATAGTGATACCGCAATGGAACTGATTTGAAGAGGATCATCCAGTCGCGACTTGTATAGTTCACTTTCTCTACCTCGGTGCGACCACGTGCTTGTTCGCGTAAGAGAAAAACAAGCGCCGCTACGGCTAATCCAGGAAATCCGAGTAGATAAAAGGCCCAACGCCAACCGAGATGCTGCGCAATCCAGCCACCGAGAAAAAAAGCCAGTCCCGCGCCGACCGCAATTCCGGAAGAATAGATTGCCTGTACTGTCGCCCTTCGACGTGGAGGAAAAAAGTCGCTAAGCAGTGATAACGCCGCTGGACCAAGAGTCGCTTCGCCAACACCCACCATTACACGACAGAAGAATAGCGACCAGAAACCTTCGGCGAAGCCGGTCAGTCCTGAGAAGAGACTCCAGATAGCGAGACCGCCCGCGATCATGTTTTTCCTGACTGCACGATCAGCGAGCCGGCCAAATGGAATCCCAAGTACTGTGAAGAAGATGACGAAAGACATGCTGCCCAGCAATGCCAACTGCAGATCAGTAAAAGCCATCTCCTTTTTTATTGGTGGCAGAAGAATGTAGATGAGATTCCGGTCGAGGTAGTTGAGAACGTAAACGATGGTTAGCAGGCCGAGCGCGTACCACGCATACCCAGTCGATTGCGATTCCTCTGTTGTTTTAGAAATGACGGTGGCCACGAATCTTACGCTGACTACTCGACGAGTACTGTTGCTTCACCCTTCACAACTACTTCCAGGTTTTGGTTCTCACAAATCGTTTCCAAGGTGAGTATCGGTTTGTCTTCGCGTATGGCCGTTACTGTTACCCGGGTCGTGATCGTGTCGCCGAGGTAAACGGGGGACACGAACCTCAGCGTTTGACTCAGATAGATGCTACCCGGTAGCTGGTTTGCGATAGTCGAAGAGAGTAAGGAGGCGCTTAGCATTCCATGGGCAATTCTTCGTCCGAACCGTGTGGTCTTGGCAAACTCTTCGTCAAGATGTAAGGGATTGTGATCTCCACTTACGTCAGCAAATGCCTGAATGTCTGCATCGGAAATTGTTTTTGAAAAAGACGCTGTGTCACCGATCTTGAATTTCATAGGTTGACTCTTGTGAGTACGAATAACTTACTGGGAGCGCGGGCGTCCTCGCCCGCATTCGCACCTATTGCAGCGGGCGGGGCCGCCCGCGCTCCCAGTAAACGCCACTACGGTGGAGCACTATTGTCCACTTAGGAACTTGAGCACGGCAGCATTGAACTCAGCCGCTTTTTCGAGATTCGGTACGTGCCCACACTCCTCGACAACTACCAGTGTCGAGTTAGGAATTTCACGATGAAAACGTTCGCCATCGCTGACTGGTAACAAGCCGTCCTGCCGCCCCCAAATAATCAGTGTCGGCTGTTTGATATTTTTTATTCGCCCGTCCAGGAAATCTTCACCGCGGCTTATCGATTCGATGAGACTGTTGATCGTGTAACCGTCTCCAGCAGATAGACGTAGGGTCAAGGCGTGGTCCACGGCTAAGTCCGAGCTAAACAGCGGATTGTAAAAAACCTTTGCGGCGACCGCCTTCATGCCAGCTCGCGTGGAAGGATTGAGAGCGTAGAAAGTCTTCGTATCGAAATTTGGTGGTGGCGCAAAACCAGCCGCGTCTTCCAGCACGAGTCGTTCGACGCGATCCGGATAAGCCACCGTATAGGCAGCAGCAATCCAACCGCCCATTGAGTTTCCCACCAGCGCAACGCGTTCAATCTTCAACTGCTTTCGAAATTCCTCAAGGAAGTCAACATAAGTTCCAATGCGGTAAACGATGAATGGTTTGTCCGATTTGCCAAATCCCAGCTGATCCGGAACCACTACTCGAAACTTCGCAGCAAGCGGCGCAATGTTCGGAAGCCAGGCCAGACTACTGCCGCCTAGACCATGTAGAACAATCACCGCCGGCCCACTTCCTGTATCGATGTAATGAATCCGCTGCCCGTAGACAGTTATGTCCTTTTCAGGGAATGAAGGTGCTGCCTGCGTTCCGGTTCGTGCAGCAAGCGCTTGAATGCTGGTCCCCGCCAAGAGCAGAACTGCCAGCACGAAATTTCTCGCGATCGATCTTTCCATTCGCTTACCCTCCGTTTGTATCTGCAGTAGCTGCAACCCCGTAGAGTTTTTCAATCACATCCGAGAAATGGCTGTATATAACTTCTCGTTTGATTTTTCCGGTTGGCGTGACTTCATCGTTTTTAATCTGGAAGTCACGCGGCAGAATCGCGTATCGCTTGATCGATTCCGTCGACGACACTCTTGCATTCACCTTATCGATCGATTCCTGGACCAACCTCCTCACTTCCGGTGAATGAACTAGCTCTTGATCGTTTTCGTAGGCAAGCTCATGATGACGAGCATACTCAGCCAACTCGAGCGCGTTCAGTGTTAGCAGCGCGATGAGATAACTCCTGCCTTCACCGTAGACCATCGCGTGCGAAATCAAGTGATGCTCTTTCAGCATGTTTTCCAATAAAGCGGGAGAAATCTTTTTGCCAGTCGAGGTGACGATGAGCTCTTTCTTTCGTCCAGTGATGCTGAGAAAACCGTCAGCATCAAGATTTCCCAAATCGCCCGTAAGCAACCAACCATCTTGAAACACCGCGGCTGTCTCTTCGGGCGACTTGTAGTAATCCTTGAACATCATTTCGCTGCGAACGAGAATCTCACCATCGGGTGCGATTCTCACTTCGCAACCCTGCATCGGTGGTCCAACAGTACCGAACTTGTGTCGATCCGGCCGATTGAACGAGACACACAGATTCTCCGTCAACCCATAAGCCTGGAGAATCGGTAAACCCGCCGCATCAAAAAACTCGGCGATTTCAAGCGGAAGTGGTGCACCACCCGAGGTTGCAATGCGTATGCGCCCTCCAAAGTACTGCTTAACGCGTCGCAATAGAGGCAATGCTTGTAGCTTGTACCGCTCGTCCAGCCTACTTGGAATAGGCTGATTTTTTTGACGCAATCGCGAAACCTCTCGGCCAACTTCCAAAGCATCCATAAATGAAGAGCGCTCGTCAGTGGGCAAGAATGCAATATCAGCAATGATCCGCGAGTGAATCTTTTCAAAGAATCGCGGCAGGCTCGCAAAGACGGTTGGCTTCACTTCCAACATGTAATCACCGAGCCGTGACAAATCATCGACGAAGTAAGCTGACGCGCCACCGTAAAGCCGGTTGTACAAACCGGCAATTCTTTCCGCGACGTGGCAGAAGGGCAGATAAGAAAACGCTACATCAGTGTCGAAGATCGGGATCACGTGCCGAAGCGATTCGACGCTTTTGATGATGTAGCGATGGGTTAAGCGCGCGCCCTTCGGTCGTCCAGTCGTGCCCGATGTATAGACCATGACAGCAACATCGTCGGCGCTTGCCTTCTCACTTAAACGTCGCAGTTCTGCAGCAAAGCGGTCACGATCAGAACGACCACGTTCGATAAATTTTCGGTAGCTAATATTCTCGGGCGACGGGCAGTTCTCATCGAGCACAATCACTCGCTTTACTTTGGGTAAACGATTGCGAACGCTCGCGACTTTTTCGAGCTGTTCGCGCGAATCAACAATCACGAACTCAGCATCGGAGTGATTGATGATGTATTCACATTGTTCGGCAGAGCTTGTCGGGTAAAGACCAACGCCTACTCCGCCGGCAGTAATGGTCCCGATGTCAGCAATTGGCCACTGGGGCACGTTGCCCATGAGAATACAGACTGAGGCGTTTCGCGTGAGCCCAAGACACAGCAGAGCAGTCGCGAAGTCCATTGTCTCTTGGGCAAACGCGTCCCACGAGATGCCAACCCAGCGTTCGTCTCGCCGATAGAAGAAAACATCTGGTGCTGGCCGATCATTCTTAGAGCCATATTGATCGGACCGCTCGGCAAACAGAGCCTGGATGTTTGGATAACGCATCCTTTTTGGAGTGCGGCGATTGGTCGCCGCTTTCGTGTGTTGCGTAAATATTAGTAGCTCAACAGATCAAAGGACGACGAGTCGCCGCACTCCAAAGCTACCAGCGGAACGCGACGCAGCCCATGTTCAGTCCCCCACCTGAGGCACACATGATCAAGTTCTCACCACGCCTTATTTTTCCTGCGCGCACGGCGTCGTCGAGCACCATCGGAATACAAGCTGATCCGGTATAACCCCACTTCTGCATGATCGTATGAGTACGATCCATGGGCACATTCAACTTCGCCATCACTTCCTTTATGGTGCTGAGATTCACCTGTGTGAAGAGAAAGAGTGAGATGTCACTGAGCTTAAGGTTGCACTTCCGCAACACGTCATTGATCACAGAGGGCCACCCTACAGTGTTAACCTCTGCCGGGTATTTCTTAGCAAACCTCAACTTAGTCCAGACACCCTCACGCGCTATCTGCTCTGTCGCCGGCATGCGTGTTCCACCGGCATATATCCCCATGTGATCGTGAAAACTGCCATCCGCAACAAGCTTCGACGCTAGAAAACCCGGCCGCGCTTCGGAAGCTTGCAACACTATCGCACCTGCACCATCGGCGAAGATCGTCGCGGTCTTTTTGTCGCGCCAGTCGATGAACTTACTCATCGCGTAAGCTCCGACCACAAGAATGTTTTTGTAAGAGGGATCGGCGATTATGAATTTTGAACCGGTATCGAGTGCCGTGACGAATCCTGCACATGCAGCGTTCACATCAAACGTTCCGGCATTCTTAGCACCAAGCCGATGTTGAAGGACGACAGAAGTTGCAGGTGAAAGTTGTTCGGGTGTGTCTGTGGCGAGAATTATCAGGTCCAGGCTCTCTGGCGCCACCTCTGCCGCTACCAACGCTTTGCTGGCAGCCTCAGTAGCGAGGTCGGCAGTGCTTTCGTTTTCCGCGCAGATGTGGCGCTCATTGATACCCAGGACCTCGGAAACGAATTCGTTGATGTCCTCGCCGAGCGTCCGGCTTAGATCATCATTGGTCAGCACTTTGGCTGGGACATGCGCGCCCGTACCTACTATTCGTGCGAATGTCATCTCCTAGAAATGCACCTTGAAGGCAAACTGAACAACACGTGGTCCCGTGCTAGCTGAAATGACCTTTCCGAAAGACGCCACTGCTATGTTGTTAACCGGATTGGCGTAGTTTACCCAATTAAAGGCGTTGAAGAATTCCGCTCGCACCTCACCCCGCACTCGCTCGTTCACCGGAATGAATTTGATAATCGAAAGGTCCACGTTCTTTTGTCCCGGACCAGTCAAGAAGTTACGTTGACTATTTCCGAATGGAGCATTCGGGTCAAAGTTCGGATTAGTGACTGGACCAACGTTTGTGTTGTCCAATCGAGGCCGTGAGATAACGAACGCGCCTTGGTTGAAATAGGCGTTCAAACAACTCGAGACTGGACCATCGCAGGTTATTTGTCCTGTAAAGTTGCGATTGAAGTTAGCACGACTGAACACAGCGTTCCCTGGATTATCAATGATAGAGAACGGTAATCCTGTTTGAAACACTGCGATACCCGCCAACTGCCAGTTATTCAACAACGCGCGCACCACGCCCGAATCAGATTTAGACCTCGGCAAGTCGTAAGCGCCGCTGATAACGAAACGGTGCTCGCGATTGAAGTCCGATCTGCCGTAGTTGGCTCTCCAGTCAAATTGATCGCCTGGCAGACTAGCAAGCTCATTAACTGTTGTACCGTTGTAGTAATCATGCGACTTTCCGAACGTGTAAGCCGCTGTGAATTGCAGGCCTTGCGAAAAGCGTCTCGTTAATGTGGCTTGCAGAGAGTTGTATCTGGAGTTCGAACTCGTTTGGACCTGGTGCACGCCTCCAGTGACATTCTTATTCGTTGACAGAATCGTTCCTGGAGCAAGTCTCGGTACGAAGCTGTTAGTTGTCGGTACATAGAACGTCTGATTGAGATTGATGAGTTGCAACAACTTCGTGCCCTTGTTGCCGACGTAACCAACTTCCAAGACGGTGTTGTTCGCAAACTCCCATTGCACACCAATGTTGTATTGCTGCACGTACGGTGTGGCTAAATTCGGGTCGATGAAAATACCACTGACCGGTACA
>JBKPAL010000248.1:0-36475 GCA_046726395.1 Acidobacteriota bacterium
GAAGGTCTACGGATCCGATTCAGGGAAAGCTGATAACGAGGGCAACGTCGAATCAGGCAGTCGAACAAAACAGACAGTGAAGCGTGCCGGTATCGGCGGTGTAGCTGGCGCGATCATCGGCGGTATCGCTGGAGGCGGTAAGGGCGCTGCTATCGGTTTATTGATTGGCGGTGCAGGCGGCGCGGGCTCCCTGGCGATCAAAGGCAGTAAAGAGCTGAAGATCGAGTCGGGTACCGAGATGCTGGTGCACGTTACAAAATAATTTCCGCGACCGAAAATTTTAGGCGCGAACTGAAGTTCCTCTCCTTAGAACAAGGAACTTTGGTTCGCGCCTTTGCTCTGTCCAGGGGCACAACAACCTTTGCGAAATTCACGCTGAATTCGACTTCGCCTGAGCTAAACCCACGAGGTGTCGTGTGTCGTTGAGTGCTGCCACACGAACAAAATTGTGTTCGCGAAGTTCAAACCGAGAAATTCCACAATTAGCTGTCGCTATCCATACCGGTTTCAAATCCGGGGCATCAAGTGCGCCCATCAAGTGAAGAGCGAGAATGCAGATTGTCCCAGTGTGCGTGAAGATGGCTATACGTCCGCCGTGATGCATCTCGATAGCTTCATCCAGCTTCCGAGATGCGCGATCGAGAAGCTGGCGATAACTTTCTCCTCCTAACAGGACGTGATCAATGTCGCGACGCAAAAGCGCTGCGTACTGTTCGGGAAACTTCTCAGCGGCCTCCTCAAACTTCATGCCCTCCATTACTCCTACACTTCTCTCGCGGAAGGCATCTGTGATTTGCAGTTCAACTCCAGCCAACTCTGCTGAAGGAGCGGCGGTTGCCACGGCACGCGGAAGGTCGCTCGTATAGATACCTGTCAAACCTTCTGAGGCCAAGACCTGTGCGGTCCTTTCAGCTTGTTCTTGGCCTTTTGCGGAAAGTGGAGTAGCAGTGTGGCCGCCAAACCTGCCGGCTGCGTTACCTTCGGATTGTCCGTGGCGAATGAGTAGTACGTGAGTGACTGACATCGCCAGAATTCTAGTACGGATTGGCGGGGATTAAGGAGTGACGAGTGATGAGTGGAGGCACTCATTACTCCTTAGACTGTGACTGTTTCCTCTTTCAACTTCTCGGCTTGGTAGTGGGTGACGAGGGCATCGATAATCTCGTCGAGGTTGCCCGCCATTACAAGATCTAGCTGATGAATCGTCAGACCAATCCGATGATCAGTCACACGGTTCTCTTTAAAGTTATAAGTGCGGATCTTCTCGGATCGATCGCCAGAACCCACCATTGAACGGCGCTCACTCGCTAAGGCGTCGTGCTGTTTCTGCTCCTCGATCTCCTGAAGACGCGCACGCAGGACGCGCATTGCCTTCTCGCGATTCTTGATCTGTGATTTCTCGTCTTGCATTGAGACGACAACGTTAGTTGGCAGATGAGTGATGCGAACAGCGGAATAGGTCGTGTTAACTGACTGTCCACCTGGGCCCGACGAACAGAAGGTATCTATTCGTAGATCCTTCGGATCGATCTTCACGTCTACTTCTTCCGCTTCAGGAAGCACAGCTACGGTGATAGCCGACGTGTGAATGCGTCCGCTGGCTTCAGTTTGCGGAACGCGCTGCACGCGATGAACCCCCGACTCGTGCTTGAGCTTTGAATAAACTTTGTCGCCTTCGATCAAAGCAATTCCTTCCTTGATCCCACCAATACCAGATTCAGACGCGTCGAGTATCTCGAAGCGCCAACCCTGTTTCTCGGCGTAGCGGTGATACATGCGCATCATCTCGTTGGCGAAGAGTGTAGCCTCGTCACCCCCAGTGCCGGCTCGAATCTCAAGGATGACGTTCTTCTCATCGTTCGGATCAGAAGGAATCAACAGCACCTTGAGCTCGTTCTCTGTGGCCTCGACGCGCATTTGGAGTGTTTCGACTTCCAGTCGTGCCATCTCACGTAATTCATCGTCGTCAGCTGTATTCAAAAGCTCTTGAGCACCAGTCAATTCGTCCTGCAGCGACTTCAAGCTGCGATACTTCTCTACGATTTCGCTCAGGCTGCGGTGCTGTTTTGCCGTCTTGGCGTAGGCAGACTGATTGGACAACAACTCTGGCGACGACAACTCATTCGTGAGTTCCTCATAACGCGCTTCAATCTGTGCGAGTCTGTCTAACATATTCTTTGCCTTACGAGAGTGGCGCCATCGCTGGCTCGCCTATGTTTGGTTCCAATTTCAGCGATTCTTTCAGTGCTTCAATCGCGACTTCGAGTTGTTGATCGTCTGGTTCCTGAGTCGTGATGTTCTGCAACCACACTCCCGGTCGCGTGATCAGCTTAAAGAACCAACCACTCTCCTTTCGCGCCGAAAGCCTAATGATCTCGTAAGAAACACCTGCAACCACTGGCACCAATGCGAGTCTGACCAGGAAGTTGTAGACGAGTGAGTCGAACGTTATTGCTGAGAACAGCACTATTGACACCAACATGACCACCATCAGAAAGCTGGTTCCACAGCGTGGATGCTGGCGCGGTTGCGGTCTGGCGTTCTCGACCGTCAACGGAAGACCGGCTTCCCAGGTGAATACCGTCTTGTGTTCTGCGCCGTGATACTCAAAGACTCGTCGAATGTCCTTGAGGAACGAGAAGCTGATGATCATCGTTAAGAAGAAGGCTGTGCGAATTAGTCCGTCGATAAGGTTGAAAAGGATTGACGGACGGACAGGACGCAAATACGTTCGCACACCACGCCATGCATCCTCATACCAAGCTCCTGATGTTGTGTTTCCACTTGGATTTTCGGTTACGGGCGTAGACACGTTGGAAGAGTTGGTTGTACTCGTTGCAACAGCTGGAGTAGTTGCCCACCCGGCAGCAATGAAAATCGCATTCGTTAAGAGAAGTGGTGCGGCAACAAAGAGCAAGATGTTAAAGACGATCGCAAAAACAATGGAGCCTGCAGCTGCGGCCGTACCGCCTGTCTTCATTTCATCTCTGGACCGCTTCTGCGTTGGAACCGGAAACAGTCCCGGCACAGCTCCTGTAACTCCGGCAAAATCACCTTCGCCCTCTATCACGGCGGGTGTAAGTGCGACTTTTACTTCCTTTGCGGACTCAGCTTCGGCAAAGGCCTCGTTGGCTGAGAAGTTTAGTGCCTTGATGCCTAGGCCCATCGATTGAACCAACACCGCACCACCGCGAAGAATGGGCAGCTTAAGCACGGGGTATTTGTCACTCCACTTCGGCAGCGTTGCTGAGGTGTTAACAATCGTGCCATCCGCCTTTCGCACGGCAATCGCGTACGCGTTCGGAGTGCGCATCATTACGCCTTCGATTACGGCCTGCCCGCCTACGATTAGATCTCGTTCGTTTGTGCTCATAAGTCTTTACAATTTCGAAATTTGCGAACCGAACAAACACCAACGCCGGCGTTTGCTCAGGTCGCTGTAGGTTCGATGCACCTTTAGCGACCGACGATGATACGCCGGCGTCTTAGGTTTTTGTTTTAGCTAATGACGATGAATCACTGCTTTTGTCGGACTCAAGTTATGCCGTTTGCTCGGTGGTCTTCTTGCCGTATCGCTTATTAAACCTGTCTACGCGTCCAGCAGTATCGACCAGCTTCTGCTTGCCCGTGAAGAACGGGTGGCAAGCCGAACAGATTTCCACGTGTAAATCGCCTTTTTTGGTTGAGCGTGTCGTAAACGTCTCGCCACAAGCGCAGGTTACGGTTATTTCGTTATACTCCGGGTGAATTCCTGGTTTCATTAGATGATCCTTAATTCAGCTTGACCTCACTATAGACAGCGAAATGCTGCTATTTGCAAACAAGCTATGATAGGTAGCCAGTAAAGGAACGTCAAGCCAGTCATTTCCTGATTGCGAATTCGAATGCTGAAGTCACTATTAATCACAGGAAAGATGCGCTCTTTGGGTAATGATCTTACCTCAATAGACTGTCTGTATGACTCGTTGACAGCAAATTGCTCGCATGCTTAAATCGCGCTTGCCGTCCTTCTTTAATAGCATTAACTTTAATAGCATTAACTCTTCAATGCGAAGCCTTTGGGCACTCGGCTAACACCCGGAGCGCACTCCGAATCAAAGTGTGAGCGCCTAATCGAAACCCTATGGCAGAAGACAACAAGGAGCCAGAAGCAGTTTTACCTCCTGAGCCAGACTCGCCCAAGGACGCCGCTGCCGAAACAGGTACCCCACCACCCGAATCAATTCCACCCGCAGGCGTAGTTTCAGCCGCTGATGCTGAAAAAGCCGCTATGGTGGAACAAGCAAAGACTCGCGTCGCCGCTGTAAAAGAGTCCTTAGCTGCACAAACTCCAGCGGAGCCTGGGGCACCCAAACCTCCGGTTAAAAAGAAGGCTGAAGGTCCGGTACCAACCGATGCGTCATCCCATCCTTTAGTCCAGCATTTGAAGAACCAGTTTGGGGAGGTAATCGGAAAAGCAACTGAGTTTCTCGGCCAGTTGTCGATCCAGGTTGCTGCCCAGTCGATCGTCAGTGTCTCTGACGCTCTAAGGCTGCATCCTGAGACGCCTTTTAATTATCTCTCGGATGTGACGTGCGTCCACTTTCCTCTGAGAACCCCTGCGCCTTTTGACGTCGTTTACAACCTCTACTCGATCAGCGCAAACGAACGCGTCCGTTTGAAGGTGGAAACGGATGAAGATACCGGGGTCGAGAGCGTTACGAGCGTATGGCCTGCGGCGAATTGGATGGAGCGAGAAGTATTCGATCTGTTCGGAATCCCTTTCCGGAATCATCCGGATTTGCGCCGCATCTTGTTGCCACCGGATTGGGAAGGGCACCCGTTAAGGAAAGATTACGCACTCGAGTTCGTGGAGAACGCGTGGACTGAAAATCATCTTCCTGAAATGACCGAAGTGCAGCTCGAGCAATTGGAGCAAAGACGAGCTTATGGTCTTGAAATTCTTTCGGTTCCACAGGAAAGAATGATGAGAGAGATCTTCCAACAGGGCAAAGAGGTAATGCCGAAAGACAAGTAAGGTTGACGATTGACGATTGACAATTGACTATTGGGGCGACGTTCGACATCGTCAATTGTCAATCGTCAAATAGAACATGACTCCTAAAGAGATAGCCGCCCAATACGAAGCTAAGGTTTTTGATACGCCGGATGCGGCAAAGGTGGCAGGGTTTGTCTTGACCGAGACTGCGAGACCACGCAACGTTTGGAATAAAGCCAGCGCAGCTCAGGCAATAGTGAGCAAGCTCGCTGAGTCGCGGTCTGCAGGAAAAGCAAGCGACATCGGTTTGATAATAGAACCCTGGAGCGTCACTGGATGTTATTTGCCCGCGGAATCTGATGGTGCCACGGCTTGAGTTCTTATGCATCAAGTAGAAATCGCAACAACTCAAGAAACACTGCTCGATAGCCCCGAGATGGTGCTCAACATGGGGCCGCAGCACCCGTCTACGCACGGTGTACTTCGTGTGATTCTCAAATTAGACGGCGAGACAGTGATCGATCTGGATTGCGACATTGGCTATCTGCATCGCGGCATGGAGAAGATTGCCGAGAACCGTCAATACACGATGATCGCTCCCTACTGGGATCGTCTTGACTACATTGCGGCCGTCTCCAATGGTCTAGTGTGGGTAGAGACGGTCGAGCAAATGATGGGACTCGACGTGCCGCCGCGCGCCCATTACCTGCGAACCATTCTCACTGAGCTGAATCGCATCGCTTCTCATCTTCTTTGGTTAGCCACACACGCGCTCGACATCGGTGCGGTTACCGTACTGCTTTGGGCGTTGCGTGAGCGCGAAGAGATCTTGAAAATTTTTGAACGACAGTTTGGCGCGCGACTTACTTGTCACGCATGGCGAGTGGGCGGTATGCCGAACGACGCGTATGACGACTTTGAAGGTGATGTCCGTCAGTTCGTTAGCAACTTTCCGAAGCGACTCGATGAATATGAGACTGTGCTCTCTGAGAATCGCATCTGGTTAAGTCGAACTGTTGGCATCGGTGTCATACCTGCTGAGCAAGCAATAGCAATCGGGCTTTCTGGGCCAGCCCTGCGTGGTTCCGGCGTCGCGTGGGATATTAGGAAGGCTAGGCCATACGCTGCTTATGCAGACATGGATTTCGATGTGCCGCTCGGAGAAAACGGTGACACTTATGATCGTTATCTGGTGCGACTTGAAGAGATGAGGCAGTCGCGAAGGATTGTCGATCAGGCGCTGTCTAAGCTTCCGGATGGACCGGTCAACGCAAAGCTGCCCAAGATAGTGAAGCCACCGGTAGGTGACTACTACCATTCTATAGAAGGTCCGAAGGGAGAGATTGGTTGTTATTTGGTGTCGGATGGCACGGCGCAGCCATGGCGAGTGCGCGTCCGTCCACCGTCGTTTGTAAATCTGCAGGCGTTGAAGCAGATGTGTGTTGGTCACCTGGTCGCTGACGTAGTGGCCATCATCGGCACGCTCGACATCGTGCTGGGAGAGATTGATCGGTAAAGAAATTTTAAATTTCAAATTCCAAATTTTAAATTTCAAACTCAAAGAAGGACCAAAGACAAAAGACCAAAGACCAAAGACCAAAGACCAAGCAACCTATTCTCTGAAAAATGCACTTTTTTCTTCTTCATTTTGCGCCCATCAGTTTCATTGACGATCTGCTGCTGAAATTCTTCAGCGCAGACACGGTGAACCATGTAGTTTGGCCATTTATTCAAATCGGCCTCATCGTGACACTGGTTGCAGGTTGGGTCGCATACGCTACTTACCTCGAGCGCAAGATTTCGGCCTTTATGCAAGCTCGGCTCGGACCGATGCGTGTCGGCCCATGGGGACTGCTGCAGCCAATCGCTGATGGCATCAAGCTGCTTTGCAAGGAAGATTTCATTCCTGAGAAAGCAGACCGGTGGATCTTCTTCTTCGCTCCGTACATTGCAGTTGCCTCGTCGTTCATTGTTCTCGCTGTTATTCCGTTCGCTCCTGATTGGGGAGTCGTCACCGATGTGAACATCGGACTTCTCTTTGTCTTGGGCGTGTCGAGTGTGGGTGTGCTGGCATTGATCCTCGCCGGTTGGTCCTCAAATTCAAAATATGCACTGCTGGGTGGATTGCGTTCGAGCGCTCAGATGGTTTCCTATGAGGTCGCCATGGGTCTTTCGCTCATCGGGGGGCTGATGTTTGCGCGTACGCTTTCGTTATCAGGGATCGTCTACGCTCAGGCGTCGGACACAATCTGGTTTGTGCTCTATCAGCCACTTGGGTTTCTGATCTTTTTGATAAGCGGCATCGCCGAAAACAATCGAGCGCCATTTGATTTGCCTGAAGCCGAATCGGAGTTAGTCGCAGGCTTCCATACTGAGTACTCCGGATTTCGGTGGTCGTTGTTTTTCATGGCGGAATACGCCGCGATGGTAGTGGTCTCAGCCGTAGCAGTAACGATGTATCTTGGTGGTTGGTACTTTCCGTTCGTCTATCGATTGGAGGCGAATGGCTATCACAACCTCTATGTTATAGTCAGTTTACTGGTTTTCATTATCAAGCTATTGGTTGTTCTCTATCTGTATTTCTGGTTGCGCTGGACCTTGCCGCGATTTCGTTACGATCAGTTGATGGATATTGGTTGGAAGTGGTTGATTCCATCAGCGCTAATCAACATTGGATTGACGGCTTTTGCGATCTTTCTAATTCAAGCACTGGACGGGTGGCGCGGTTTTAAGACCATCGAATCTCTATCAGATGGCTTGAACCTCACTGCTACCGGAAAGGGATTGATGATCTTCTTCGGAGTTGCCGGTGTTCTTATCGCGGCTGCATTGCTTTCGCGAATCAACTGGCGCTCGCGGGATTTCAATCTTAAGACTCAGCGACGCAACATTCGACTGGTCGACTTGCCGAAAGGACGACCAGCCGTGGCAGGTAATTGAAGATTGCCAATTGCCAATTGCCAATTGGTGCTTACTGAAACACACTAGACTCCACCGCAACCGGCTCATGGCTGAATCAATGGTGTTGAGGGGCAACTGAGGTAGGCTGCGATCAGTTAATCGGCAATTGGCAATCGGAAATTGGAAATGGTTCTATGCCTTTAGTAAAAGTTCCACAACCAAAGTTTATTGAAAAGCTCAAGCGCTTTTTCATGATCGATCTAGTGAAGGGACTTGGGCTCACCCTCAAGTACAACGTGGGCGCTGTCTTCGATCGTGACTCGGTAGCGGGGAAAGGCATTTACACGGAGCAATACCCGAAAGTGAGGCCGGATGTAGCTCCTCGCTTTCACGGCGCACCGCGCCTGAACATGGATCCCGAGACTCATGACACGCTGTGCATCGCGTGCAACCTTTGCGCGTTGGCTTGTCCCGAGGACTGCATAGATGTTCTGGCGATGGACGTTGAGATCGTTGTTGCAGGGAAGCCTCGCCGCAAGAAAGTGCTCGACGAGTTCATCTTCGATACTTCACGTTGCATGTTCTGCGCGTTGTGTCAGGAAGCATGTCCCACGTCGTGCCTTGAGCTGACGCAAGACTTTGAATTGGCCACATACTCTCGGGCTGGTTTCGTCTGGAATCGCGAGATGCTCGAACAAGGCCGCGAAACCGTGAAGTATCGTAATTGACGATTGTCGATTGACGATTGAAGATTTGCTTTTCCATCGGCGAGCCTCACGCCATCGATGTAGAAGGTCTTACGAAATGCAATCGATTGACAATTTTGCTCATTCCATTTGGAGCCTCACCTCATGGATGCGCAAGATCTTAAGAAACGCACTAAACGGTTTGCCCTAAGGATCCTTAAACTTGCGGCGGCTCTGCCAAACACGGTCGAGGGCAGAGCTATAAGAGGGCAGCTTGTGCGGGCTGGAACCTCCGTCGGCGCAAATTATCGCGCGGCCTGCTTGGGTCGCTCGCGACGAGAGTTTATTGCAAAGATCGGAACGGTTCAGGAAGAGTCAGATGAAAGCGCCTTTTGGCTGGAACTTATTATTGAAGGTTCTTTTATGAAGGCCGACTTGGTGAAACCGTTACTGGAAGAAGCCGAGGAACTGAGGCGGATTATGGCTAAATCTCGAATATCGGCGTTTAGCAGATCCCGAAGTCGCAATAAAAACAATTCATAGCGACGGAATGACTTCAAATCGTCAATCGTCAATCGTCAATCGTCAATGATTCTTTCTGGTTGGGAAGCAGTTTTCTTCTGGGTGTTTTCCATAGCCGCCATCCTGGCAGGTCTTCTGACCGTGATGGCGCGCAACGCAGTCCATAGCGCACTTTTTCTTATCTCCTCATTGGTCTCTGTAGCCGCTCTGTTCATTCTTCTACATGCTGAGTTCATCGCCGGCGTTCAGATTCTGGTTTACGTCGGCGGTGTCATGGTCCTTTTTCTCTTCGTAATCATGCTTGTCAACGTCGGCGCTGAGGAACGAGGAAGCGACGAGATCTTTAACCGACCGCGGCAGGTGGCGACTAGTTTGATCTTCTGCTTTCTTTTGGTTGGAGGTTTGCTCTATGCAATCAATACCGGCTATCAGGGGCTGCAAAAACAGGAGAATCGCGTTCTTGCAAATGAACGACGTGAGAATCTTGAGCAGGGACTACCCCAGGGTGCGACCGGTACTTCGCGAATCACAGCCCAGACCCAAGAGGTGGGAGGCATTCTTTATCGGTTTGGATCTTTACCGTTTGAAATCGCAAGTGTGCTTTTGCTTGTAGCGATCATCGGGTCGGTAATGCTCGCGCGAACGTTGAAGCAAGAGGCGGCTGTCGATGACGTCGCTCCGGAAGTTGGAATGAAACAGGATTAGTAACGATGCTGAATTACTTCCTTCCTGCCATTGCTCTCGTGCTTCAAGAAACGACTAACAGCCGTTGGTCAATGATGACACAGAGCGCCAAGAACCCGGACCTCTCTAAGTTCCTGGTTATAGGAGCACTGCTGTTGATCATTGGAGTCGCGGGTGTGTTAACGCGGAGGAACATCCTCGTCATCTTCATGTCGATCGAATTAATACTGAACGCTGCGAATCTGAACTTTATTGCTTTCTCGCGTTACCTGCAGGATAGCGGCAACCTCAACGCCACTGCCGGCCAAATCTTTACCGTCTTCGTCATCGTCGTTGCGGCTGCAGAAGCTGCGATCGGTCTTGGAATTGTTATCGCACTGTATCGCAACAAGGAAACGATTTGGGTGGATGAGATAGATATTTTGAAATGGTGAAAAGTGGTCTTGGGGACTTTGGTCTTAGGTCTTCGTTTCGTCCGTCGCCCCGTGGTCAGCTGTTGTGGTTATCAGTCGCCGTAGCTGCTTGCGTAGTTAGCTGCATGGTTAATTTTTAGTTCGCGTGATTTTGTGGATTGTATTAGTCATTGCGGGAAAAAACGATCCGCGAAATCACACGAACCAACACTAACTACAAATTACAGACCAAGCATCAAAGACCTAAGACCTAAGACCTAAGACCTAAGACCAAAGACCCAAGACCAAAGACGTCGCAATGCATAAGTACATCTGGCTTGTTCCACTTCTGCCTTTAGTCGGCGCTGCAATCAACGGCCTGCTTGGTCGTAAATTCCGCTTCTCCGAGCCGCTCATCGGACGCATTGCGGTCGGCTCAGTCGCGCTCTCTTTCTTGATCACGGTCTTCGCAGTCTACTCCTACGGTTTTGGCAACAACTCAATCTGGCCCAATCCCTACATTACAGACCTTAAGTTCACCTGGATTAACGGTGGCGCAGTCAACCAAACCCTCGGTGGCATGGAGCGCGCGTCAATTGCCGCTAATGAAGAAGCAAAAGAAAAACTTGCGCACATACCTCCTGAGCAGAAGACAAACCCGCAAGCAGTTGCTGTCGCTGTAGTCGAACAGCCACGCAGCTCTGTCCTAAATGTTGAATGGAGCTATCAGCTCGATCCGCTGTCATCAGTTTTCATGTTGATTGTGACCGGAGTAGGTCTTTGTATCTTCCTCTTTGCGACCGGTTACATGCACGGCGATACCGGCTACTACCGATTCTTCGCGTACATGGGTCTTTTCATGTTTTCGATGCTCGTCCTCGTGATGGGTTCGAACTTCCTCATGATGTTTGTTGGGTGGGAAGGTGTAGGACTCTGTTCTTACCTGCTGATTGGCTATTACTTCAGCCGGAAGGAAGCAGCAGATGCGTCACGAAAGGCTTTCATTACGAATCGTATCGGCGACTTTGGTTTCGCCTTAGCCATCTTCGCAATCATCGCTACGTTTGGGACTACTCAGTACACCGATGTGATCAGCCAGGCGAAAGACTACCCACTCGAGCCACTTGGCTACTGGGGTTTGCTTTCCTGGATTGCTCTCGGATTGTTCGTCGGCGCCTGTGGTAAGTCTGCTCAGCTTCCGCTTCATGTGTGGCTGCCCGATGCGATGGCGGGGCCTACGCCTGTATCTGCGTTGATTCATGCGGCAACGATGGTCACGGCTGGTCTCTACATGGTTACCCGCACGAATGTCATCTTTCAGCATTCGAAGACAATGATGCTGGTAGTCGCATTGATCGGCGCCGCAACCGCGATCTTCGCTGCCACGATTGGTATCACCCAGAACGACATCAAGAAGGTGCTGGCGTATTCAACTGTTTCGCAGCTGGGTTTCATGTTTATGGCTTGCGGCGTCGGGGCTTTTGTCATCGGCATCTTTCACGTAATGACTCACGCATTCTTCAAGGCACTGATGTTCCTCGGTGCCGGCAGCGTAATTCACGGAATGCACCACGAACAGGACATGCGTCGGATGGGCAATCTGAGAAAGTACATGCCCTACACGTACCTGACATTTCTTGCCGGGTGGTTGGCGATCTGCGGTGTGATTCCGTTAAGTGGCTTCTGGTCCAAAGACGAAATCCTTTGGAGTGCGGCTTCAACGGAGCAGATTCCTTATGGCTGGCTTGTCTGGGTGGTGGGAACAATCGCGGCCACCTGCACCGCGTTTTATATGACGCGCCTGGTCGCGATGACCTTCTGGGGCAAGGAACGATTTCTTGAAGGCGCCGGTGGTGAAGCAGATGAGGCGTATGCCCATGGATTCGATGAAGGGTTGGAACCACACGAGGCGGTTGTCGCATCAGCGGGTGATAGGCCACGACACGAACCCGGCGAACATGTTGGGCCAGTTCACGAGGATGTCGGAACGCACCTGCGTGGTCACGACGCACACCGTCATGGTGCTCACGTGCCGCACGAGTCGCCGCGTTCCATGCTCGCGCCGCTCTTTGTCCTCGCGGTGCTCGCGACGATTGGTGGTTTCGTCGGAATTGGTCCTGCGTTCAAGTCCATCACGGGTTCAGACCACCCAGGCGGAAAGCTGAACATCGTCAACTGGATGACGCCGATAATCTGGAACTCTCAAACCGGTGAGTTTGGCACTGCACATGAACCGCCAGCATCCGGACATGCGACCGAGGCTCCAATCATCGAAGGTCATGGTGAAACTTCCGTTGCGCACACAGGTTGGTTCAATCTGGCCCATGCCGTTCAAAACGTTGTCGGTAGTCATACAGCAACCGAATGGTTATTTATCCTGATTTCTCTGTTAGTTGCTGGTCTCGGTATTGGATTGGGCTTCTTCTTCTACGTGAAGGATCCAGGGTTGCCGGACATCTGGGCACAAAGACTTCGTCCACTCTATGTGGCCAGTTACAACAAGTATTGGGTCGACGAGTTCTACGGCTGGGCAATAACGCGTCGCGTAATGGATGCTGCCCGCCTTGTTTACGCAATCGATTCCAAGGTTATTGATGGATTGGTCAACGGCTGTGCCTGGGTGACGCGTCTCTCCAGCACAATCACCGGCGGAATGGACAAGTATTTTGTCGATGGGTTGGTAAATACCATCGCTGATTTTGTCGTGCGACTCATGTCGCCATTGTTTAGAGCAGCGCAGACAGGATTTACTCAGAACTACGCGTTGGCGATGGTGCTTGGTTTGGTTGCTGCGGTTGCTGTCTTCTTCGGGTCTGACATCGTCGCGGCTGTTAAGAACGTTTTTGCTTTTGGTTTCTGAATTATTGGATCTCTGTGTGTGTCCTCTGTGACTCCGTGCCTGCTCTGAAAAACAGACTTGGGAGAGGGGACACGATCAACTTTCTGCGGCCAGCGCAGAGACTAAAGCCGAAGATTGGTTGACAGCGTTTAGGCTGCTACAGTCAGTTCTTCGATAGTTACTTTTAAACCGAGCATTTGCAAACGACGTAAGTAGTATTCGCGTTGCTGCTCGACATGATGACGATCAAAGTAATCACCGCCGAGTTCGGTGTAAGTTTGATCGTTCTGCAAAACATGAAAGATGATTATCAGCAGCGAGTGAGCCACAGCCACCAAGGCTTTCTTGCGGCCCAGTCGCTTGACCAATCGAAAGTACTGACTGCTCAAATAGCAGTTCTTCTTCATGCTCGTACCCCAGGCAGCTTGCACCAGCGCGGCCCGCAAATAAGTATTGCCCTTGCGCGTGCGACCCGACAGGCGTTTACCACCAGTAGCCTTGTTGCCGGGACAAATGCCGGCCCAACTAGCCAGATGCGCCGCATCGCCAAAGACAGCCATGGTGATACCAATCTCCGCGATGATCACTTCTGCTACGCGCAGCCCGATCCCAGGAATGCCGTCCAGAATTTCCCGGGCTCGGGCCAGCTTAGGGCGTGCTTGCACGTACTTATTAATCTCGCGAGTAACGCGTGCATCCGCGCTTTCCAACTCTTCCCAACGGTGCAACAACTCGCCCAGCACATATCGTTGGTTCACCGTCAAGCGGCCCTCCAGCGACCGTTCCAAAGAGAGGCTCTTCTCTTTAAGTTTGCCCCGGGCCAAGGCCACCAGTTTACGCGGATCGTTTTCCCCTTTGGCCAGCGCCTTCAAGATCGCGCGGCCGCTTACTCCCAACGCATCGCTGGCCACTTGACCCAGTTTGATGTTGCCGCTCTCCAGCAGTTTCTGAATGCGATTGGCTACCGCGCCCTGCTCGCGCACCAGACTCTCGCGATAGCGCGTCAATTCTCGCAACTCGCGAATCTCCGCTGGCGGAATAAAACTCGCCTTCAGCAACCCGTGCCGCAAAAGGTCGGCCAGCCATTCAGCGTCTTTGACGTCGGTCTTCCGACCGCGCAAAGCACGGGCATGCTCGGGGTTGATCAGGATCACCGTCAGCGCGTCTTCCAAAATATTGAAAACCGGCTTCCAGTAAACCCCAGTACTTTCGATCGCCACATGCGTGCACTGCGCGGCTACCAGCCAGTCACGCAACTGCAGCAGATCAACAGTCATGGTCGAGAAGGTGCGCACCTTCTTTTCGCCATTAGCCAAAATCAAACACGCCACCAACATCTTGGCGTGCACATCAATCCCGCAGCAGATTTCGTGAACGACTTTCATCGCAGCTCCTTTGCTCCAGCGGGGAAAGCCTCCAACAGGAAGATTCTGCTCTACAAGTTTACGCGCGCGCGTAACACTATTCGGTGGTGCCTCGGTAAGGCTTTCGGATCAAACTCTGTGTCGGGCTCAGCGAGCAGTCACTGGCGCCAGTCACTTACGATCTCCAGTCCACGCTGGTTGGAGCTAGCTTACTTCAAAGATCAACTTTTTCATGCTCGGTGGTGCGCCCCCGCGCATGCTTAACTCTGTGGTTTTCCTTTGCGTTGAGTGTCGCTCATGCATAAGAGATCACAAAGGCACGGAGACACAGAGAAGGCACAGAGAGAGCGAGCGGGTGGCATAGCGTTCAATAACTGATAATGAAAAGCTAATTATGGAAAACCTCCATCTTCTCTCAATCGTTACGTGGCTTCCGACGCTCGGCGCAATCATTATTCTTGCTGCCTTCAAAAAAGAGCAGGGGGATCTCATAAAGAAGTTCACGACCGCATGGTTTGGACTGGCGTTCGTCGCGTCACTGTTTCTGCTTAAGTACGATCGAAATATCGGCGGCATGCAATTTCTCGAGGACCACCAATGGATCCCAATAATTGGCGCTCGCTATCAAATGGGCGCAGACGGTGTGGCGGTGTTGTTGATTACGCTGACGACGCTGCTTGGAGTGATCGCCGCACTTTCATCGTGGAAATATATTGAGAAACGCGAGAAGGAATACTACGTGCTGTTGCTGGTTCTGCAGACAGCCGTTGTTGGCGTTTTTGCGTCGATGGACCTGTTTCTGTTCTATCTGTTTTTTGAAGTATCCCTAGTGCCGATGTATTTCCTGATTGGAATTTGGGGAGGCGAGAACAGGTTATACGCTGCGATTAAGTTCTTTCTCTATACGCTAGTCGGCTCGGTTGTGATGTTGCTCGGTGTGCTGAAGATGTACTTCCTCACTCAGGACATGACGCTTGCAAATCAAATCACGCCGATGACTCTGGCGAACATCGCCGGCAATGCCGAAGCTGGCGCGATATTGAACAATGCTGTTGCTGCTGCAAAAAGTGGGGCTGGCACCTTCAATATGATGTACATGCAGGCCATGGGTTCGGTGTTATCGCCGCCCGGTTCGGTGACAACTCTCGAGGTCTTGCTCTTCTTCGCTTTTGCACTTGGTTTTGCCATCAAGGTACCGATGTTTCCATTTCATACGTGGCTGCCAGATGCGCACGTAGAAGCACCTACGGCTGGATCAGTCATACTTGCCGGAATCTTGCTGAAGCTTGGAACTTATGGCTTCTATCGTTTCAACCTTCCGATGTTTCCCGCCGCGTCCGCTGATGAATCTTATTTTGGATCATTCGGTGTTCGCAGCATCACGATCTTCCTTGCGATTGTGGGGATCATTTACGGCGCGCTCGCCGCGATGTACTTCGTGGTGAAGAAGGACGGGGATGTTAAGAAGCTCGTCGCGTATTCATCCGTTTCATCGATGGGAATAGTGATGCTCGGATTGTTTTCGTTAAATCCGAATGGAGTGAACGGCGCTGTATTGCACATGGTCAACCACGGAATTTACTCGGGCGCCCTGTTTCTGCTGGTGGGAATAATTTACGAGCGTCGTCACACGAGAAACGTCGCCGAGTTTGGCGGATTGTCACACGTGATGCCTGGCTATGCGGCTGTCTTTCTGTCGATGGCTATGACTGCTATTGGATTGCCGCTGCTGTGCGTGTTCATTTCGGAGTTTCTCGCTCTGCGCGGAGCCTTTGAAGCTAACCCGATGTGGGCAGCCTGGGGTGCGCTAGGTATCATCCTCAACGCGGGTTACATGCTGTGGCTCTACCAGCGGATGTTCTTCGGAAATATCGAGAACCCGAAGAATGAAAAACTTTCGGATCTGAACAAACGAGAATGGGCATACATGATTCCGTTGGTCATCTTGTCGCTCTGGATTGGTGTGTATCCGAAAGTGTTTCTCGATTACATTCGGCAGCCGGTGAATTCTGTAGTGCGTCAGGTGCGACCCGATTATCCGATTCCGGGACAACCGCCAGCAGCGAGTACGGAGAGCCGAGCCTCGAAATAAAATTGAGATTTCAAAATTAAAATTAAAATTTGAAACAATGTCCAATGTGCAAATTTCAAATTCGGGGCCATACCTTGAATGGGTCGGGTGTAAGAGGTTTTCAAATTTTAAATTCTAAATTTTAATTTCTAACCCGCAATGCTTCTTCAAGCCAACACCACCGCACTCATCGATGTCGCGCAGCTACAACTCATCGCGCCTGAGTTGATTATTACTGTTTGCGCTTGCGTTGCTTTGGTGATGGAAGTGGTCCTCCCCTATCGCAAGAGCAAGCTGATTGCGTACTTCTGTCTTGCAGGCATTGCGTTGGCCGCCGCTTCACTCGGTCTACAGTGGTGGTACAGCCGCGATATTCTGCCGCTCGATGGTTTCTACGGAATGATTCGCATCGATGGCTTTGCTTTGCTGTTCAAGAGTGTCTTCCTGATTGCTGCAGCACTTACGATCGGCATATCTACTCGTTATCTTGATATCGAGGGTGAACAGCACGGCGAGTTTTATGCGCTCGTTTTGTTTGCGACTGTAGGCATGATGTTTTTGGCGTGCGGCTACGATCTGATCGTGCTGTACATCAGCTTGGAGTTGATGGCCCTTACGTTCTATGTGCTGGTAGCTTTCACTAAAAGAGAAAAGCGCTCGAATGAAGCCGCAATGAAGTACTTCCTTTTGGGAGCCTTCTCTTCCGGCATACTGCTCTACGGCATGTCATTCCTCTACGGACTTGCTGGCTCAACCAATCTCGGCGAGATCGGTCGTGCAGTCGGTCAGATTGTGGCCTCATTGCCCAGTGGCACTGAAGTCCAAGACGGCTCACTCAGACCTTTACTATTGCTGGCGATGATTGCGCTTGCCGCTGGACTCTTTTTCAAGATTGCCGCCGTGCCATTTCATATGTGGGCTCCCGATGCTTACGAAGGCGCGCCGACTTCGGTCACTGCTTTTCTTTCCACAGGATCAAAGGCAGCGAGCTTTGCGTTGTACGCACGGATCTTTCTTGAAGCGATGCCGAGTCTGCGTACCGACTGGGCACCGTTGCTAGGTTTGGTCGCTGCGATCACGATTCTTGTCGGGAACTGGGCTGCGGTTACGCAGGAGAACTCGAAACGACTGCTGGCCTATTCATCGATCTCCAATGCCGGCTATCTACTGCTAGGTCTGGTTGCCGGAAATACGTATGGCTATCTTGGACTTATCATTTATCTATTCGTCTACACCTTAATGAACATGGGCGCTTTTGGCATCATCATCAGTCTGCGTCGACGTGGATTCATCGGCGACAACGTAGATGATCTGACAGGTCTGGCCCACAAAGCACCAGGCATGGCGGCGATGATGGTTGTGTTCATGCTCTCGCTCGGCGGCTTACCGATGACGGGAGGATTTATTGGGAAGTATTTTCTATTTGGTGGCTTGCTGCAGCGTGGCGCCGCTGATGGAAAGAGCTGGTACTACTGGCTCGCAATCTGGGCCATTATCAACACGGTGATCTCTTTCTATTACTATATTCGCTTTATTAAGGTCATGTATCTAGGTGATCGAGTCGCGGATGACAAGCCGTTAGCGTTGTCACCTGCGTTACAGACCGCACTGATTGTCTCAGTGGTAGGGGTGATTGTTACCGGTGTCTTCCCACAGCCATTCATCAGCATCGCGCAAAAATTGATCGAGCCCCTGGTTGCAGTGGGCCAAATCGCACTCAAGTAAGGTTTAAGTCCGGAACATCTCTGAGGGCGTTGCTATCTGGCACCGCCCTTCTTTTATGTACGTCTTTTATTTCTTAGCGTTGATCGTGATCTGGCTCGGAGTTTTGTCTCTGCGAGGTGGATTTCGCTTTTCCTCGTATGTGAGGCGTGAAGGCGCAAACACGCCGACAGGATTTTCACCGTATGTTTCAGTGATTGCACCGTGTCGTGGAGTTGATCAGGGTCTAGAGCAGAACCTTTCAGCACTCTTTCACCAGAACTATCCGGGCTACCAACTCATCTTTGTAACGAGTGCTGAAGACGATCCCGCTGTCGAACTGATTAAGGAGATCACACTCCAGGAGTCAACGCAGACCGTCAATGCTCAACTCATCTTCGCAGGACCAGCTAAGAATAGCGGACAGAAAGTTCACAACCTGAGTATTGCGGTAGAGCATGTCGATCCGCGTAGTGAGGTGCTCGTGTTTGTGGACAGTGATGCTCGAACAAACCCGCTGTGGCTGAAATCATTGGTTGCTCCGCTGGTTAACAAAGAACTGGGAGCGGCCACCGGCTACCGTTGGTTTGTCCCAGTAAACGGTAATTTTGCGTCGCACCTTCGCTCAGTCTGGAATGCTTCTATCGCATCGGCACTTGGCGAGAACATTTGGAAGAACTTCTGCTGGGGCGGTTCAACGGCCATTCGCCGAACGGTGTTTGAGGACTTGAAGATCAAAGAGAGATGGATCGGTACCGTGTCGGATGATTTCACCCTCACCCGAACATTGAATGAAGCTAAGTTGCCGATACACTTCACACCCTCATGCTTGGTGCCTTCATTCGAAGATTGCGACTTTAGAGAGTTGGCAGAATTCACGAACCGACAACTGAAGATTACTCGTGTTTATGCGCCACAACTTTGGAAACCTTTGCTCATCGGCAGCTTTCTTTTTTGCTTCGTGTTCTTTGGCGGCATCTTCCTGGTTCTGATTGCAGCTCTACAAGGTCGCTTCGAGTGGAAGGTCTCTGCGCTTGTTCTGCTGATCTTTGTTTTAGGAGCATTGAAGTCCTACGTTCGATTAAGAGCAGTGCGCATCCCTTTGCGCGCCTATGGTCACAAGTTCCGTGGGAATCTACTCGCACACATTACGCTTTGGCCCATCGCGTCATTGGTCTACCTTTTCAACGCAGTCACCGCAGCCTTCTCGCGACGTATCGAGTGGCGAGGCATCACGTATGAATTGAAATCACCTACCGAAGCTGTCATCATCGATCGCCAACAGTGACGAACAGAGCAATACAACTGGTTCAACTCCTTCGTTCCGCAAGAAGAGAAAAAAGACTCGGGACGGTGATCCTATTTGTGACTTCACGTTGTAATGCCTTGTGTAAGACTTGCTTCTACCACGCCGAACTCAATCACCCGGGCGATATGAGCTTCGAACAGATCGAGAAAGTCTCCCGAACCATGCCGCAGATAACTGACCTATGGCTGTCAGGTGGCGAGCCTACGTTGCGACGAGACGTAAGCAGCATCATTGATTTGTTCGTCCGCAACAACGGCGTGCAGCGGCTGATTATTCCAACTAACGGTTTAGTCAAATCTCGAGTTTACGAGATCGTAGATCACGCGTTGCGGAATCATGAGTCCCTTGATTTGTATTTGAACGTTGCCTTGGATGGATATGGTGAGACGCACGATCGGATCAGAGGGGTTCCCGGAAATTGGGAAAGGACGCTTGAGTGTATTCAGTCACTCTATCCGCTCAAGGAAAGATTCGCCGATCGCCTTCGTCTAAATGTCAACACCGTAGTCTGTGCCGAAAACTACAACGAGATCGAGAAGCTTGCTGAGTACATGTGGGCCAACTTTCGACTGGATGGGCAGTATTTCAATATCGTTAGGGGCGAGACGCTCGTGGGCGATGACATAAAACAAGTTCCCGAGGAAGTGCTGCCTTCGATGTACGCTTATGTTTCGAAGCTTACAAAGCGTTACGGCGATCGCATGTTTGAGGACGACGATGCGAGCAAGCGTTTCGTCAAAAATATTGCCTACGTAGGCGCTATCACTACTCACTATCGAGTCCAACACGCCAATTTCCAACAGTCGACCGCATGGCCATTCCCATGCACTGCGGGAGAGACGATTGCCGTGATCGATTACAACGGAGATGTGCGTGCGTGTGAGTTGCGCGAGAAATTCGCGACTCTAAGTGACTACGATTACGACTTCAGCGCGCTGTGGGCTGCGAACGGAAGAGAAGTGGAATTGAAAGCAATCGATGGTGGGAAGGCTTGTTGGTGTACGCACGTCTGCTTCATTCACGATTCGATGCGACACTCGCCGGGCGCGCTTTTGGTCCAAGTGCCGAAGAGCTTTGTCACTCGCGAGCGATGGTAGATAGGCCATGCCGGAACGAGACGACGATCAAGGACGGAAAAGCGGCATTGCTTACGCAGCGGCGTTTACATTATTTGCGTCAGTGGCAAGCCTATGTGGAGTGGGATGGCTTGCGGACCGATGGTTAGGGACGTCGCCCTGGTTGATGGTGTTAGGAATTGTGCTGGGAGCTGGTGTTGGCTTTTACGAGTTTGTCCGGCTCACTTCAAAGCTTAATTGATTCCGATCATCCTCTGTGCGTGCTCTGTGTCTCCGTGCCGCTGTGGTTTCTTGGAGTTGAATGACTTGCAAGCAGAAGGAACCACAGAGGCAGGGAGACACAGAGCACGCACAGAGAGAGCACTCGACAACAAGCATTTCGGCCAGTAAAATCACACGCTTTGCCAATGTCTGATTTCGCTAACAGGGATGGTGCTGGTGCCTCACACGACCCGCAAGCGGACGGGTTGGAGGCGCGCATTCAACGCACGATGATGATCGTGATTGGTCTATCCGTCGCGTTGAGTCTTGTTGTTGCGCCGTGGAGGGTTACGAGCGGGCTGTTACTTGGCGGACTTCTTTCATTGCTCAATCACAATTGGATGAAGAGGTCGATCAAAGCTGCTTTTGCATCGGCCGCCCCCGGCGCCAAACCACAAATTGGTTTGGTTAAGTATGTACTACGCTATTTCGCCGTCGGGCTTGCAGTCTACGCCGCATATGCGATGAATCTGATATCTCTTCCAGCAACCATCGCAGGACTATGTAGTTTTGTAGCGGCGCTATTTGTCGAAGCCTTTAGAGAACTCTATCTGATAATCGTTCGTCGAGAGGAAATTGGTTAATGTATTGGTTGTTACAAACCGCTGAACAAACCGCAGAACACGCCCCGGGAAAATCGGCTCATCACACGCCAATAATTGTAGAGCTCGTCAACAAGTGGTTTGGCGAACCGGTTTACCACCTTCAGATGAAAACCACCTATCCGTTTTGGAAGTCGTTCTTCGCTAAATTCGGAACGACGCCCGAAGCCGTATTTGGTCCGTACTCACCAGAGACTGCGATCCCCTGGTACACGGTGATGTTTGTTATTGCCTGTATCTTGAGTGTTGTCATTATCTGGTTTATGCGTCGTGAGCTGTCTGTCGATGAGCCCAGCAGCGGACAACAAACTCTTGAACTGGCAGTGCTGGCAATCCGTGACATGATCGCCGACATCATTGGCCCACACGGATTGAAGTACTTCCCAATTGTGATGACGTTCGCCGTCCTGGTTCTGGTCTCGAACTTGATGGGCCTGTTTCCCATCTTTATGTCTCCAACCGCTGCGGTAAGCGTGACGTTCGCGCTCGGCATAACCTCGTTCCTTTACTACAACTACATCGGTATAAAAGAGAACGGCCTGCTTCAGCATTTGAAACACTGGGCTGGCCCAGTTTGGTGGATTGCACCGCTGATATTTCCCATTGAGGCAATCAGTAACTTCATTCGCCCGTTCTCTCTCGGCATTCGTTTATTCGGCAACATGTTTGCGGACGAACAGGTATCCAGCACCGTTGCCAGTCTCTATCCGGTAGTTACTCACTGGGTACTTCCCGTGTTGCTGATGCCGCTAGCAGTTTTCGTTGCCTTCATTCAGACGTTTGTCTTTGTGCTTCTGTCACAGTTGTACTTAAGCGAAGTGACGCACGCGCCACACGATGAGCACGAAGAGCACGCAGATTATGCCGTGCAAGATGAGGTTCATGTGCCAGTTAAAAAAGAGCTGGCGGCTGCTGCAACTTAGTTTTTTAATCGTAACGCGTGTTCGAGCGACGAGGGACATGCACCCGCGCACGTTGACATGCCGGCGATGGAAAGGTGTTTGACTCTTTTCGAGGTGAAAGGCCAATCGGGTAGTTCATAGCTTTTCGCAGGTCTGTTTCGCAGGAGCGCCGTTGTTCGAGGGGCGGTGGATACCGGATGCAGGCGCATTAATACAAACCCGTTTGCCCCAGCCGCATTTAAGAGCAAAACACCGATTGACTCTGAAGCCACAGGACTTCAGAAGGAGAACCTGACTATGAAAAGACTTCGAATGCTTTTCTTCACGGTGCTTACGGTGTTGATGGCTGCATTGCCAGTGCTAGCACAGGCGCCGGATGCCGGAGCACATCCGCCTGATAGCAGCGTAGGGCTGAAAGCAATTGCTGCGGGAATCGGTTTCGCAATCGCGGTGTTCGGTGGCGCGTTAGGGCAATCAAGAATTGGAGCGGCTGCGTGCGAGGGCGCTGCCCGAAATCCCGGTGCCGCTGGCAAGATTCAGACGATGATGATTCTTGGTCTTGCGCTCATTGAATCACTCGTCCTGTTTGCCCTGCTGATCGTGTTCATTAAGACCTAACTCGATTCGTAGTTGTGTAAGAAAATGCGAGCGCTGCTCTGGCTGCGCTCGCATTTATCTTCTGCAATAATCGTCAAATTAAAACTATTACCAACTTGATGGTGAAAAATCACTTCTTTGCTTCGCATTCTTTCAGTGTGGTAGGCTGACATCACTCCTCCCAAACCGAAATGAGGCAAGCCCGCTAGATGAAAGTATGTCCGAAATGCGGCACTGAGTATCCCGACACGACTACTTTATGTCCTGCCGATGGCGTAGCACTCGAGAAAACTGACGACTCATTGCTCGGAAAAACGCTCGCTGGCAAATATCGCCTTGATGAACGAATAAGCGAAGGCGGGATGGGATCTGTCTATCGCGGCACTCATGTGTTGATGGACAAAACGGTCGCTGTCAAAGTGCTGCGTCCTTCACTCGCAGCTGATGAAAAGATCGTTGCACGCTTTTCAAGGGAGGCGCGCGCTGCATCTCGAATTAACCATCCGCACGCTCTGAGTGTCACGGATATCGGTGAAGACGAAAACGGTGTGGTGTTCCTGGTTATGGAATACCTCAGCGGTCGTACGTTGAAGGAAATTATTCGTGAGAACGGACCGATGGCTCTGCCGCGAGTCGTGGAGATCCTAAAACAGGTTGCCGCCGCACTGGACATAGCTCACCAGCAGGGAGTCGTACATCGTGACTTGAAAAGTGACAACATAATGTTGGTGAGCACGAATGGCGTCGACTACGCAAAGGTCTTGGATTTTGGAATCGCTAAGATCCAAGAATCTGAGGGCGAATACGACGGCGGGTTAACCTCACCTGACCTGATAATTGGCACACCGCAGTACATGTCTCCGGAACAATGTTCTCAAGGTGGCGATATCGATGCACGATCGGACGTTTACTCGCTGGGCGTGATTCTGTACGAAATGCTCGTCGGACACGTACCGTTTACTGGAAAGTCGCCGACCACGATCATGCTTCAGCATATGCAGGAACCGCCGCCATCAGTTCTCGATGAGCGGCCGGACCTTCCCGCTTCTATTAGCCGGATCATCACGCGTGCGATGGCAAAGCTGCCCGTGAACCGTTATGAAAGCGCAGGCAAGCTAGTTGAGGACTTGGCGGCGGTTGCTGAGATAGAAGTCGCGCCACCAGTGGTCGCCGGTTCGGGTGAGTATCAGAGAGTCACACCGCGCAGTGCCGACACCTCTTCCGACGACATGAATGAAGAAACTTTGGTTCGACCGCGAGTGATACCGAGACAAGTTGTGCCGATACCTCCGCTCCCGAGTCAGCCTGTACCCTCAGTTACCAGCTTCAATCCGTGGAAGATCTTAATACCTTCGTTAGTAGGACTGTTGGTAATCTTCGGAGTGATTTACGCGCTTACTCGCAACTCGCAAACGACGAACGGCAGTTCGACCGAGCCGGCGCTTGTGGCGGATCCGAATAGTCAACCGGTGGAGCCTACTCAACCGGCCACGGGCAAGAATGAAGCAGGAATTCCGGCTGGCGGTAACAGTAGTCGATCAGTCAACGCAAACGTGACGGCTAATGCAAACCTGCCTGGGGTTTCACCAACACCCGTCGAAGAGAACTTCGAACCAAACACTAATGTCCTGCCTGCTGAAAACACGAACGCGAACGTGAACAGCAATCGCGCCGCTCCAGCGCTGCCTTCTCCACGGAAACAGATCAACGCTAACTCGGCTCCCGAGGGCCCACCTCCCAGCGTGGTTCCGACGACGAAGCCTTCTGAGCCTGCGCCTTCACCTACGGCGTCGACTGAGGAACCGCATTAACAAGCCTCTAATTCTTCCGGGTTAAAGAGTCGTAAGGTGACTTCATTTGTTCCGCTCGAGGACTCGTCGTATCAGCGTGAGGAGTTGCTCTTCTTGGTGGAGTTCAATTTCAACATCCAGCACGTGGGAAGGTAGAGAAAGCTCCACTGAGTTGAGCTTTACTGCATCTTTCGCTGTAGTGATCAGATGCGTTGCTCCTGCGTTCCGTGCCGCTGCAATCAACATGTCGATCTCGGGTTGAGTGTATCGGTGATGATCAGGGAAGACTTTCGTCAGCACCACTGCGTGACCAGCTTGCTGCAACATTCTAAAGAACGAATCGGGGTTTCCGATTCCGCAGAAAGCTGCGACTGGTGAGGACAGCTCGAAGGGCTCAGAGTTGTTCAATGATCTCAACTGCTTCACTTTCATTCGAGAAATCAAAATCGGTTTGTCCGGTGCGAGATGTTGTAGGCGTTTGCTGATTGAGTTGAGGTCGGCGCCCGCTTCCGTTCGCGTGATGACGACACAATCGGCACGTGCAGCACCAAACAACGGCTCGCGCAGCTTGCCAGCGGGCAACAATTCGTTACCACCCCAAGGATCCGTTGCGTCGACGACCAGCACGTTCAGGTCCCGCGCGAGTTGTAAGTGCTGAAAGCCATCGTCAAGAACGAAACAATCAATACCGAGATTGCTTATGGCCCACTTACCGGCTGCAACACGATCGGCATCGCTGATTACTGACGAGATTCCAAGTAGATTCTGCGCCAGCAGAAATGCTTCGTCCCCAGCGTCTTCTTCGCTCGAGAGTACAGATTTTGAGTCAGACACGAGCACACGCTTGTTAGGCTGACTCCTCTTATAACCTCGTGTCAGTGCGCAGACCTTCCGGTTTTCGGCAAACAGTAGGCGACAGACTTTTTCCACCAAAGGAGTCTTGCCAGTTCCTCCCACAGTTAAATTACCGATACTGATCACTGGGACGTCGAGAGTAGTCGCAGATAGAAATCCCCTGGAATAAGCAGCAAGACGAGTTCGCACTATCGCGCTGTAAAGCACGCTCAACGGCGGCAGGACGAGATTCGTTGAGTTCATGCAGAACGCGCTTTTTTTGCGGTCACTTCCAGTCGCCCGCTTTGCGTGGTCGTGGCTGTTTGAAGAATAGGTGCAATCAGTTGCAACGTGCGGTTAGTTGCGCCGCGGTTCTGTTCTACTAACTCTCGCGCGGCTTTCTTCATTTTCTCCCTTCGTTCGGCGTCATTGAGAAGAGAAATGAAAACCCTGGCTAATTCGTCTGCGGCTTGGTTTGAAGGAATTGGTGGCAACTGAAGAATCGCGTCGGCTTCAACGAACGACCGTACTATCACCGCAAAGTTGTGAGTGTACGCGCCAGTCACTATGCACGAGCCAACCGCAGCCGGTTCGAGAATGTTGTGGCCACCGTTACGCGAAACGCTTCCGCCGACAAACACGATCGTAGCGAGCGGGAATGCCGCCGAAAGCTCACCGATCGTATCCAAGAGAATCAAATCACTCGATTGGCCACTGGGACGTGCATCGGTGCGTCGAGTCCAAGTGAAACCTGATGCCAACATGAGCGACGCGACTTCGCCGAACCTTTCAGGGTGTCGGGGGGCAATAATCAAACTGCCGTTGAACGTGTGCTCTCGAACGAGTTGACCGAAAGCGTCGATCAGCACTTTCTCTTCCGGCGCGTGAGTGCTCGCAGCCAAGATCACCGGACGGTTTCCAAGACCGAAGGTTGTGCGAAGTTCTTCCGTCAGCGATGGGTTTCCCGCATCAATGCCTGCATCAAATTTCAGACTACCTGAGACTAAGACCCTGTCCTGCGGCAGGCCAAGCTTTGTGATTCGCTCGGCATCTCGAGCAGCTTGCATGATCGCGATTCGCACGTTTTCCAGTACTTTCTTGATGAACGGTCGGGCTATTCGGTAGCGACGAAAGGATCGATGAGAAATCCGTCCGTTTACCAGGATCACTGGAATCTTTCGCTGACTACATTTTCGAAGAAACGAAGGCCAGAGCTCCGTCTCCATCAGCAGCACCACCGCTGGATCGATTCGTCTCAGCGTACGAGCAACGGTGAACTGCCAATCGAACGGAAAGTAAAAGACCTGAGCTGCGGTGTTACGAAATACCTCGCGAGCAAGCGTTTGTCCTGTCACAGTGATGGTGGAGACAACTATCTGACACTCCGGATATTGACGAGACAGCGCTTCAACGAGCGGCCGCGCAGCTTGAGTCTCACCTACTGAGACGCAATGCACCCAGATCGCTGGCCCGCGCTTTGGTAGAGGAGGGACAAACCCGAGTCGGTCGCGAACACCTCCGACGTATTTTCCGTGTCGGAGAGCATCGAAGAGAAACCTCGGAAGGAGAATGAGAAGGCCGAGACTCAGAAGAAAGCTGTAAACGAAGTACATGTAGTGCCGATGGTCTCCGGGAATCCCTAAGCATCCATCGCGCGACCTGTTACTTCGCGCGTTCGATATAGCGCCCCTCGGTGGGATCTACACGGATGCGGTCGCCCTCATTAACAAAAGGCGGGACAGTGATGGTGACTCCGTTCTCAAGAGTTGCCGGTTTATTCACGTTGGATACAGTGGCGCCTTTCATCGTCGGCTCTGTACGCGTGACGACCAGCTCCAGCGATGGAGGTAGATCGATCCCAATCGGCGCTCCCTCGTAAAACTCTGCTTGAAGTTTAAGACCCGGCGCTAGCCACTGAGCTGCGTCACCCAAATCCTCTTCACTTAATGCGACCTGTTCGTAGTTCTCGGTGTTCATGAAATGGTGGTGAGAACCATCGGAGTACAAGTACTCCATCTCGTGCTGTTCCAGGCTGGCGCGGTCCACGGTATCGGCGGAGCGAAACCGGTGTTCGAACGAAGAACCGGTCCTGATATTCCGAAGTTTCGTTTGCACCATCGCGCGAAGGTTACCGGGAGTATGATGTCGGAACTCGATAACTTTGCAGGGCTCGCCCTCGAAAATGATCACCATCCCTCGTCTAATCTGGGTAGCAGGTATTGCCATAAAGGATTTAAGTCTCCACTAATAAAGATTATCTAAAACGTTGAAATGTAAGGCCTATGTTGAGTTTTACCGCATCGCAAGCGGCGTAGTCTAGCGACCCAAATACAGGTTTGTCCAGCGAGCGACCTTCGGTCGTAGAAAAAGGCGGCTCATCGAAACAATTGAACAGTTCCGAATGAGCCGCCCTTCTTGAGGAGCCCACCTACCTCGAACATGTAAACGTCTTCTGCCGCGAAAGGTTCCAAAAGATCACGCCGCTCGGGCTCGAGGAACGCGACGTTGTCGAGCGATCCTTTCAAGCCAACGCTGCGCGTCTTCATAATGCGGAAAGCGACGTTCGTCTTGGCGAAATGCGGCGGTGTGGTAGTAACGTCGGCCGTTAATAAAACGAGCCGCGTGTTTCATATGGAGCATTTCGTGGTAGACGATGTACTCAACAAACCACTCGGGTACGTCTGGTGAATCCAGTGTCTTGCTAATCGTAATAGTGTCATAAACGCGGTCGTGATGGCCAAGTATCGTTCGCGTCTTGCGTTGAGACCAGGTGAGTGTAGGTTTTTTAAGCTCGCCAGCGAAGTACTTACGATTCAGCTTGTTGAAAATGCGATCGAGTTCATACGTGTCACCCTGATAAGACGAAATCATCTTTCGTCCACGTCGCCGGCGCGCAATATCTGCAGAGCGCATAATCTCAGGAGCGAGAGAGTAGTCTCGATAAACTCGGTCATGAACATCTGGAATCCTTTTACCCAGTAGCCTCGCAACCAATACGAAGGCCAATGCACGCAAAACATCGGGCGGACAGTTCTTGCAGATATCAGAAAGTCTCACATAGACCTTGCCCGAACGCACTCTTATCGTGTGATGGAGTCCTGCATAAGGATAGAAGCGCACTTCGATGGTTGGGACTGCACGATTGCCTCCCAAGTGGCGAAATGCCTCAGCAAAATATTTCTTCAGATCATTCATGCCTGTCGAGTTGAGAAACTGCTGCACGCTCAACATTCCGCTGAGTGGCTCAGTTCCGATTTGCGTCTTTGGAACCGCTCGATTAGATCCGATTAGAGGCCCGGGGAACTGGAACCCAAATGTGGCAGTCATCTTAAGTAGCGTGGCTGGCGAGCGTCAATTGATTTTGGGCAACTTCAAAAAAGGCCGTAAATCCGCGTAAATTTGGGCAAAGAAGGGGCGCACCCGTCGAGCCCAATTTTTGCGAACTCGTAAATCTACGGTTATCAACTACTTAGCTTGAAACCGTTAGCGCCTCTCCCAAATGGTAGCTGAGACCAACTTGGCGTTTTAAATTCGAACGCCGGCCTGAACATCTAGTTTGCAGGCTCTTCAAAACTTCCATATACTGCGTTGTAGCAGCCAACAGGCTGCAAATCCAAGTAATCGGTTGTATTTACCGCTCTAAGGTATTCATGCCCCGTCGCCGACCACACCTCCAAACTGACTCGAAAGAAGGCCTGGACTCTCGGGGTGAAGCCGTGCTTTCGGCGATCATCAAGGAGCATCTGGGCACGGGCGAGGCAGTCGGGTCACGCGCGATATCTGACGGATTTTCAAACCGACACGGTTGGAGTGCGGCAACGATCAGAAATGTGATGGCCGATTTGGAGGAGGCAGGTCTGGTTGAACAGCCGCACACATCGGCTGGCCGAATACCAACAGATAAAGGCTACCGTTATTACGTCGATCACATGCTAGGCGGCGAACGGCGCCTATCAAGATCTGACCTCAATGCTATTGACCGCGTGTTCTCCCTCGATGGATTCGATTCTGAATCCTCAGTAAGAATAATGGAGCGAGCCTCCCGCGTACTTTCCGAGCTTTCAGAAAATGTCGGAATCGTTGTATCTCCCTCGCTCGCGGAGAACCAGCTCAAGCACATCGAGTTTCTCCTCCTCGCTGACAAGAGAATCCTTGTCGTACTAGTGAGTGGGGCCAACAATATTCATAACAAGATCATTCGCATCGATGATCCACTTACTCAAGATGAGTTGGAACGTACTGCCCGGTATCTGAACGCGGAGTTCGCTGGAAAGAGTCTCTTAACGATTCGCGCTGAAATACTTGAATTAATGCGCGAAGAAAAAGCTCTTTACGATCGCCTGCTGCGAAATGCCATTCTGCTCTGCAACATGAGCCTTGAAGGTGAAGAGTCCGGTACGGGCGAGGTATACATTGACGGCACTTCGAACATACTTGCGAAACCCGACTTTGTAGACCTAGATCGAATGCGAGAGCTTTTTAAAACCTTCGAAGAGAAGTCACGACTGATTAAGATCCTCAACGAATGCGTTGCCAGCGAGCGTTACTCATCGATGGACGAAGTACACGTGCTGATCGGTCGTGAGCATCCTGCCTCCTCAATGCGCAGTTGCGCCCTCATTACTGCTCCTTACCGGCTTGGCTCTGGCGATACCATGGGGACTTTAGGCGTTGTTGGCCCGATGAGGATTGAGTATTCCAGAGTAATGGCTATGGTAAACTACATGGCGCGGCTTATAGAGCGCCGTTTGAGTGAAGACGTCCCGCGGTGAATCTGGCCTTTGATGCTAAACCTGTACTTGATTCTCGACATCAGGTGATGGCCTCCGAGAGGAAACCCAAACAATCGAATCGTATTCCGATCCGCTTTCTTGATTCGGAAGTTCGCGATTCCGACAGCGACGCGGAGAGTGAAGTGGCCAATCCAGAGACAGGTCTCGACAGTTTTGTGGAAGAAAAAATGGAAGAAGACCAAGAGGAAATCGTTCCTGAGAACGCGGATGATGGAGCGGACGAAATCTCTGAAGTTGGTTCGGAGTCCCAGCGTCCGACAAGTGCGACAGGCGACCTCGCCGGCGGCCCAGCAGTAGCTGAGTTAGTGGCGACCCGGGCAGAGCTAAAGAGAGTTGAGGGTGAAGTAGCGGAACTAAAGGATCGACTAGCTCGGCGACAGGCGGACTTCGAAAATTATCGAAAGCGCACAGAACGGGAACGTAATGAAACGTACGGCAAGCTTGTAGCGGACATCGCTGGGAAGTTGCTGCCGGTTGTAGACAATCTTCGCAGAGCGCTTGATGCGGAAGCTTCTGTCGAAAGCAGCGAGTCAGATGAATTTCGACATTTTTTGAGTGGTGTCGATCTGATCTATAGACAACTGGAAGGCGCGCTCGAAGGCCTCGGAGTTAAAGCAATCGCAGCCGTGGGAGAACCTTTCAATCCTCACCTTCACGAAGCCGTTGTTACTGAAGAAACAGACGAATATGAACCTGATACGGTAATGCAAGAAATCGTGCGGGGCTATCGGGTTGGCGACAAGCTGATTAGACCCTCTTTAGTAAAGGTTGCAGTTAAGAAATAAGAAAGAGGCAGCCCAGAGCTGCGACATGCTGAATGGGAAAAGCGATTGGAATTGATTTAGGCACGACGAACTGTTGCGTCGCCGTGTTGGAAGGTGGGGCTGTTCAAATTATCCCTAACAAAGAGGGCGGGCGAACCACTCCCAGCGTAGTTGGCTTTACTGATAAGGGTGAACGCCTCGTGGGTCAGATCGCCAAACGCCAAGCTGTTACGAACGCTGCGAATACCGTCTACGCGGTGAAGCGTCTTATTGGTCGCAAGTTTGGTTCGCCCGAAGTCACTCGAATGCGTGACACTTCAGCGTTCGAGATTGTTGATTCGCCAAATGGTGACGCACGTGTGCGGGTGCAAGGCCGAAGTTACAGTCCACCGGAGTTATCCGGAATAGTTCTTCAACGACTCAAAGCGGCGGCTGAAGACTTTCTCGGCGAGGCTGTCACCGAGGCGATCATAACTGTTCCCGCGTACTTCGATGACACCCAACGGCAAGCGACAAAAGATGCAGGCAAGATTGCAGGCTTGAAGGTTGAGCGAATAATCAACGAACCGACTGCTGCGGCACTCGCATATGGCCTCGGGCGATCTGAAGCTGAGCGAATCGCCGTTTATGATCTCGGTGGAGGAACGTTCGACATCTCTATTATGGAGATGAACGACGGCGTTTTTGAAGTACTTTCAACATCCGGCAATACGTTCCTTGGTGGCGAAGATCTGGATGAACGGATCGTGAGCTGGATGGTCGATCAGTTCGTTGCAGACACTGGTATTGACCTCCGTCAGGATCGACTGGCATTGCAACGGTTGAAAGAGGTTGCGGAACGAGCGAAGTGTGAACTCTCGTCAGCGACAGAAACCAATATTAATTTGCCGTTCATCGCAGCCGACGCCAGTGGGCCAAAGCACTTCAACAAATCTTTGAATCGCGAGGAGTTCGAAACTCTAGTAAGTGATCTTATCGAGCAGACGGTAGAGCCTTGTCATAAAGCAATGCAGGACGCCAAACTGCAGGCATCCGACATCGAGAAGGTAATCCTCGTGGGTGGTCAAACTCGCTCGCCAATTGTCGAACGAACAGTTGAGAAGATCTTTGGAAAACGACCTTCTGCTGAGATCAATCCAGATGAAGTAGTAGCGATGGGCGCAGCTATCCAGGGTGGTGTTTTAACTGGCGAAGTTAAAGACATCGTTCTACTCGACGTCCTACCGCTCAGCTTGGGATTGGAAACTCGCGGTGGGTTATTCACAAAGATTATTGACCGAAATTCGACTATTCCACTCCGAAATAGTTTGACGTTCACAACAGTCGTCGATAACCAGTCGTCTGTTGAAATTCATATTCTGCAGGGCGAGCGTGAGGTGGCGGAAGGCAATCGCTCCCTTGGCAAATTTGAACTAGTAGGCATACCGCCAAGTCCGCGTGGCGTGCCGCAAATCGAAGTTTCTTTCGAGGTTGATGCAAATGGCATTGTCTCGGTTTCTGCTGAGGACAAGGCAACTGGTCAAGAACAGCAGATGCGAATCACACCGACTTCTGGTCTGGCACCTGATGAAATCGATGAACTGATACAGGAAGCCGAGGTGTCGGCTGAAAGCGATCGGGAGTTGAAGCAGACGGTCGTCCTTCGAAACAAGCTCGATTCTTTGCTGCGCAACACCCAGAAGTCCTTCACCAAGTTTGGTGGGTTGCTATCGGCGAATGATCAAAAGGTCGCTGAACGGCTTTTTTCCCAAAGTGAGCAAGCCGTAAAGACAAAGAACCTGGATGATATAAATAAAGCGCTGAGCGGATTGGAGCGTCTCGCTACGCAACTCACCGCGGCGATGATGAATCCAACTGGCTCATCGCCGGGAAGTGCAGAGGAATCTCGTTGAAACGCAATCATAGGATGGAGAACCAGAGGTTTTACAAGGCTGAATGAGTAAAAGAGATTACTACGAGGTGCTGGGCGTCAGTCGCAGCGCCACTGACCAGGAAATCAAAAGCGCTTATCGCAGGTTGGCCGTTCGTTACCATCCGGATAAAAATCCCAACGACGCTACAGCTGAAGAGAAGTTTAAAGAGGCCGCCGAAGCCTATGGCGTTCTGGCTGATGCAGATCAGCGTCGCCGTTACGACCGCTTCGGCCACGCAGGGGTCTCCAGCAATGCAGGGCCGAGTTGGGGTGCGCCCGGGTTTGGTGGTATCGAAGACATCCTCGGGGATCTGTTTGGGTTCGGAGATGTTTTTGGAGGAGGCCGAAGCACTCGTCGGACAGCTGCTCAACGCGGTGCCGATCTTCGCTACGATCTCGAGATCACACTTGAGGATGCGTTTCGAGGGATGACGGCGCAGTTACGCATTCCTCGAATGGAGACATGTGAGAAATGCAGCGGCAGCGGTGCTACTCCGGGTACTCATCCGGAAACATGTCACACCTGTTCCGGCAGTGGACAAGTTCGATATCAACAGGGATTCTTTTCTGTAGCTCGAACATGCCATGCTTGCCGAGGCACGGGACGCGTAATCACCTCGCCATGCGACTCATGCAGTGGCGTCGGTCGCGTTGAACGCGAGAAACAGATGGAGGTTAAGGTCCCGGCAGGTGTCGAAACCGGTTCTCGTCTGCGGGTGCAAGGTGAAGGTGAGTCAGGCACGCAGGGTGGCCCTTCAGGCGATCTTTATGTTGTGATCCACATCGCTGAGCACGAGCAGTTCGAAAGACAAGGAAGTAACCTCTACGCTTCGTTGCCCATCACGTTTGCACAGGCAGCCTTGGGCGCTGACGTTTTTGTTAAGACGTTGGAAGAGGATGAGAAACTAAAGGTTCCCATGGGCACCCAAACAGGCACTGTCTTTCGTCTTAAAGGCAAAGGCATGCCGGTGCTCGGCGGTCGCGGGCGCGGTGATTTGTTCGTGGCCGTCAGCGTAGTGACACCAACGTCACTTACCAGGGAACAGCGAAAGTTGCTCGAACAATTAGAGGCGATTGAAAATAAGGATCTGGAAGACAAGGGGTTGGTCGACAAAGTCCGAGATATTTTCGGCTGAGGTCCTTTGACCGTGATTACGCCAGATAAGAACAGCCGCTCGAACTCTTAAGTTTGGGCGGTTTTTTGTTTTACCTCCGAACTCATGCGAAAGGAATTAATCCCATGCGAAACGCCCCCAAGCTTTTACGCCTCGCAGTTCTTGTCTCGATTGCATTAACGCCGATCGTGGGACGTGCACAGGACAGATTACAAGAGTGGGAAAATTTCGATTTCCGAACAACAAGCATTAAACGCGCGCAGATTTCAGGGCTGCAGCTATATGAACTGAAGTTGTTGCGCGGCTTAATCTTTGGTCGCCATGGTCGGGTGTTCAAAGACGCTGAGATTCGCTTCTATCTACAAGATCGCCAGTGGTACAAGCCCGACCCGAGTTTCCAGAACAGCTCACTTAATAAGATGGAGCGGCAGAGCTTGGATCTGATTCGGGAAGCAGAGGCCAGCAGGCACGAGACGGTCCAGCCGGGGGATATGCGTTACTGGCGCACTCGACCACTGAATACAAAGAAACTCGGAACGCACAGCGGTGCCGAATGGAAAATTCTCAGTGCCGAGGTCGAAGCGATTCACGGAAAGAAGTTTGAGGATGAACCATGGTTGCAACAGTACTTTGATGAGCGCTACTGGTATTCAGCGGCCGATAAGTACGATCCGAAACAGCTCTCCGCGATTGAACAGAAGAACCTGCAGTTAATTTCGCTGGCTGAAAAGAAACAACGAAACGTCGCCGTGGCGCCCGGCGATATGGAATTGTTCGAAAACAGGCTGCTTACTGCAGAGATGCTGCGGGGGCTCAGCTTGTATGAGTTGCGGCTGTTACGAAATGAAGTCTATGCACGTCACGGTCGCTCGTTCAAATCAGAGTGGCTGTCTCAGTACTTTTTCAGTCAACCGTGGTATGCGCCGGAGGAGAACTTCAAAGATGAGCAGTTGTCGGGCAGTGACAAGCAGAACGTCGAAACAATAGTCAGCTACGAGAACCAACTGCATGAAGAATTGAGCACCAAGCCGATTACCCGCGCGTTGCTTTCAGGATTGTTTGTTGAGGACGCGGCGAAGATGCGTCAGGAGATTTACGCCAGACGCGGAAAAGTTTTCAAAGAGCCATGGCTTCAACAATACTTTTCGAGCTTTGACTGGTATAAAGCCGATCCAAACTTTGTTGAGTCTTCATTGACAACTGTCGAGAAGCAGAACATTGCCACCATCGCCGCTTATGAAAAGAAGGCAGTAAGCGAGATGAGTGTTATTGAAGGTTGATAAGGCCAACCTTGGCCTCGCGTGTCGAGGCCCAATATCAAATGAAAGCCATTCAAGTATCGAAAACGGGCGGACCAGAAGTTTTAACTCTCGTCGACCTACCGATACCTGAACCCAAGCCCAATGAAGCACTAGTACAAATCAAAGCTGCCGGCGTTAACTTCATCGACGTTTACTTTCGCGAAGGTCGTTATCCAACGTCATTGCCGTTTGTCGTTGGTCAAGAGGCCGCCGGTATTGTGACGAAGGTTGGCTCGGAAGTAACCCCCGTCACCGTGGGGGATAGAGTCGCTTACGTTGGAGTGTTAGGAAGTTATGCCGAGTACGCTGCGGTGCCTGCCTCAAAACTGGTGCGCATCCCTGGCGAGTTAGACTTCACCCAAGCCGCAGCGGCAATGCTTCAGGGAATGACTGCGCACTACCTTGTGCACAGCACATATCAATTGAAGAGAGGCGAGTCGGCGTTGATGCATGCGGCCGCTGGCGGCGTGGGGCTGCTTCTGGTCCAGATGGCCAAGCAAATCGGCGCACGGTTAATCGGTACTGCTGGATCTAAAGAGAAAGCCGCGCTTGCTCGCGAAGCAGGCGCGGACGAAGTAATCGTTTATACGGAACAGGATTTTGAAGTCGAAACCCGCAAACTCACTAACGGCGAAGGAGTACACGTAGTCTACGACGGTGTTGGTAAGAGCACCTTTGACAAGGATTTGAACGTGTTGAGACGCCGGGGCTGCCTGGTACTCTTCGGAGGCTCTAGTGGACCAGTTCCTCCCTTTGATCTGATCAAGCTATCGCAGAAAGGCTCGCTTTACATTACGCGGCCTACGCTCGTCGATTACACGGCTACACGCGATGAATTGGAGTGGCGCGCTAACGATGTGATGCAAGGAATTATTCGGGGCGTGCTGAAGTTACGTATTCACAAGACGTACCCACTCGACCAGGCTCAGGAGGCTCATCGTGAGCTTGAGGGCAGGAAGACAACCGGTAAATTATTACTGACTCCGTAAAGCCTTTGGAGTGCGGTGGCAAGCGTTAGTGCGACACCGCTTTGGATCGCTCGCATATCTCAGCCAATACCAAAGCGGTGTCGCGCTAACGC
>JBKPAL010000249.1:0-35950 GCA_046726395.1 Acidobacteriota bacterium
TGATGGGACACGACGTTGTTCGGCAGCCATTGGAGGCGCGACGCCAGTTGGCTGTGGTGTTGCAGCAGACAGCGGCAGAAAACCTGCTAACCGTTCGCGACAACCTTTTGATCTACGCGTATCTGCACGGTGTCGGATCGGGAGAAGCGCAGCGTCGCCTTCAGGCCGTCGTCGAGGACTTCGATATTCACGAGCGCATGCGCGATACCGTGCAGGAACTGAGTCTGGGAACGAAGCGTCGCATTCAAGTGGCAAAGGTGTTCATGCTCGACTCGCCGGTGATCATTCTGGACGAAGCAACGACGGGAATGGATCCGCTTATGAAGCGACGCGTGATGGACCGGTTGCGCACGGAAGCTGAAAATGGACGAACGATTCTATTAACAACACAGGTTCTTAGTGAAGCGGAAGAGCTTTGCGACACGATAATGATCCTGGACCATGGTCGCGCGATGGCTGCAGGCACGTTGCGAGAGTTGCGCAAGCGTTCGGCAAATCTTTTTCGTGTCAGCCTCACATTTGCCGACGCGAACGGGAACCTTGTGAGCCGGCTCGAATCGTTGAACCCAGTCGAGCTCGAGGTGGACGGACAAAATGTCGAGATGGTCTTTAAAGGCGAGGAGGCATCGCTTCTCGCAAGGCTCGCGGAAATATCTCGTGAGTTACCGATCATGCATTTTGAGGTACGCGGCCCTACGTTAGAGGAGATCTTTATCACTCTCATGGAGGAGCAAAGGTGACGGCCATCACGGCAGTTTTTTATCGAGACTACCGGCAAAGGATGACGAACATCGGATTCGTGTTTTGGGATCTGTTCGTGCCGCTCGCTTACCTGATCCTTTTTGGACTCGGCTTTGAACGCATGGTGGGTGGTTCAATAGCGGTGGAAGGACAGGCGCTCGGGTATACGGCGTTTCTGCTGCCCGGCATTCTTGGCATGGTGACGTTCTCAGTTGCGATGAATACCGCGTGGGGGTTCTTTATGGATAAGGACTCGGGAATCTTCTACGAGTTACTGACTTATCCGATGACGCGGCAACAATTGCTTATCGGCAAGATCGGCTTCAATGTGCTGTTAAGTTTGATTGGATCGGTTCTCGCTCTCGTGCTGGGTGTGGTGGCGATGGGTGCAGTAATTCGTTGGGATCTGCTTCCAGTTACAGCAGCCATCGTTGTTGTCGCGACTGCTGGTTGGTTCTTTCTGTTCAGTGTGTTTGCCATCAGTCTGAACCGGATGGACTCATTCAACACCTTGACGAGTGCCTCTTACATACTTCTGATGTTCCTAAGCTCTATGTTTTATCCACTGACCGATCTGCCGATTTGGTTTCGCTGGGTTGCGTACCTAAATCCAATGACATGGCAGGTGGACCTATTGCGGTTTAGTCTGCTTGGAGTGGGAACGCCAATCAGTTTGCTTTTGGAAGGTATCGCGATGTGCGTGTTTGCAGTTGCCTGTCTTGCGCTGGCTGTGCGCGCCTTGAATCGCGCGGCCTAAGAAATTTGAAATTTCAAATTTAAAGTTTCAAATTCAAAGACTAAAGACCAAAGACCAAAGACGTGAGCCGCAAAGAGCAAGAATTAACAATCGATGGACACCGCATCAAGCTAACCAACCTCGACAAGGTTCTCTACCCCGGCCGACGCTTCACAAAGGCTAAGGTAATTGATTACTACATTCGCATCGCTCCCGTTCTATTACCTCACTTCAAAAACCGTCCCGTTACTTTGAAGCGTTTTCCTGAAGGTATCTACGGAGAATTCTTCTATGAGAAGGACGCGCCGGATTTCACACCCGAATGGGTAAAGACGTTCCCAGTGCCACGAAAAGCTACGCCCGGTCCACCCATTCGTTACATCCTCATCAATAATCTCGCTACGCTGGTTTGGTTGGCCAACCTCGGTAACCTCGAAATCCATCCGTTCCTTCACACGGTTCCCAAAATCGATCAAGCCCGCTCTATGGTGTTCGACTGTGATCCGGGCGAAGGCGCTGACATTCTCACGTGCGCACGAGTGGCGCTCTTGTTACGTGCGACATTGCAAGACCTTGGACTTGAGTCTTTTTGCAAAGTGTCAGGTTCGAAGGGTCTGCAGGTCTATGTGCCTTTGAATACCAAAGTGACGTATGAGATCACTCAACCGCTTGCGAAAGGGATTGCGGAGTTGTTGGCGGAAAGAGAACCGAAAGTGATTGTTTCGGAGATGCCGAAGTCACTACGCGGAGGGAAGGTGTTCATCGACTGGAGTCAAAACTCTAACTTCAAGACAACTGTTAGTGTGTACTCATTGCGCGCGAAGAGTCCTCGTCCATTCGTCTCAGCTCCTATCGAATGGAGCGAGCTGGAGACCGCTTTAAAGAAAAAGAATCCAAACCAACTTTACTTCAGCCCCGAGGACGCTGTGGAGCGCGTTCGCAAACACGGCGATCTTTTCAAGTCTGTACTCACAAAACGACAAACGTTGCCAAAGGAAGTGAGCAGGTATTTTGCGCAGCACTCGATTGCCGGCCACAAAAAGAGCAAAAGGCCAGCCTCGCTGGAGCGCTATCAGACTAAACGTGACTTCAGCAAAACGAGCGAGCCGCAACCCAACGCGATCCGGCGTAGTCGCCAGGGAAGTACGCGCCGTTTTGTCGTTCAAAAACATGCGGCCAGTCATCTTCATTATGATTTTCGACTAGAGATGCACGGTGTGCTCAAGTCTTGGGCTGTCCCAAAAGGACCACCATTCAAAGAAGGCGAGAAGCGTCTGGCGATGGCGACGGAAGATCATCCGCTTGAGTACCTAGATTTCGAAGGAATAATTCCGCAGGGCCAATACGGTGGTGGAACGGTGATGGTATGGGACATCGGCACTTATCAGTTGTTGGAAGGGAACTACTATCAGGGATACTTGCGAATACATTTGAATGGATCGAAGCTGAAAGGCGAATGGACGTTGATTCGATTGCGGGAAGAAGGACGCAACAACTGGCAACTGGTTAAGACTAACGGAAGTAGCAGAACAGTCTCACGTAAGCGCGACGACCAGTCAGCACTTTCCAGCCGTACGATGGCCCAGATTCGAGCTAAGCCCAGGGCGCATTGGCAAAGCAATCGCGCAACGTAAAAATGGGCAGGCACATTGACTGCCCATTCTGCTGAAATCTTGGCTGGGAGGCAGGGACTCGAACCCCGATAGGCGGATCCAGAGTCCGCAGTCTTACCATTAGACGACCTCCCAATCGAGGAATTTCAATTTAAGTGCTTGAACGATTTATTGTCAACCAAGGTCATAGTGAGGTCATAGGTATAACTGTCACGCGGTAGTATCGGGTACGCCGCGAGCACCACGACCTTCCAATGTTTCGTCCTCGTCAACGAAATCGCGGACCAGCTCAATTAAAAATGTTCTTGTGCATTCCACGTGTTCACGGCAAAATGGGCCGACCTTCTAACTAGCCGCTAAAGTGCCACTCCCGGGCAAGCAACACGAGCAGACCTCCCACGACTGAAAACTTATTACTTTTTCGGAGCGTCGATGACTGAAAAATCTCGGGCTGAAGGTTTGCAATCAGAGTCAGAACTGCGCGAATTAGTTTCCGAGTATGAACGGAAACTGATTGAGATGACGGAACTCGTGGAGAATGTTCGTCACGAAATTAACAATCCGTTGACCGCTGTGCTGGGGCAGGCACAACTTCTATTGCGAGAAGAGCTGAGCGATAAAGCCAGAAAGCGCGCGGAAACAATCGAGGAGTTAGCGATTCGTCTGCGCGACATCAGCGGACAACTGCGGCAAGTGCAACGACCTGTAGGCATTTCTCACGACGCGATGGGTGAGTGACCAATCCTTACTTAAGGATCACCCTCGCTGGGCCTTTTACCAAAACCTGATAACGCTTCCCAGCTGCTATATAAGCGTCGCCGCCACGTTTGAACCCGTATAGTAAAGCAACCGGCGCGATCAAAGGTACCAGCGCTCCTGTCACAATCATCTGTGTCGCAACCTTAGCACTCTTACTGTCTCCCCGTTGTCGCACTGGAGCTAATCGCAACTCGATTTGGGATCCGTCTACTGCAGTCACGCTCTTCATCGTCCACACAAGTAGGCCGGCCTTCCCGAAGTGGCCGCCTCGTTTAGCTCTTTCAACGTGGCCGGTTACTGTCGCACCTTGAGCGATAACAGTAACGCCGTTGACTATGACTGGATCAATAACTCGAAAACTGATCTCGTCCTTTGGCTTTACGTGAAGTGAGCTGTAAGTGAATGGTGATTCGATGTTTATTGGTGTGCCATCGGGAATCTTTAGCTCATCACTTGCCGGAGTAATGTCGGATGATCTTTGCTCCTGGTGCTTTTCTCTGGCAGCGACAAAGCGAACAAATGGTCCCGCAGCCAATTGTTGCGAGACAGCTAACGCAAGAAATGCAAAGAGAAACCTCTTCATTGCACACCTCCTATCCAGTGGAATCGAGTTGTAGCGGGCAACGAGAGTGCCACCGCTAGCGGCACACAAACTCACATTGGACCAATTATCAGATCTTGAGGTTCCAGACCTTTGGGATTGTGGCAATTAGGAGGCTGTAACAACGAAAATGCGTGGCAGCATTGCTACCACGCATTAGAGGACTTGTAAGGAAATTGGCCGCTAGGCGGAAACTGTTTCTTCCTCTTCTTCGACCAAGTACGGTGTCACCATCACCGGTTTTTCGACATCATCTTCAGCGAGTACTGCCTGAACGATTGGCAGACTGAGCGAATGTTTCGTTGAACTCAGTGGCACTGATTTGCCTGCTGCATACACAGCATGGCGTCCGTGCTCTTGATACCAATCGGCAAGGTTCGCAGTCTTGTGCATGTTCTCGATGATCTGCCTCCAACCTACACCGGTGTTGTAAGCGCAGAAGGAGATCTCGCCTTCCTGAGTGCCGTACGGAATCACGCACATTTCAGTGCGACGGAAGTCGTAGTTGAAGAGATCCTGGAACCACATGCCTTCAACACACAGCACGCGCCAGATATCGTTTGGATCATCGGCTTGCTGAGTCTTCATCCGATCGTTCCGGTCAGAGCTGGAATTGGTCGAAGACGGTCTGAAAAGATTTAGAATCTGCGAAATCGGAAATCCTTCAGGAGCTTCAGCTGGATTGAAGTTACGAAGAATAGCCATCGCGAGTTGGGCGTACGAGAGCTTCTTGCCACGTGCGGAGTCGGTAATTACCGCGACGTCCTTCATAAACTGTTCGTAGTTGAAGAACTCGAACAATGATTTGAACTGGCCCGTCTTCTTATTGACTACCATCAGCGTAAAGATCCCGCAGTTTGGATGACAGTTGCATGAAGACCAACCCCAAGGTGCGTCTGCGCCCTGCAGCATGTCCATCACGCTCGTGAATGCGGAGTAAGAAGAGAGCGGATACCAATCGCGTAGCGGCTGCAGCTGACCATCGAGCTGATTCTTCAGATCGTGTGTCATGCCCGCGAGGGTGTAACGCTGGCGAATTCGCACGTCGTCCGGAACGTCTTCGTCACGGCCGGTAAACGAAACGGGTTGGAAGGCGATTGTCTGGACCTTATCGATATTGTTCGCAGCAAACTCAACAATCTCTCCGATGCCGTCGTTGTTGATCGTGTTAACGATCGTCGTCACGAGCGTTACCTTGATGCCGACGCTCGCGAGATTTTCGATAGCTCGCAGCTTCACATCGAAAAGGTTTCCGACACCACGATGTTTGTTCTTCTCTTCACTTACACCATCGAACTGGAGATAAACACCGTGTTGGCCCGCTGCCTTCGCTGCTTTGCAAAACTCTATATCTTCAGCGAAACGAATTCCGTTGGTCGCTGCAAGAATTCGGTAGAACCCGACCTTCCGCGCGTAAGCAACCGCCTCAAGATAATAAGGAGAGAGTGTCGGTTCACCACCGGAGAAGAGAATGATGATCTGCCGTTTCGGTTTAAACGAGACTGCTCGATCCAGAATCGCTTTTGTGTCTTCGAACGTGGGTTCGTGAACGTACCCAACTTGATTCGCATCCATGAAGCACGGATTGCACATCATGTTGCAGCGGTTGGTTAAGTCGACGGTCAATACCGCTCCACGTCCAAACTTTATGTTCGACGTTCCGTGGCGATGTACTGCGGCATCTTCAGCGGCGCGAAAGTCGCGTCCAAAAAACAGTGATTCGATGCGCGAAAGAAAGGCCGGGTCTGTCGCCATGACATCTTCGAACTGTCCGTGCTTCGGGCAGTTCTTGCGCATGATGACCTTGCCGTTCTCTTCCACAATCTGCGCTTTGATTTCCCCGGGATGCGCATGCATCAGAGTGTCGAGAGGAGTTTGACCAGTAATGACCGCATTACGAACCTCTTTCACGCAGCTCGGACAGAGACTGTCCGTTTCGCGCGGAAACCCCAGCGGTGGTGCGGTACGTTCGTAGGATTTCAGGAGTGGACCAGGCGCCCAGTTTGGTCTGATAGCGTCGCCTTCAGGCAATCGCGTATTGACCGACTGGAACGCCTTCCAGGCGAGATCCGAAAGGTTTGACAACAAGCCAGAGCCTTTTACTCCAAGCTTGCCTTTGTCCGATTCACCTCGGCGAAATTGATCGCTAAACAACGGTCTGTATCCTCCCACAGTGCCTCAAGTGTTGAGGCTAAAACAACTGCTGATGTGCAGCTTTACCCGGTTTTGGCCGCAAATCACAAACGAGGAGTAATGATAGAGTCCAGATAACCCAAAGGCAAGGCATAAATGGGACCAGCTGGTTTTCCTATAGTTCATAAGGGTAACTTATCCACATGCGACTCCGCGAAATCACGGTGGCGCCTTCTGTGAGAACGAATGACTCTGCGATACGATTTGTGAGTTTCTTCTACGCTCCGTTCTTATGACTCAAACGAGAACCATTTCTGAAATCGCACAACATGTCGGTGGTCGAGTAATAGGTGATGACTCACTTGTGATCACTCGCATCTCCGATCTTCAAACAGCTGGTGCTGGTGACCTTGCATACGTGGACGACGAAAAATCGTTTGAGAAAGCAAAGTCCAGCGAAGCGACTTGCTTGCTAGTAACAGAAAGCTTCGTCACAGCGTCCACGCGTTCGGCAGCGACTGGCCAGGCTTTCCTCGTCGTGGCGCGGCCCAAACTCGCCTTCGCCCTGGCTGCGGATTTACTTCATCCACCGGCACGGCACGAACCATTTGTCCACTCAACGGCCGTCATCTCGGACACTGCTGATGTGGCGTTGACGGCGTATGTGGGACCACACGTCACAATCGGAAACAACGTGCGCATCGGCGTGAATGCAAATCTTGAAGCCGGCGTCGTCGTGGGCGACAACGTCACGATTGGTGTTGACTGCACCCTTCATCCGAATGTCGTTTTGTACGAAGGAGTAACACTCGGCGACCGAGTCATTCTTCACGCGGGCGTCTGCATCGGTGCTGATGGATTCGGCTATGTGCGTAATGACATGGGTTATCACAAGTTTCCGCAGGTCGGGACGGTCGTGATTGAGGATGACGTTGAGATTGGCGCTTATTCCTGCATTGATCGAGCTGCATTGGGTCGAACACGGATCGGTCGTGGAACGAAGCTAGACAACCTCGTACACGTTGGTCACAACTGCGAAATTGGTGAACGTGTCGTGATCGCTGCACAAACTGGAATCAGTGGCAGTGTCACCATTGAAGATGATTGTGTGATTGGCGGACAAGTTGGCTTCGGAGATCACATCCATGTGCAGAGCGGTGCGGTTATCGGATCAAAAGCGGGAGTGTTACCGGGGAAGATTGTGCGCCCTGGAACCTGGTGGGGCATTCCGATTCAACCGCTCGATGAATACAAGCGCTTGAACGCGCACATTAATCGCTTACCGGAACTGCGTGAGGAAGTGAAAGAGTTACGAAAAAGACTCGCCGAATTGGAGCAAGATATCAATCGCAATAGGTAGACCCGGTGTTGAGTATGTCGATCCTTGAGCGGGGGTGAACCGCCCTTCCCGACCTCGAGACTTTCGAACTTGAGCGGTCGCATCTTTGTTGAAAGCCTGAAAGCAGCGATCATCAGATTCAAATTCGAAAGTCTCTAGGTCCGGAAGGGCGGTTTACCCCCGCTCAATTTTCCTTAAATTCAATGTTGAATGGCAGAGAGACTGAGTGGGGGTAAACCACCCTTCTGGACCTGTGTGACTCTCAAGCGTTAAATATCATCATCGCTGCTTGAGCGGCTTCAACAGTTTACTATTTCTCAATCACCCTCTACCGTTTCAGGCGATGTCTGAAAAGCTGAATCTGATGATCGTGGCTGGTGAACCTTCGGGTGACGCCCACGCAGCAGCTTTAGTCAACGCATTACCATCCGATCGCTTAAATCTTTTCGGAGCCACGGGACCTCGCCTGCGCTCGGCAGGTGTAGAGACGATAGTTGCCACTGATGAACTTTCAATTTTGGGCCTGCCTGAGATCGGCCGGGCGCTTCCCAACTTCCTCCGAGCCTATAAAGAACTCAAGCAAGCAGCGTTTGAGAAAAATGCCGACGCGGTTGTCCTAGTAGATTGGCCGGACTTTAATCTGCCGCTGGCGCGCGCGCTTCATCGACGCGGCATTAAAGTCATCTACTACGTAAGTCCGCAGCTGTGGGCTTGGCGTTCCCATCGTGTCAGACAAATCAAACGCGATGTGGACCTTATGCTTACGATATTGCCATTTGAGCGTGAGTGGTATCTGAGTCGTGGGATGGATCATGTGGAGTTTGTGGGCCACCCATTGGCGGGCGAAGTACGGGCGACGTGCACACGAGAGGAATTCTGTAAACAACAAGGTCTGGATCCAGCACGCCCGATCATTGCGCTGCTTCCGGGCAGCCGTTTCAAAGAACTGCAACGGATTCTTCCTCTTATGCTTGACGCTGCCGCCGCGTTGTCACAGAAGCGCTCGGATTTGCAGTTTGTAGTCGTTATAGCACCGAGTCGTTCACTAGCAGAGGCGAAGGAGATAATCGATCGCGCAACGCAATTGCCCTCGGAATTGCGAATCGTTCATCACCACACTCGCGAAGCGTTGGCTGCTTCAGAGGCTGCGGCGGTAGCCAGTGGCACCGCCACACTTGAAGCAGCTTTGCTCGGGACACCATTGGTGATCGTCTACAAAGAGTCCGCATTTAACTGGCACACGCTAGGCCGACTCATAACGGCGGAACATTACGGTCTTGTGAATTTAATTGCAGGCAGACGCGTAGTTACCGAATTGATGCAGGATGACTTCACCGCGGAGCGTCTCAGCGACGAGTTGTTGAGTTTGCTCGATCAGCACAGGAATGTAATGGTTCGTAAGGAGCTACAAGATGTGGCTGTGAAGCTTGGACCTGGGGGTGCGAGTGAAACAGCAGCAGCAAAGATATTGAAGTTTCTTAACGCGCAGAGTTGAAGGTGGATTCGCATTTGGAGATGACAAATGTGAAATGTCAAATGATGAATGGAAAATATTCGTGTCGCATTGCCTCGCTCTCTTATTTTCGTGCTAGCATCGCCACGTCTTACAGAAGTGAAGGTGCGCATTGCTGGCGTCAAAACACCGCGATTCGAAAGCGGTACTGACAATGCTCGCCGCTACTGACCTCCGGAGGACTCCACTCACTTTTGCGCGTCGCTTTTCGCTCGAGCGTATTTTCTCGATTAATTCTGTTCGCGCTCGCGAACGCAGTTCTCATCGGCATCCCGTCTACGGTTCTCCCTCAACAGACAAACCCAGTTGACCGTCAGGTTGCGAATCCGATGACGGACACGCCTAACGTCAATCCGTTGACACAGGATCAGCCTGTTCGCGCCGCCATTCCCGCACGGTCGGGTGTAACCGGCGAAGCCACAGATCAGCTAACAGTTGATGCGACTACTCAAACTGTATCCGGACCCGAGGAAGCGCGCGTTTTTGTTTATGAAGGAAATGTGGACGCGAGAATCGGCACTTATCGACTTCAAGCCGATAAGGTCACCGTATACGAAGCGACCAACAAAGTCGTTGCCGAAGGAAATGTGGTGTTCGATCAGGGCGATCAGCAGCGCATCACCGGATCGCGTGCCGAATGGAACTATCGCACCAAGACTGGATTCTTCGTCAATTCAACTGGCTTCACCAATCAAACACAAGATGGCACTCGCCTCTACTTCACTGCCGATCGAATTGAGCGAATTAGTCTGGACACAATCGTCGCTGAGAACGTTCAGGTCACCGCCTGCGATGAGGATGTACCCAAATGGAGTTTCCATGCCAAGAAGGCAAAGATTAAAACTCGAGATCGTGTTCGTATCTATTCGCCGAACTTAAAAATTAAGAAAGTTCCAGTCTTCTTCCTGCCCTATGCTTCAGTATCCATCAAGCCTCGAGATCGAGCGTCAGGGTTTTTAACGCCGACGCTGGGTGGGTCAGGTGAAAAGGGCTTTCGGATTTCGAATGCCTATTATCAAACGCTCGGTCGATCAGCCGACGTAACCCTGCGAAATGACGTCTACACTGAACGAGGTCTCGGATTCGGCATGGATCTGCGGACTCGCGCAAACTCCAGGTCTTTTCTAAATGCCGGTTTCTACGCCGTTAAGGATCGCATTCTTGGCCCTAATGAAGACGCAGAGCATCCGGACCAAGGTGGCTCAAGTCTTTATGTGTTGGGCGTTCACTATTTTCCGAACGGCTACATTGCCGCTGCGGACGTCAACGTGACGTCGAATCTGTCTTATCGTCAGGTCTTTTCAGACAGCATCCAGCAGGTCATCTCACCCGAAGAGCGATCCCAGGTATTCGTTAACAAAGACTACAGTGATTACAGTTTTAATTTTCTAGTCCGCAGTCAGGTGACCACCCTCTCGAACGTCGGCATACGCATCCGGCAGTTGCCTAGTGTGACCATCGATAGGCGTCCGTCGCCGCTCAGCTTCTTAAAGAAAATTCCCGTTTACTTCTCCTTTGAAGGCGGCACCGAAGGAGTTAGCCGTAAAGAGACGCCACAAGACTTGATTGCATTCCGTCAATTCGTCAATGGCGATCCCATCATCACACCTTCAGTGGTCCAAAGGCTGGACTTTCATCCGAAGCTGGCACTGCCGGTGAGTTTTGCGGGCTTTACGATCACCGCGACTGCTGCTGGACGCGCGACGTTTTATTCGAACTCGATAGATCCATCGAACCGCGCAGTACTCAGCCGAAACATCACACGAACTTACGGAGAGTTTGAATTGGATGTGCGGCCACCGGCATTCGCAAGAGACTTCCATCGGAAGAGTGGCACGTTCTTCTTTCGACACGTGATTGAACCTTACATTACGTATCGCAAGATTTCCGGAGTGAACAATTTCGATCGGATTATTCGATTCGACTACGTGGAGGCACTCGCTGATACAAACGAGATCGAGTTTGGCGTTGCAAATCGATTCTTCACCAGACGGTCGACAGAGAATGTCAGTAGGGCAGCAGTTGAAGCGACGAAAGCTGGTGAGAAAGAGCCACTCTCGAGCCAACCCTACGAAGCGCTAACGATCACGCTGCGTGCCAAGTACTTCTTTGATCGGTTCTTTGGTGGCGCTCTCAAGCCCGGTCAGCGCAATCAGTTTTATCCAATCAACACATTCTCGGGTTTCACGTATGGTGGTGTGCCGCGAGCATTCTCACCGCTCAACGTCGAAGCTCGCTATCGACCGCGAAGAGATCTGTTCGTGGATTTGCGTACTGATGTCGATACTCATGGCGGAGGTTTGCGCGCGCTCTCGACAACCTTCGGAATCAATCGGGCATTGGTACAGGCTTTTCAGACGTTCTATTACACGCGCGCGATTCAACTTGTGCCGTCACTCGAACAGTTTGCCGATGCCAGAGGTAGAGAGCCCGGAACAATTCGCGGCTCGCAATGGAGCCCGTCCATCTTTCTTGGCAACAGGGAGCGTGGTCTATTTGGCGGTGCTTCTTTCTTCTTCGATTTTCAGTCACGACCCGGGAAAGGAAACAGCTCGTTGATCAGCTCGACCGTCACAGTAGGTTATAGCTGGGATTGTTGTGCAGTTACGGCGCAGAACTACACCTACAACGTGGGTGTGCGTCAGGAGAATAGGGTCGTATTCAGCTTCCGGCTCAATGGCATCGGCACTTTTGGCACCGAACAGATTGGCCAGAACTTCCGCTAGGTCCGAGTTGGCAAATCCGCAAGTTAGGGGGCAGTCGATAGGTGAGATTCAGCCCCCTTCCCAACTGCGCTTTTCAGTGTTGAGCTTAAATCTATCGATTCCCCTCTTTCCAACCTGCGGATTTTCTTTTGGTTGAATAAACACGGAATTTGACCGCTATTGAGCCTTTCTTAGTCGTGACTGCCGGACTGCACGAAGGACTCATCCCTGTTTCTCCCAAAATCTAGTAGACCCGAGCAGCGCTGGTGATATGGCGATTAGGCACTCAAATAGGCGCCCAATGATTGGTGGGTATCCAAAGGTCTCTGACTTGTTATATATTCTGGTCACGATCTGAAAAGGTCGTGCCTCAAAAAGGTTTACCTCCCCGTAAATCCCATTGAATTCCAAGCACTGCTAATCTGCCTTTTCTTCAGGAGATTTCTCTTCATGCAGCATCAAGCTTCGGACACTATTACCCGCGTTGTCCTGATCTCGCTCTTTTCGTTTGTTGTTTTCGTGGGCCTTGCGCTACCGCCAAAGTCAACTGCTCGACTCGAGCGTCCCCAAACTGCTAGTACCACAAGCAAGAGGTCGAAATCCGAATTCGTGCCTGGCCAAGTTTTAATTCGCTACAAGACTGAGGCCGTCGCGAAACGACAGGCTCGAAGTCAGAGCCTGCGAGTCAATAGAGGGTCAATCACAGTTCAAATCGAGCGTTTGGGTGAAGCCGACATCGTCGAGGGGTTACGGATTGCTCGAGTGCCCGAGCAGAGCACGATGGAGGCGATTGAAGCACTCAAGATGCAGCCGGACGTTCTTTACGCCGAGCCCAACTATGTGTTGCACGCTGATGCTACGCCAAACGATCCTCGGTTTGGTGAAATGTATGGTCTTACGAAGATTGGAGCGCCCCAGGCTTGGAACACTACAAGAGGAAGCTCAAACGTAGTTATAGGCGTTGTTGATCAGGGAATCGACCTCAGCCATCAGGATCTCAATGCGAATCGTTGGATCAATCCAGCACCGGGCACCATCGTCCCTGGAGTTACCGGTGATGTAAACGGATATAACTTCTTAGATAACAACGGCACGGTCTTCAATGGCAATCCGAATGAAGAACACGCGACGCACGTAGCAGGAACGGCGGGAGCCGTGGGCGATAATGGAATCGGCGTTGTGGGCGTCAATTGGAGTGTACGGCTGATGTCGCTAAAGTTCCTGGATTTAGGTGGTGGTGGTGCTACTTCTGATGCAATTCGCGCCTGTAACTACGCCAAGGCGGCTCGCGACCTTTGGGTCAGCTCTGGAGGTACGCAGGGCGCGAACGTCAGGGTTTTGAATAACAGCTATGGTAGTGGCGGTTTTTCCAACGCTTTTCAAGACGCCATCAGAGCTTTGAACGGATCAGGAATACTGTTTGTCGCTTCTGCTGGCAATACCTCCGAAGATCTAGTAGCCGACAACGATGTTATTCCTCACTTTCCGTCGAGTTACGACGCACAGAACATAATTGCCGTCGCCAACACTGATCAGACGGATCTCCTCTGGGAAAGTTCTCACTTTGGGGCGAACAGTGTTCACATTGGTGCCCCTGGGAGAAGCATCCTAAGCACTATCCCAGGCAACAGCTACTCGTCAGACTTCACTGGGACCTCCATGGCAACTCCCCACGTCTCAGGTGCGGCCGCACTACTGCTGGCGCAGAATCCGAATCTGACGGTCCAACAGCTGAAGAACCTGTTGTTATTGAACGGCGACGTGGTGCCCGCTTTAGTGGACAAGACCATCACCGGACGTCGCTTGAATGTTGGTAATAGTATGCAGGCCCTCTTGAACCCGGACACCACTCCGCCAGGAACCGTAACTGGTTTGCACATCAATACGCAGAACGGTCGTAATCTGAACATTGGCTGGAATGCTTCAGGTGATGACGGAGCCGGCGGTGGATCGGCGGCCCTGTATGAAATAACTTTCACGGATGCTCGTACGGGCGCGGTGTTGCACGTTAAGAATGTCTTACCTGCTGCTCCAGGTGCGGCTCAATCCGTCGACGTGAGAATCCCTTATAGACACACGAGAGGAAATTTAAACGTACGTGAATTTGACAACGTTGGAAATGAAGGTGCGCCTGCTAGCATTGAAGTGACCGTACCTTTTGCCCAAGGCGATCCATACGCGACAACACTTAGTATTCCCGTGGCATTGTCAACGGGAGGCACAAGGCACTTCGGAACAGCAGCAGATGATGATCGGCTTGAGACGTTCAACTTACCGTTTGCGTTTCCATTCTTTGGCGCCAACCAGACGAGTCTAACGATCTCGACGAACGGCAATCTGTTCTTCTCGCCTCCACCCCACCGAGACGATCCAACTGAAGCAGATGATGTGCCCAGCTCGACTTTTGAGTTATCCAAATTCAAGGTGATCTCCGGACTGTGGGACGACATCGATCTCCGCTCCACTAATCGTGCGGATGCTGGTGTTTATGTGGTCCAGCCGGATGCGAATCGAATCATCTTTCGTTGGCAGGGAGTACCGTGCAACTACAACGGCACGATCTGCACAGGCGGAGCTCCAATCAACTTTGAAATTGAACTTCGCTCTGATGGGACTATTAAGAGCCGGTATGGTTCCGGAAACACCAGCATCTTTCCGGTGGTTGGTATCTCAGGAGGAGAACCCGACGCGTACGTTATCGCATCGCACACTTCTGAGGAGTCGCCGACCAATCTCACGAACGCAGTGGAAGTTACCTATATTCCTCGCGCCGTCTTTCAACCGCTCGAGAACAACTATTTCTTTGTCAGTCAAACTTATCGTGACTTCCTAAGTCGCGAACCGGATCTGGATGGTCTGGCTTACTGGGCCAACGAACTCAACACTTGCGACACCGCTCCCGATCCTTCAGCCTGCAAGAACCAAAGACGCGTAGGAGTTTCGGCGGCGTTCTTCACCGAGCTTGAATTCCAACGCACCGGGTCTTTTGTCTACCGCCTCTACAAAGGTGGACTAGGGAGACGTCCGACATTTGCGGAATTCAATAGTGACAGAGTACAGGTCGTGGAAGGGCCTAATCTCGAAGCAACTAAGCGGGCGCTGGCGCTTGCCTTCGTGCAGCGCCCCGAATTTCTAGCGAAGTTTGCTGGTCAGGATACGGCATCGGCTTTTGTCGATCGTCTCATCGCCTCAATTCAAACGAACTCTCAGATTAACCTGACTAGTATTAGCGGGGATCTCATCAATGCTTACAACACTGGAAGTAATCAGAACGAGAGCCGAGCGTTTGCCGTGCGTGCTGCGATTGACGCTACCGCTTTCCAGAATGGTGAGTTCAACCGCGCGTTTGTGCTGATGCAGTATTTCGGTTATCTGCATCGAGATCCGGATCAGGGTGGTTATGATTTTTGGCTCGATGTTGTCGATAATCGGGCAACAAATAACTACCGGGCAATGGTGTGCGCGTTTATTACCTCTGATGAATATCAGCTTTTATTCAGCTCGATAATTCCACGCCATAACCCCGACTGCGCGAACATAAATTAGCCTGGCTCAAGCCCCCACATTGCCGATTGCCAATTTGCTCATCGATCGATCCCGATGGCGCAAATTGGTATTCGGCAAAGCACTTTCTCCCTAAAATTAATAAGCCAGAGGCCGAGCAGATGGGGCAATCTGCAATGACTAGTCGCTTGCGGATACTTCGACGTTCTGCGTAAAATGGCGCTTCTTTATTCGCCGGGTGTTCGAAATAATACGTAAATTACTTTCACCCAGGCTCGTGCGCCGCCCAGGCTCCCAGGGCATCTAATCAGCACCTATCTGCGTCTTTGTTTCGGAGGATTCCGTGAAGCAAGCCTTAAGTTCTTTTTGCGCCATAGCTATGCTAACGCTTGTCTGTGGCGCTTTTTGTTCGATCTTGGCCCAGACTGCTAGCGCAAATCCAGACGCTTTTGCAGCACAACTAACGTCATCTCCAGCATCCTCTTCATCATTTCCTTTCCGATCCATTGCGACAGACATCAGCGCCAATGGTCGCTTTGTCGTGTTCGAATCAAATGGAGACGTGGCAACTGAAAGGACTACTGCGCGCAACAACTCCGACGGGAACATCGAGATCTTTTTGGCTGACTACGCTCAACGACGGATCTTCCAACTAACGAATACCAAGAACGTTCCAAAACCGGCTGCGAGTCCAACCCCAACGCCGACTCCGAGTGCCAGTCCCACACCAACGCCTGGGCCAGCACCGGCCGACCTAACACAAGTTCAAATTGAGATTGCTAACAAAGGGCCCATGATCAGTTTGGCGCCTGCGGCCAGCAGCACCGGTGGGCGGGTTTACACAATCGTCTTCAGGTCAAATGCTCCAAATCCCGCGAACTTCGACGGAGTGGATACAGGTGGCGCGCTCGCCGCAGACGGAAACATGGAACTGTGGACGTACCAGTTACCTGAAGTGATCGACAACGTCGATCTCTCGACAGGAGTTGATTTGCCATTGCAGGACCTTACCGCAGGCCCGTTTTCACGATTGACGAATACTCCAGCGAGCCGACTTCCGACACCAGGGAGTACAGGAGCGCTTCCCTTTGTTGCAGATGACAATCGCGACGCAACTATTAGCGATAACGGAGCCATCATCGCATTAGTCTCCACTCGCAATCTTGTTCCCGCAGTGGGAAACGCGGATGGCAATCCGGAACTCTTCTTCTTCAACCGCAATACTGGAGCGTTCGTTCAGGCAACAAACACACAAGGCACTGTGCCTGGAATTGGCTTAATCTTTCAGCAAAACCCTTCATTGTCGTCTGACGGGTCCTTCGTAGCATTCATCTCCAGTGCAAATCTTACCGGGGACAACGGCGACAATAATGGAGAGATCTTTGTTGCCAATTTCAACGGCGCAGCGATCAGCAACTTACGACAAGCCACTAGAACACAGAGAGACGTGACTGCACAGACAGTCAACGTGATGAGTCCTGGCCGCAGGCTAAGTCGAAATGGAGCGCTAATCGCATTTGAATCGCTAGCGAACGATCCGAAGGCAAACAGCACAACGAACGCTGCAACTCTCGCAATGTTCGTTTATACGATCGGTTCGGATACGTTTACGCAGGTTGGGAATCGAGGACTCGTTTTTCCAGGCGACATTGCGCGGTTTCCGACGTTTACCGATTACAACTCATCGCTAGCGCCGAGCACATTGGTCTTTACTTCGGCATTAAACTTCAGACCTGATGGTAGTTTTCCACCGATGGCAGAGGACAGTACTGGTCTCAATCCTGGTCGTGTTCCACAGTTGTTCTCCACGTCGGTGCCAGTTGGTGCTACGAACACGTTTGTGCGTCTGACCCAGACTCCCAACAATGCGCTGTTGAGCACGTTGCAAGCGTTAACGACTGAGACAAGAAAGAGAATCGCTTTCAGCGTTGGTGGTGTGGACCTAGGCGGTGGAAATGCTGACGCGTCCGTCGAGGTCTTCTACTTCTTGTCGCCATCGATCACAACGGAATCGACTGCAGCACTGACGTTCTTTACGGGCGCCAGCAATTTTCCAGTTCCGACGATAACGCCGAGCCCGAGTCCATCGCCAACTCCAACCCCAAGTCCCGGAACGCAAGCGGCTGGTCTTGCGCCCGGTGAGTTGAGTATTGTTCGCGCCTCAGTACCTCTTGCGCCTGCTGCGCGAACGGCAACCGCCGGTTCTGAGACCGGACGATCTCCGGCGCTTCCGATCGAGCTCAATGGAGTTTCACTTGCCGTCAATGGCGCGGCAGCGGGTCTTTATTTCGTTGGTAATGCGCCCGGCCAGATCAATTTCGTCGTTCCTATCGGAGTTGCCGCAGGAAATGGTGCCGTAGTCATCAATAACAATGGAACGGTATTCCGAAACTTCTTTTCGATCGTGGCGGCACAGCCCGACATATTTACGTCGAGCAATGATGCAGGTGGACGCGCGGCCGTAGTAAACGTCACCAATCCAATGAATCGGATGCCAGAACCATTCCCGGTGCGTTCACTGAATCAAAATGGTGACCTTGTAGCCACTGTGCTCGAGATGTCTTTGACTGGTGTGCGGAGTGCCGTAGCCAGCGAAGTCACAGTCACTATTGGAACGCCAACGCCGACTACGATAACGGGAGCTGCAATCACGTTCGTTGGTCCCAACCGTGAGATGCCGGGATTTGACTTGCTGAGATTTACTCTTCCGGAATCTCTAGCGGGCGCGGGTGATGTGCCGATAACGGTTACTATCACCAGGTCTGGAAGTACGTTCTCGAGCAGACCTGCGGCAACGGCACCGCACATCACGATCAGCCCGTGAGCATCGGATAATAGTTTTGTTGATTAAAGCCCGCTCGGCCACTGCCGCGCGGGCTTTGCGTTTTAAGTTTGAATTTTTCTCTGTGCATCCTCTGTGATTCTGTGTCTCGGTGGTTAATTTCAACTTGCACAGAGCCAAAGAGACCGCACAGAGGAAGACTTCAGCTTGACACTATCGAATGTCAATACGTAGCCTTGCCTTCAAACAAGATAGTTTGCCAGCGTTCTTACCGTACCTAAGCAATCACATCTGTTGGTCGTTATCGCGTGAAGATAATTAACCCAGAATACAGCGTCGAAATGATCGTGCAGCGAATGAAAGAAGCTGCCGCACGCGCACAAAGCCCCGAATCAACCTTATCGCTGTCTGGTATGCGCACCGAAAGTCCATCGAATTTTGCTTCGAGAACCTTTGGTTCTGATCTCGATATTCATCCCATTTCGCTTCAACCGACCTTCCAACCAAACCCTGAAGATCACTACGACGTAGCGGATCTATTGAAGTTCAATGATCGCCAGTTTGTTGTGAACGCGTACCGCGCAATCCTCAAGCGTGGTGCAGATGAAGCTGGATATGCCGGGCTCATTGACGGGTTGCGCAGCGGAGAGTTCAACAAGATCGATATCCTCGCCAAACTCAGGTTTTCGCGAGAGGGTCGTGAAAAAGGGGTGCAAATTGATGGACTCTCTATGCCCGCGTTGATGCGCAAAGTTTATCGCGTTCCTCTGGTGGGATACCTTTTAAATCTTGGCGTGGCCCTTGTGCGACTTCCTGTCATGGTTCGCAATCATCGGCAATTTGAATCGCACATAATCGCTCAGCAGGAAACTCTCGTGAGCCAGATCAATCACATTGGCCAGAGCTTGTTAAAGCACGCGAACGAACAAAGCCAAGGCGTTAATGAAAACCGCAGTTCACTTGAACAGTTAAAGCAGCAGCTTGAGCAGATTGGGAACGAACAAACTGCAACGCATGAGGTTGTAGTCGCACGACATGCTGAACTGAGTCGATACTTGGAAGATCGTCTGAATGACGAGGCAGCTGAAAGGCAGTCAGATGTTAGGACGTTAGGCCAACGCCTTGATGAGGTGACTTCAGAGTCGGAGTCGAGTTCGCGCCGAATGATTGCCCAGTACCAGGAATTGCAGAAGAGACAACAAGCTTTGACTGCGGAGACAATCTTACTGGGCCAACGACTCACGCGTTGGCTTGATGAGCATCGTGTTTCCGTTCCAACCCTGTCGGTTGAGAAACATGAGGATGAGCATCTACTCGATGCTTTTTATGCTTCGTTTGATGAGCAGTTTCGCGGCGCGCGTGAAGGGATTAAGGAGCGGTTGAAGATCTACTTACCTTTTGTGCAGCGAGCGAACGTTGGCGTGCCAGACGCTCCTGTTGCAGACATCGGTTGTGGACGAGGTGAGTGGTTGGAACTGATCAAGGAAGAAGGGTTGCGTGGAGAAGGCGTAGACTCAAATACAGTATTGGCTGAGCAATGTCGCGCCAACGGTCTGACAGTAGCAAACGAAGATCTGAACGAATACCTTGCCAAAGTCCCGGACAATACCCTGAGAGCTGTAACGGGATTCCACATCGTCGAACACTTACCGATCGAACGCCTCGTTGATCTGCTGAACGAAACCATGCGCGTACTTAAACCCGGCGGTGTTGTGATCTTTGAAACACCGAATCCGCGGAATGTTTTGGTTGGCACCTGCAACTTCTACTTCGATCCAACGCACCGAAATCCCATCCCGAGTGAGGTTCTAAGGTTCTTGCTTGAGTCGCGAGGGTTTTCGGATATCGAGGTCTTGCCACTGAATCCGTCCGACGAAATGCCCGTGGCTGGTGACACCGAGATTGCCCGTCGTTTTAATGAGTACTTCTACGGTCCTATGGACTATGGCATCGTGGGATGGAAACCTCGCCCGATCACAAATACAAGTTCTTAGAACCCTTCCAATACGATTCTCAATCAATCTAAATGCGTATTCTGATCGCTACTACTCACGTGCCCTTCATCCGCGGGGGAGCCGAAGTCCACGCAGAAGGCCTGCGCGAGGCACTTCAGAATCACGGTCACGACGTAGAAATTGTGGCGGTTCCGTTTAAGTGGTATCCACCGGAAAAAGTCTTGGACCACATGCTCGCTTGTAGACTGTTAGATCTAACGGAAGTAAATGGGACGGCGGTGGATTTGCTGATTGGATTAAAGTTTCCTGCGTATCTGATTCCGCATCCACGCAAAGTGCTGTGGATCTTGCACCAGTTTCGCACTGCGTACGATCTCTGGGACCACGAACTCGGTGATTTGGTGTACACACCTGACGGAACTTCAGTTCGCGACGCAATTCGAGAGGCGGATCGTCAATTGATTCCCGAAGCTCGTCGAGTTTTTGCAAATTCGGGCAACGTAGCGGCAAGACTGAAGTACTTCTGTGATATCGATGCAACTCCGCTGTACCATCCGCCGCCGAATGCAGAGCGATACTACTTTTCACCAGCGGAAGACTATTTCTTCTTTCCCAGTCGCCTGTGTCTTCCTAAGCGCCAAGCTCTCGTTCTCGAAGCGCTAGCACTGACAAAGAGTCCAGTTCGAGTGAAGTTTGCCGGCACAGCAGATCAACCCGCCTACGGCAACGAGTTACGAACGCTTTCTCGCAGAATGAGAGTGAATGATCGAGTTGAGTGGCTAGGGCAGATCTCTGAAGAAGAGAAGTTGGAACTGTACGCGCGATCGTTGGCAGTAATCTATCCGCCGATCGACGAAGACTACGGGTACGTGACGTTAGAAGCGATGCTCGCAAACAAGCCAGTAATCACGTGTTCGGATTCCGGTGGCCCACTAGAGTTTGTGCGACACGAACAGACGGGACTCATATCCGCTCCGAATGCAAAGAGCCTGGCGCAAGCCCTCGATACGATTTGGCAGGACCGCGAACAGGCTAAGACTTGGGGCGAGTCGGGACGCAGACTGTATTGCGACATGAACATCAGCTGGAAAGGCGTGGTAGAAAAGCTTCTCAGTTGAAATAACAAAATAGGTTCCATGAAACTCAATTGGTTCTCGCCAATAGCTCCTGCGAAAACTGATATCGCACACTACACTCGAAGGCTGCTGCCTGACCTTTCTCAGGTAGCGCAGATCACTTTGTGGACCGATCAGCCAAGTTGGGACCGGGAATTAGAAAAGTTTGCAAGTGTCCGACGATATCGCCTAGCTCGAATGCCCTGGGTAGAACTGAATCGGGCAGATATGACGTTCTACCACATCGGCAATAATCCGGACTTCCATGGATCCATCTGGCAAGTATCACGTCAACTCGCCGGCACCGTAGTGCTACATGATTTTCGTCTGCATCACTTTTTTGATGGGTTGTTTCGAGTAAAGTTTCGGGATCGCAATTCCTATCTGGCAGTGATGACGAAACACTATGGTGAGGAAGGTAGGCGCGACGCGAGGATTTGCTATGACAGTGAGGCGAAGAACATCGATTACATGGCCGAGCGTTATCCGTTGACGGAGTTCGCGTTACAGAATGCACTCGGTGTGGTGGTCCATAACATAGAATCATTTGAAAGCCTGGCTGGTAAGAAATCCTGGCCGCTTGCTTACGCTCCGTTGCCTTTTCCGAGTCGTACCAAAGGAAATGGTAAGGAGCAACGGCGTGACGACCGAATTCGTTTAATCCTCTTCGGCTACATTGGACGCAATCGTCGCTTGAATTCTGTGCTCCGTGCGATTGCGGAGTTGGAAGAGCGGAATCGTTTCAGGCTGGATATCTACGGCAGCATTCTTGACGATGAGAAAAAGCTGCGCAGCCAGTTGAGCTCCCTTGACCTTCATGATCAAGTAACGCTGCACGGATTTACCGCTGAAGATCGGCTCGACGAGGCGCTCACCAATTCTGATCTGGCGATCAACTTGCGATATCCATCAATGGGTGAGGCTTCAGGAAGTCAGCTGCGAATCTGGTCCCACGGATTGCCCAGCTTAGTTTCAAACGTCGGTTGGTATTCGTCTTTGCCTGAGGATGCGGTCGCCTTTGTTCGAACTGACGAGAATGAAGTTTCCGATATCAAGAGTCACTTAACGGCATTCATGAAAGGTCCAAAACGGTTCGCAGATATGGGCGCGCGTGGTCGACAAGAGTTGGAGACAAAACACTCACCTGCGTCTTATGTCGATTGCATTGAACAACTCACAAAAAAGGCGATGCGTTTTCGTGCGGAAGCAGCTCAGCTTGCACTTTCGGAAAGGGCTGCACGTGCGTCTGCGGCTTGGCTCAGCGGTGAAGTTGTGGAAACCGCACTTGCGAGTGTGGCAAATGAGATTTGCGCGCTGCAGAGAGGTACTAAATGCGGATCGCCCTAGATGGATTGCCTCTGAGCCGACCGCTGACGGGAATTGGGCACTACACGCTTGAGTTGGCCAGTCATTTGGCTGCGGATCAACCTGAAGACGAGTTGCTTGTTGTTACACCGCGAGCTTTCGATGCGTCAGCGCGTATCACGACTGATGTAAAGAATCTTAAGTTGCTTAGGCCCACAATTAATCCAATCATCCGGCAGTGGTGGAAGTCAGGGCTTCCAGGCTTTCTCCGCAAGAACCATGTCGACCTTTTCCACGGAACAAATTTCAAGCTACCTCTGAAGGCAGAGTGTGTCACCGTTCTTACAATCCACGATCTGTCACAGCTGCTTCATCCAGACACACACGAAAGCAAGAAAGTGGCGGCTACACGACTAACATTGCCTGCCACGGCAGCCGCAGCGACGTTGATTATTACTCCAACTGAGCTTGTGCGTGCTGAGGTCCATGAGCATCTCGGTATACCGCTCGAAAAGATTGTGGTTGTACCTGAGGCTGCAAGAGACTGCTTTCAGCCGCTAGAAGATGAGGCGACAAAACCGCCAAGACAAAAGCTTGGGATCGGTGAGGAGTTCTTGCTGTATGTCGGAACCCTCGAGCCGCGTAAGAATTTACTGACTTTGGTGAAGTCTTTCGAAACATTGGCGCAGCAGAACGCAAAGCACTTGCAGCTGGTGTTGGCGGGAATGCGCGGATGGATGGTTGACGACCTGTACGACTATGTAAAGCGCTCGGCATTCAGTAAACGAATCATTGTGACTGGTTACTTGAGTGATGACGAACTGAGGGCACTCTATTCCTCCTGCACAGTATTCGTTTATCCATCTCGTTATGAAGGGTTCGGTTTACCGCCGCTGGAGGCAATGGCCTGCGGTGCTCCGGTTGTGGCAAGCCATATTGGCAGCATCTCAGAAGTGCTGGGTCAAGCGGCGCTGTTAGTGGATCCGGTTGATGTGAGGGCACTCACGGATAGTATAAGGAGTCTCTACAACAACCGCGCTAAAAGACAGGAGCTGGCGAAAAAGGGGATTGAGCGTTCGGCCCAATTCAGCTGGCAGAAAACAGCTCGACTAACCAAACGTGTGTACGAACAGGCCCTACGCTAGCGTAGAGGACGAAAGGAGAGAAAACGGTAAGGGCCCACTTCATTGGAAGTGAGCCCTTACCAGATCAGCGTACGTTAGCTGAGCGATTAGTTGATGTTCGCGCAATCCTGGTTTGTGTAGAAAATCTGACTACCAAACCGTTCCTGATACTCAGCTGAAGTAATGAAAGCGCAGACCATCGCTCGATAGTTGTTGGTTGCGCGGTTGTTCACGATATCCAACCAGAAGTTGTACCCACCCTGATCGTAGTCACGGTGGAGATATCCCCAATATTGCATGGCAACGAACGCGCGGTTGTATTCAGCTGAGCTGAATGCGGGATCATCTGCTATTGCAGCGACGACAGCAGGACGACCCCCTGAGTTGTACAGGGTAATAAGCTCGACCGCTCGGCCTGACAGGTCGACTCCGGAAGTCTGTCGCACTGTGTCGATAAGTGTTTGCACAAACTGTTGCCCCGTACTTGCGGGATACCGTTGAACGAACTCTGAACGCAGCACAAACGCCGCAGCCAGATTCCCTTTGCCGGAGGAACCCGTGTTTACTACGCGCCGGTCGGTCCTAAATTCATCGTAGTTAGGCTGACGCGCAAGCGTTCCCTTGAAGAGTTTGTAGACGAAATAGCCGGTTGCTTGGAACTCGTTTTCAATAAAGAAGGCTGCCGACGCTCCCGTTTTACGACCGATTACGTTACAACCTGGCGTGCTGACGCAACCATTGATTTCGCCTGTCCAATAGGAGAGGCCGCCTTGGTCTGGGAAGCGTGCAAAGAAGTCAACGTAATGCTGACTGACAAAAAAGTCCGCATCGTTGATCGTGATCGGCGTGCTGGTTCCCGGTCGCAGCCGAAGTGGCTTGACCCTGATATCACCGTAGTAGAGCTCGGCTGGAAGATCTGGTCCATCCGGCTGGACGATTCGCAGGGTTGGCGCCTGACCCAAGGCGGCAACCGCCGCAAAGGCAATCGTAAGAACAGAAACAATTAGCTTAACCATCACTAGCTCCTAATTCGCGGTGGCGTGACTGCTGTAATTGTGGTGTTCGGAGGTGAGAGGCTCTCCGTGGCAGTCAAAGAAGGGCTGGGGCCGCATGCCCAATAAAGAACGCTTTGAGTGTAGCCTGCTGCCAACCCATTGTCAACGAACTGTTTTTTTGGGCTCGCCATACTGACTCGTGCGATGGAAATCTTGGACTCGTGCGATGGAAATCTTGAAAGAGCCGCTTGATGCGGCCATTGATGCAGTGATTGGACGCAATTAGTCCTTACTTGGTTGAGTCGATTTGACCGATTCTCGCGGCCTAAGCACAGCCCAGTTTTTCTTATAGCGGTGGCGTTAACGTGATACCATGCGCCCCACGAGACCTATCTCATGGTCGCGTCCTTAACCGGTTCCAACCTCCCCGATTCCAATGCGACGCTTAGCTGCCATCACGAGCCTTTTTGCCGTCGTCCTCGGGACCTTGACGCCTGTTGGTGTGAGAGCCCACGCATCAAATCTTGAATACACCGATTCCGCAGCACCGCGTCAAATACGATGGCCCAGCCACACTATCAACATCGCATTTTCCAGTGCATTAAAGAGTCCGGGAACGGGCATCAAACTCGGAACTGATGTCACGGCAGCCCTTCGACGAGCACTCAAGCGTTGGTCCAGCGTAGCCGACATAAACTTTGTCATCACCGACTCGGCTGTTCAGTCCGTCAGTCCCGGCAACAAAGGCGATGGCATAAGTCTGATCACCATTGCTGACACTCCGGAAAACAATTCGCTGTTTGCTGGAGGAGCAATGACCGGCCGCACACGCATCTTCTATGACCAGAACACTGGAGCGATCGCTGAGGCTGACATGGTCATTAATCCTCATCCAGTTTCTGCTGAAGGTGTTCCGGTGCAGTTTTCCACGGATGGCACACCGCGAACCTACGATCTTGAATCAACGTTTACGCACGAGATTGGACATTTGTTGGGATTGGAACACTCCTCAATTGCTTCATCCACGATGCACGAGCGCCAAGCGCTGAACGGATTATTTGGAAGCAAAGCATTTACGGAGAGAACGCTGAGCGAGGACGACCGAGCTCAGTTAACAAGAATCTATGGTTCGGAAACAAACGTCGGTTCCATCGAAGGAAGAGTTTTGAAGCAGTCGCTGAGTGGGACGCAACAAGCTACCTTAAATGGTGTTCACGTTTGGGCAGAAGAGAGCAAGAGCGGTCGCTTGGTTACAAGCGATGTTTCCAATGCGGAAGGAGAATTCCGGCTCGGGAATCTTCGTCCGAATACCTATCGGCTTTTTACCGCGCAGGGCGCTCTGACGACGGGTGGCACAAGCAGTGACAGCAAAGCTAACGAGCAACATAAAACTGCGACAAACGAGGTCAAGGTCGATCAAGCGGAAACAGAAGAGCTCAACCTAATAGTACCTTCGCAACAAGTCTCCAGCCGGTTTTTGAATCCTCGCCTTGTTGGCACAAACGGCGAACTGTCGATGACTCCGATCTCTGCGGAAGCTGGAAAGAAACTTACCTTCTTGGTAGGTGGTGAAGGACTGGATCAAGTTGCAGCCAATGGGGTCACTATAACCTCGCCGTTCTTTGCTGTTCAGCAGGAGACTTTAAAAGTTGAGCCATTCGGAACTTCATTTCCTGTGATCAGCTTCGCCGTGAGTGTCGCACCTAACACTCCATTCGGTGACTACACGATCCGTCTACAGTCAAACTCAGGTCATGTCATCTACGTTCCGGGTGCAATCACGATCGATCCAGGAGTTGAATCCGTCTTCGCTAGTGCCGCCGACGATCCTCGCTTCTTCATAAAGCAACATTATCGAGATTTTCTGGGCCGCGACGCCGACAACGACGGACTCGAGTATTGGTCCAATCAGCTGGAGCAATGCGGAGAGGATCTCGCATGTCAACGCACTCGTCGTGTCAGTGTGGCAGCTGCATTTTTTGGAGAAGCCGAATTCCAACACAAGAACTTGTTTGTTTACCAACTCTATCGCGTCGCATTGGGCCGACGCCCCTTGTTCTCGGAATTCTCAGCTGATCGCGAAACTCTCACCCCAAACGACCGCGAAAGTAGACAAGCTTTGTCCGAGGAACTCGTGGAGCGTCCTGAGTTCATCAGTCGATACCCGCTGACGCTGACACCAAAGCAGTTCATCGACTCATTACTGTCGATGCTTTGGCAGAAGATGCAAGTCGATTTGTCTTCTGATAGCGCGAACCTGGTTGAAACACTTGGTACTTCTCAATCTGGGCGGGCAGCCGTGATTCTGAGGCTTGCGGAAAATGCAGCAGTGGCTAAGGCTGAGCACGATGGCGCGGTCGTGCTGATGCAATATTTTGGTTACCTATTACGTGATCCCTCAGATGAAAATTACAAGTCGTGGTTGGACAGTGTATCTCGTTCAAATGAACAAGAAGTGGTTCGCTACAACCGGATGATCTGTACCTTCCTCAGCTCTTCTGAATATCAAGCACGCTTCGGAATGGTGATAACGCATAGTCCAAATGAATGCCAGTAAGTCTCGGAGTCCGAGAATGCCTCATGACGTTCCGCGGACTACGATAGGCAGGACTAGAGGCTCTGAACCGTGCTGTTCAAACCAGCAAATATCCTGATTTACCAAATCGATTTTTATCTTGTAATAACCAACCTCACCAGGTGCTGCGCAACTTATTCTCAACAGACACGTTTCGCCAGGACTCATTGGGCGTTGTAGACGTGGTGAACCGTGAACTTCATCGATTGTCTCGTTTCGTTCATTGAGAACTTTGAGGCCAACTCGTACTCGTCCCTTCAATGGCGCACGACTGACAAGCCAAATAGTGTCTCCGGTGTTCGTCACCGCGACTTCGAATTCGATTCGCGCTCCTGGTGAAACCGTGCGCGAAAAGTCGTTTCGCAATTCGAGCTGGGCTTTCAGAATGCCCGGGGTCTTGGAATCAAGAGCAGGTGACGAGCCTGATTTCTTACACAGCAGATAATTGAAGGTTGGCGTTTCAAGGAAGGCGAGCCTTTGACCTTGGACGTTCTCTCGATCGACGAGACCAATCACAGCTGTGTAGTCGCCCACCACCGCAAACCCATGCTGAATCAACAGCTCAAATAAGTAGCCTCGGGTAAAAGGCGACTCCAGAGTTTCATACTGCTCCATCACTTCTCGAAGTTCAGCTTCGCTTTCTGAGCCTTCCGGCGGTCTTTCGCCCTCCGCTATAAATAGCTGGCCGCCCAATTCCAGCATCTCACCAATATTTCTAAGGACCGCGTTTTCGTCTTCGAAGTGATGCAGCGCGTCATAGCAGATAACCGCGTCGAAGGTTTCGGCCAATGGTGCGGCTTCGATATCGTGAACGAGAAATCTGTAGCTTGGTTTCGTTCGTTGATCTACTCCGTAGGGCAAGCTGCTTAAACGCTCATTGGCCAAACGAATCAGTTCTGGGCTAATGTCCAGACCGGTCATCCGATAACCGAGACGAGCAAAGTACTCGCAAAGCCATCCTGAGCCACAGCCAACGTCCAGAATGCGTGAACCCGCCGGAAGCGCGAGGGTATACGCAATGTTAGCGAAATCGCAGAAGTGCCTCTGCGTGTCTTCATCCAGACCTTCGCCGCACCAGCGAGAGATTTTGTTGGCCAGGTTGTAGAACGGTTTCGTGTAGAGATGATGATGGTCGTTCGGATCGAGACGATGCGGATACTCCACTGCTCCGCGCTTAAAGTCGCGGTTCTCTAGCTTCGGCAGGCGTCCGCGATCACGCCGTGTCGGAGCTGCGCTCTCTTGGTTACGTTCATTACTCATGATAAGACTGGCTTCATATTACAATACAGAACCGGGAGCGGTAGCGACCGGATGCTACACTCAAGTAACCAGTGAATTGAACAAGATCCAGATACGCTGGGTGCTGCATCCGGTTGCTACCGCTCCGGTTCTGTAAAAGCGTCTCTAGATAACACTAGACCTCAATTTCTAAAATGTCTGAAGAGAACCGGCACGCAGAAGACAGCGACTTCATCGATGTTCGTCAGCTAATGGCGGAACGTTCTCTCGATGAGTTGAACCAACTCGCGGAACAGTATTTCGCCGGTCTCACAACGAAGGACTATCACCTCGCCAAACCTTTTGGCTCGATCGACGAAACGCCCCAGCTGCTGATCAATTTTGCAGTCATCCTCCAAGGCGTTGCCCTTTGTCCCGGATTGACCGTGCTCGAGTTTGGTGCGGGAACCTGCTGGGCCGCGAGGTTTCTGACGCAGTTAGGTGTCGAAGTAATCGCCCTTGATGTATCACCGTCCGCCTTGAGCATTGGTCGGGAGCTTTATGAGCGGCATCCAGTATTTGGGAACAAACCAGCCGCGCGCTTTCTTAACTTCAATGGTTCGGAGATCGATCTACCCAACGGCAGCGTCGATCGAATTATCTGTCTTGATGCCTTTCACCATGTGCCCAATCCAGATCAAGTATTGCGCGAGATGAGTCGAGTTCTGAAGATTGGTGGTATCGCTGGTTTTGCCGAGCCTGGTCCAAACCACTCACAATCGCCTCAATCACAATATGAGATGAGGACGTTCAGAGTGATCGAGAACGACGTGAACATCGACGAGATTTGGAGGAGTGCACAACGAGCGGGATTCACCGATATGAAACTGGCAGTTTTCAACGTTCCTCCGGTTCACATGTCGCCGAATGATTTCCACGCTTTCCTTGAGGGGTTAGACGCGCCTGCGAACTACTTGCAAGTCACACGTGACTTTCTTCAGAACCAGAGAAATTTCTTTCTCTACAAAGGACAGACGACAAATTCAGATAGTCGCTTTCGTTCCGGACTGAAGGCGGAGATTCGAATTGCGGAAGAAACGCTGGTGGCAAAGGCCGAGGCAGCGATCGTGACCCGAGCCTTTGTCAAGAACATTAGTCCATCGATATGGTTACCGCGCTCTGCTGGGCTTGGCGCGGTAATGTTGGGCGTGCACGTTTACGACACCGCTGGCAAACTCTTTCGCCATAGCTTTCACTGGGAAGCACTCACGCCAGCTGAAGGACGGCCAATTCTTCCGTCAGAGACAGTGGAAGTAGAGGTGAGCATACCTTCGCTGCCTGAGGGCAATTACATACTGGAGTTCGATATGGTCAGTAACGATGTCTGTTGGTTTTCGCTGAACGGCTCGCAAGTAGTGAGAGTACCGCTGGAGGTTTTCGCCACAGATAAACACGAATGACGTGGTCAGTACCATCGCGCGATAGCGGATGGATCGATCAGCTACACGCAATCTGGTGTTGTTGATCCATCCGCTACCGCGTGATGGTACTGACCGCGTCATCCGTGTTTTATCTAACTCATTCTACTTTAATGTCTAAGACCAGAGCCCAACAATCGCTTTCTCGCCAAACATGGTTCGTTCTTGTGCTCTTCTTAACTACCTGGTCCATTTTCTCGGTTTCCAAAGTTCATCAACTCACTGATTCCAGTTATTCCATGGTAGCAAGCCAAAGTGTTCTCGAATACGGAACATACAGCTTGAATCAATACGCTTTTCCGCGCGAAAAACCGAGGAACCGTGGTTACTACATTAGCAACGGCCTCGTATACCAACTCGAACTCGCAAATGGAAACCTGCTCTATCACTTGCCACCCGGCAGTTCGATCTTGTCGATTCCCTACGTAGGTGTGATGCGCTTATTTGGAATCTCGTCAATCAAACCTGACGGCACTTACGACGTTGACGGAGAGGGAAGAATTCAATACTCACTTGCGGCGTTACTTATGTCTCTGACCGCTGCCATTTTTTTTATGATGGCGCGCAGCGCCGACCTTTCGCTAGGTTGGAGCACGCTGATCGCCCTCGGAGCTTCGTTAGGTACTCAGGTTTGGAGTACGACGTCGCGAGGTATGTGGTCTGACACATGGGGCATCGTGTTACTGGCATTGGCCCTATGGATGTTAATGGGGAGGGAACTGGCAGGTCGAAAACTAAATCCGTTCTTGTTTGCGACGCTGCTGTCATGGCTATTTTTCGTGCGGCCCACTTATGCAGTGCACATAGCGGCAGTGACTGTGTATGTTCTCCTTTTTCATCGAGATATTTTCCTGAAGTATGCCTTGACCGGAGCGGCGTGGCTTATCGCCTTCATCGCGTTCTCTAGGCATTACCATGGTCGAGCGCTACCAAGTTATTACCAGGCAAGCCGATTGAACTTCGATATATTTTGGACGGCATTCGCGGGAAATCTTCTCAGTCCTGGCAGGGGTTTTCTTGTCTATGTGCCCATTTTTATGTTCGTGATCTATTTGTTATTCCGATATGGGAAGCAAATATCCCATCCGCGCTTGGTCGTGCTTTCTTTTTTAGCAATCTTGGGCCACTTGGTCGCGATCTCGGGATTTGGACATTGGTGGGGCGGCCATAGTTTTGGTGCGCGCTTCTCGGCGGGGTTGGTGCCGTGGGTCGTTCTTCTTGCCATTATGGCAGTGAAGGCGATGCTTCAGGCGCATGAAGCTAATAAAGAAGTTGCCAATCGGATCGCGTGGAAGGCTCAATTAACTGCTGGGGCTGTGTTGCTGCTGTTCAGTGTATTTGTGAATGCGCGTGGCGCGCTGTCACATCCGACCTGGCTATGGAACGTCAAGCCCCGCGACGTCGACAGGTTTCCGGAACGGGTTTGGGATTGGCGCGAACCGCAATTCCTGGCCGGACTCGTTCCTACGCCACTTCCTGAAGCTTATCCGGTCGGAAACAGACCCATTGACTTCGCGAGTGAAGAGTCAGACAAGCTAGTCTGGTACGGCTGGAGCAATCGAGAAGAACAGTTGCGATGGACCGAAGGTACGGAAGCAGGCATCGTATTTAAGGTGGACCACCCCAGTACGATCACCTTACGCACAAAATTGGGACCATTTCTGGCGTTGGGCAAGCACGACGAACAGCGAGTCTTAGTAGGTCTGAATGGCCAGCTTGTGACGACTTTGCGACTCCGCGAAAATCGACCGGATGAATATGATTTCGTTTTGCCGGCGAGTTGGTTGAGAGAGAAAAACGTTTTGACCTTTCGTCTTCCCGACGCCATTTCGCCAGCATCTCTGAATATCGACAACCCTGATCCGCGTCAACTTGGAATTGCTGTGTTCTGGATGCAATTTCAATCTGAAGTTGAACAGAGCGCCAGGTGATCTTCAGCCGAAGCGATTGAAACAACTCACTGAACTCCGCACAAAAGCAACGACTAGCGCCGGTCAACAAGAGCGATGGGCGCGTTGGCGATCGCGCGATGATTTTCTTGCACTGTCAGTGATCCTCGTCTTTTTTATTCTCTTCTTCTATCCCGTTTTCTTCTCAGGAAAGTTCTTCATCATCAACGACGCTTTCGTTGAGCTGTATCCAATGAGATCGGCTATGTGGTCCGAATTGCGCCAGGGCCGATTGCCACTCTGGACTTCGGTCATGATGTCGGGGTACCCGATCCTTTCGATGGCGCAGAACGCTTTTGGCTATCCATTGACGTGGGGTTATCTCATTCTTCCCGCACACTGGGCGGAGCAGATCTACACCATTTCTCCTTACCTTCTGGCCCCGACTTTCATTTACTTCTACGCGCGAGAAATTGGCAGAAGTCGCTTGGCTTCGATCATGGCTGGCTTAACGTTTAGTTACGGCGGATTGATGGTGAGCGCAGTCGCAAACAACGGCCTCTTACCCAACGCCGTGATGTGGCTTCCGTTGATGCTGATTGCAATTGATCGAGCGCGGACTCGTCGGTTTATTCCGTGTCTAATTGGAGCGACTGCAGCCTACACAATGTCGGTTCTCTCGGGAGTGGGCCAGGGCTTTTTATACGCCGGACTCATTGCAGTTGGTTATGGTGCATTCCTCTCGCTGAGTTCTTACTCAGTTAAGCCCAGCTGGCAACGCTGGCGACCACTGTTCGTGTCCTGTGTGGCGATAGCAATGTCAGCTGGCCTGGCAGCGTTTCAGATACTTGAAACGTTTCGTGCTCAACGCCGCAGTATTCGCAGTGTTCTGAGTTATGAGCTCTATTCAATAGGGGCTTACAGCTTTACCGGGTTCTGGCAGGCCTTCTTCTGTCCATTACATTACATAAACAACGCAACACCATGCGTCCCCATTCTCGTAATCGTTTTGGCAGCCTTTGCGGTAGTCGTTGCAGTAAGAAACCCTGACCGAGACCCTCGAGTATTTTTCTGGGCCGCCGTTGCGATCATCGCGTGGATCTTGATGCTGGGCACAAGCACACCCGTTCATTGGCTTCTTTACCATGTTCCAGTCTTCAACAGCTTTCGTGCTCCCGCTCGACACGCTTTTGAATGGACGTTCGCGATCGCGATCTTGTCAGCATATGGTTGGGACGCAGCCGAATCTCTCTTCACTTCTGCTCAGCGTTCCATCGGAAAGTCTGACAATGCCAGGATAATTCTGGTTGTAGCTCTCCTCCTGCTCACATTGCTCGTCCTGGTCCTTTTGCGAGTAGATTTTGCTCGGACGCCACCACTTTGGGATGAATCGAATCATTATCCTAATTACCCCTGGTTTCGTTATCTCAGCTGGAAGCTCGCATTCTCTTTGTTGATTGTGGCGGTGGTGTGGCGCGCATGGAAAATCGCTTCTAAGACCTGGCGTGCTCCATTACTTGCCTGCGCTATCGTTCTTAGTTGTTTTGCTGAACCGTCCATAATGGCCGCTCGTTGGTGGTGGCCTGCACTTAAAATTGCCGAACGTTTTACTACTCCGTCTGCTACCACCGAATGGCTACTGAAGAATAGTTCTCGCGAGAATCGCATCTATACGCGGACGGTTTTATGGACCGAGGAGTACGAACGTCATCCTCGGCTCGATGCGGGAAACCTTTCGGCGCTTTATGGCTTCCGCAATGTGGGCGGTTACGAGCCACTGATTCTTGAGCGTTACAGCCGTGCACTTGGCGGGGTTTGGATGGATTCATCAAATCCGCGCCCAGGTTATAAGCCCAATATCCATCTGTTTGAACCGCAGTCTAACGTGTTGGATATCCTAAACACCGAATACATCGTCAGCTATGCAGATCTTCTGACTGAACCTACTCGGCTATTGGAAAGAGATGGGATTCGGTTCGGAGTTGATGTCACCATCAATTTGCAGCCTGGAGAGACCACGGAACTGAAGGGTGTGGTCGCAGATTGTGACACTGTTGCGATGGTCACATCGATGGCGGATTCAAAGGATGAGCCGCAAGGCGCCACCGTCGCGAAAATTCGCTTGTTCACCTCCGATGGTCGCGTCCTGGAGCATGATCTGTTAGCGGGAGTCGATGCGGCCGAATGGGCCCACGAGCGAGCGGACGTAAAGGGGAGCATACGGCACCAACTAGCACCCGTTTTCGATAGTGCTTCAGGAGACAAAGAGAATAGTTTTCCATTTCTGCGCTATTGGACCAGGGTCAAAGTTAATGAACGTACACGTGTGGATCGTATCGAGCTCTCAAATGTGTCTAAACGCGCAGTGTTCGCTGTTTGGAAGATGACGCTTTACGATTCAAAAACGAAGCGGTCGCTGACCTTACCTCACTACGACCTTGAACGTTTTGAATCAGTTTATGAAAAAGACGGAGTTGAGATCATCAGGAACAAGCGGTGGTTGCCACCTGTTTGGCTAGTCGCAGAGGCAGAAGCTGTTGAGGGGGAAGAAGCGTTACGCCGCATTCGCGGAGAGAGCGACAAGCCTTTCGATCCGCGGCGGACAGCGTTGTGGGAAGTCTCTCCGAAGGATTTGCCGCATTTGCCCGGTGGTCCTATTGGGAACGCCTCCGCTCATCTCGTTGTGCATGAACCGAATCGCTTGCTGATTCAAACTCAATCGGAGTCACCGGCTCTGCTAGTTGTTAGTGAAGTCAATTTTCCCGGATGGGTGGCCACCGTAGACGGGGTAGAGAAGTCGATACATACGACCGACTTTATTCTACGTAGTGTTGAAGTGCCCGCCGGAACGCATCAAGTAGAGATGCGGTACAAGGCACCAGCGGCACGAAACGGCGCCTTGATTGGTGTAATAACGTTGCTGTTACTGTTGATGTTGAGCGGCGGCTACATCGTGAGACATGGAGTGTTCGCAAAGACTAGCAACACTTCTTCAGCTGAGACCCGCAGTTTTGAGGTCTTCAAGCCACGCATCGACTAGCTTCAGCTCACGCTCATCAAACAGTCCCAAAGCAACTAGCCGTTGATAACAGTGCCGGAGATTTTCACCCAGATATTTAGTTCCGGGCTTAAGCTCGAGCTCATCGAGCGCCGCACAAAACCTTGCGTTGTTTAGGTAGCCGGGAACCTCGTCTCTGAAATCACGTAGCAGGTCGTGTTCGTTACGCTCTTGCGTTACGCTTGGCGAGTGAAACAGAACAGCCCAGTTGTTGGTCCATGCAATGCGTTGGGCTACGAAGCTGCGCCAAATGTCGGTCATGCGAAACGAGCAGTAGGACGGTAGGTACAGCAAAGGAAAAGCATCACGCCACCACGCCGTGTTCTGGCTATTAAAAGGACACCACGAACCCGCGCTTAGTGCGACACGACGATCGCTTCGGAATGTTTGCGGCAGCGGCAGTACAAAGCGATAGATCGCATCTACGTCAGGATTCTCATCAGCCAGTCCGTGTTGAATCGGACAATCCACGTCTTGTAGTTGAAGAGTGGACCACTCAGAGGCAGGAGTGCGGATTTGATCTAATGGTATTCCGCGCGGCCAGATATTCGCGTCAGTGAAGTAACGATATACGTTTAGCCATCCCGTGCCCTTCACAGTAGGAACGGATTGGCGGCGCATCCGAGTCCCCCAAAAATCTCCTGTGGGAAAATTGTCGTCATCAGTCTCAACAATCGTTGTTGCCCCCTCATTCAGCGCTATCAGGTAACCGAGATTTTTTCGTGCGTAATGTCGCGTGGGTAACAGATTCGCGAGCCGAAAAGACAGCTTCTGCTGAGCAGTGAGGCTATAGAAACGACATCCGCGGAGAT
>JBKPAL010000250.1:0-4654 GCA_046726395.1 Acidobacteriota bacterium
AGGCTATCGTGCCTGGGGGGGACCACCGCCAACTCCCGATATCGATGGGACGGTAGTGCCTTGTGCGCCGGGCGGATCGTTGATGTTTACTCCGGAGATTACGATTCAGGCGCTCAAGACAATGTACGAGCGCTGGGGCGAGCGGATTTACGACCATTACGGATTTGTCGACGCTTTCAATCCGAATAACGGGTGGGTGAATCCTGATGTGATAGGCATTGATGTTGGGATAACGTTGTTGAGTGCGGAGAACTTGCGGACTGGAAACGTCTGGCGCTGGTTCATGCGCAACGAGGAGATTCCCGGCGCTATGAAAAAGGTGGGATTCCGAAAAGCACCGAAACGCCGCACTCCAAAGGTTAGCGCCTCACTTCGAAACTCGACTCAAGTAGCTCCACTGAATTGGGACCTACGAATACTTTGAACTCACCGGGTTCGACCACAAACTTCATCTCGCGATTGTAAAAACCCAACAGCTCCGGAGTTAAGGTCACTTGTACGCGCCGCTTCTCACCGGGCTGGAGCGAGATCCGCTCAAATCCTTTCAATTCAAGTACTGGTCGAGTAACAGTCGACGCCTGATCTCGAATATAAAATTGCGCGACCTCATCACCCGCACGCTTTCCCGTGTTCTCGACGTCAACACTCACAGTAAGCCGGCCATCGATCGGAACCGTTTTTGCGCTTACCTGCAAGTTTGAGAACTTGAACTGCGTATAGCTCAGTCCATGGCCAAACGGGTAAAGCGGCGTAACCGGCACATCGAGATATTTGGAAGTGTATTTCTGATCCGTAGGCGGTCGGCCAGTCGACTTATGGTTGTAATAGATCGGCACCTGACCAACCGTGCGTGGAAAAGTCACCGGCAGTTTTCCTCCCGGATTCACTTCTCCAAAAAGTACGTCAGCGATCGCAGGACCAGCCTGAGTGCCCGCAAACCATGTTTCCAGAATTGCGGGCGAATTTTCCGACAACCAGTTGATCGTCAGCGGGCGTCCGTTCATCAAGACGATCACGTAAGGCTTCCCCAACGCATGAATTGCCTGGATCAGTTCCATCTGTTTTCCGGGAAGATCGAGTGATGTGCGTGATGCAGCTTCGCCACTCATTTCAGCAGTTTCACCCAGTGCTATCACCACGGCTTCAGCCTCACGAGCAGCCGTCACCGCTTCTTGAATAGAATTTGGTCCAGTCGGAGTCGTCGCGTTACGCATCACTTCAATGTTTGCTGCCGAAGCGACGTTTGTTCCACCGGCGTTCGTCGCAGTCACTGGCGGCGCGTCATAGTTGCCCGTTACACCGCGTCCTTCAATCGCGACTCCTTTCGCATGAATCACTTTCGCCTGCGGCAATTTTTGTTTGATTCCGCCGAGTAACGTCACGGTATCTACCGGCCGCCCATCGCCGGCCCATGAACCAAGCATAGCTTTCGGGTCATCTGCGAGCGGACCTATCACAGCGATCGATTTGACAGTTTTACTAATTGGTAAGGTGTCACGCTCATTCTTTAACAGGACCAGCGAGCGAGCTGCGACTTCGCGCGCGGCAGCTACGTTTCCTGCGCTCAGGATAACCTCACGCTCGCGCGCTTCATCTGCATAAGGCTTGTCAAACAATCCCAGCCGAAACTTGATCCGCAAAATGCGACGCACTGCCTCATCAATCGTTTCCTGTTTGACCTTCCCTTCTCGAAGTAGCTGAGGACCGTACTTACCATAAAGTCGACTGACCATCTCCATGTCAGTACCAGCGTTAAGTGCGTACTGAGCGGCCTCAGCTTCCGTTGCTGCGAGGCGATGGTTCATCAGCTCTTGCACCGCGGTGTAGTCACTAACTACAAAACCATCAAACTTCCATTCACCTCGCAGCACAGTTGTGAGGGTAAAGGGATTGCCAGTAGCAGGCACGCCGTTTAGATCATTGAACGCACTCATGAATGTGCCGACACCTGAATCAACTGCCGCTTTAAAAGGCGGGAGATACACCTCACGAAGCGTCCGTTCCGACATATCGGTCGTGTTGTAATCGCGGCCCGCCTCTGCAGCTCCATATGCGACCCAATGTTTAGCACAGGCAACAACGCGGTCCGGCGCGCTGTAATCGCGCCCTTGAAAACCGCGCACGCGGGCCCGGGCCATGACTGATCCAAGGAAAGGATCCTCACCTGAACCTTCCACGATCCTTCCCCAACGCGCGTCTCGAGCAATGTCGACCATTGGTGCGAAGGTCCAGTGCACACCACTCGCCCTCGACTCGGCTGCTGCGACACTTGCTGCGCGTTCCACGGAGACTGGATCCCAACTGCTTGCCTCGCCTAACGGTACGGGAAAGATGGTGCGGTAACCGTGGATCACATCGAACCCCAAGATCAACGGAATCTTCAGTCGCGATTCTTCGACGGCAACCCGTTGTAATTCGTTCGTACGTTTTGCGCCACGCACATTCAATGTCGAACCAAGCAAACCTTTGCGAACCAGATCCAGGTGTTCAGGGCGATACTTTCCATCCGCCTCACCGTCGAGTTGCTGCAGCTGTCCGAGCTTTTCTTCAAGCGTCATCTGCGCGAGTAAGGCATTGATGCGTTTTTCAACATCTGCCTGCGACTGTGACGTTGTTGATGTTGATGTGACTGCGAAGATGAGTACGACAAATAGAAACAGAATGGATGCCTTCGCAAATGTGCGCATCTAACCCTCCTTCACAAAGCTTGGCCGTGTGATTCATTTTCTGCGACCTCAGATACGATCCACGAAATAACACTAAACTTCACGAAAAGAAGCCGAGGCCACAGATAAACACAGATCCAACAGATCTGAACAACTAACAGACTCGTGCCGCTATCTGGTCTTTTCCTTTTTCAGATCCGTGATATCCGTGTTTATCAGTGGCGTCGTCTTCCATTCGTGCCGTGTTGGCCCGTAAGGAGGTCTTTTCACTTAATCTCTCGTCGAAAAATACGATAGCCCCAAGCATCGAGCGACAGTGCCGGTAAAGAAGCGATTTGCCTCTGCACGGTCCGCGGTGATGGTGGTGCGTCGGGAGGCAATGGACGTACGATGCTTGGTCCAACTTCGGTGAATTCACTTGATCGATCTTTCTTGACGGTGCCAGTAAATGGGTGACTGGAAAAATTGATCGCTACCAGCACGTCTTCATCTGGTGAACTGCGCATGAACGTCACAACTCGTGCTTCATCAGAGTTGGGCAACCATTTGATCTTGCCGCGTCTAAGAGCCGTGCTGTCGCGGCGCAGTGTCATGACTTGTTTATAGAAGCCGGGAAACTCTGGTCGTCTTTCTGCGATGGCCCAGAAGATCGGCAACTTCTCAAATAACGCAGGCGCACCCGACTCCGTCGTATCTCCTACTTCCATGCCGTTGTATAGCAATGGGACTCCATCAATAGTGAACATCAATGCAGATGCAGCCAGGGCCGCCGGCTCGCCGAATCGTGCAATCGCCCTACGCTCATCGTGATTGTCAGAGAAGCGCAGATGAACTGAACCGCGTGGCCATTCGCGCGCCTCAGCTTCCCACGCCGAACGTATCTGTGAAGCAGCACTTCGCCCCTGAATCACATCGGTCAAAGCACTGTGGAGTGGCCACGAGTAATCCGTATCGAAAGCTTTGACCATTAACTCTGCTTTATGTGCTTCCGCTAGCATGAAGATGTCAGGCTTGACCTGGTCCAGCTCGGCTCGCGCATTCTCCCAAAAATCAGTAGGCACTTCAGCAGCCACATCGCAACGAAACCCGTCGAGATCAAATTCACGCACCCAATACTTCAGCATGTCTGTCATGTAACGACGCAACTCCTGGTTGCTGTAATTGAGCGCTGCGATATCGAACCAGTCATGAGGATAGGTGATGTTGCCCTTAGCATCGCGCTTATAAAACTCGGGATGCTTCATTAGAACGCTGTCCCACGATGTGTGATTAGCAACGATGTCGATGATGACTTTGAGGCCGCGGCGGTGTGCTTCGGATATGAGCCGTTGGAGATCAGCCTTGGTCCCGTAATCCGGATTGATCGCATAGTAGTCACGGACAGCATAGGGGCTGCCGATCGTTCCTTTCTTCTTTTCCTGACCGATGGGGTGAATCGGCATCAACCAGAGAACAGTCACGCCGAGCTCTTTTAAGCGATCAAGCTGATTCGTAACACCGTTGAAGTCGCCGGAAGCAGAAAACTGTCGGGGATAAATTTCATAGACGACGCCATCGCGCACCCAATCGGGCGTGGACCTTGCCGACTCACGCGACACATCGCGCGCTGAAGGCTGAGCAACGCCGTCAGCGAGTAAGGAAATAACAAGTAGGAAAGAAACGAACAGTAGCCAACGATGGGAAGGTCGGTCATTCATTATATTAAGAGGATTGGGAGTTGATGGTTTAGAGGACTGCGGCTTGATGTTATGCATTGCGGCTTGCCGCCCTCCTTGCGGAAAGGCTTAGCCTTTCCGTTCCAGGCTTCTTAATTTAGGCGGCTCTGCCGCCCCTTGAGGCTAGCCTCAAACAAAACGAAGCACTCGCAACGGAAAGGCAGAAGCCTTTCCGGAACGACAGGGGCCAAGCCGCGAACCAAATTCTCACATTCCGGAATCAGGTCCCTTTTCCAGGACAGCGGATCACTTCTCATCAATCAATCCGGTACT
>JBKPAL010000251.1:0-5161 GCA_046726395.1 Acidobacteriota bacterium
CCTTCGATGGGTGGACGCCCTTCGAGCGCGATAAGCGCACGAACGAATGGTAAATTGTCGTCCATCGTAATTGGAGTAACCTCGCCTGAACCTGAATATTGATAACTCCTGGGTTCATAAAGATTGATGAGTTGAGATGCATAATCAATTTCGACGACCAGCTCTTTGAGAATATCGTTGCCGATCACGCCGCTAATTTTTCGTCCGAGATGAGACGAGAGAAATTCAATCGGAAGAGCAGCAATTTTCAGGTTCAAGGCTTCGACGTTCGGAAGCCTTATAGAGACACCTTTGAAAATGAGAGCTGTCGCAGTTCCTGCCGAGCCTGTGCTGACCTCTTTGCCACGAGGCTTCAGGCGCAAAACTTTTGCCAATTGAGAATCAATGACTGTGCTATCAGCACCGGTATCAAAGATGAACCACAAAGGCGCAGAGTCATTCACTCTCACTTGCAGCAGGATAAGATTGCTGGATGACTCGAATGGAATTTGGAGGGAACTGTTGCCGGAGACAAAGCGAACCGTTGGCGCGGGCCGGGAAGGATTTTGGGCAGGCCTTTTCCGTTTAGCCTGATGCGCATTGACCTGCATGGACATCGAGAGAATAAAGGCCAAGACACTAAGGATTAGTGGTTGACTTTGAAATCTCATTCGGTCATTGCTCTGGACAAATTGGAGACGAAATGTCGGGTGGAGCGTGATCTCAATCAAGGCTGCGCGACACGGCGCTCAACGTTCATATCTATGCTGGAGCCAAAGGAGTATGAAGGCGAACAGGGGAAGCAGGATGTCCGTGTAGAGAATTACACCGGCGTTTCCGGGCGCGAAGTTCTGCGTTCTAAGTATCTGGACAATGTGGCCGCCTGCCGCACCAAGCAGAAAGATCATGGGGCTGATGACGGCGGCGGTGCGCATGTCGAAGCTGCCTCGAAACGCTAGTAGCCCGACGATCGCGAAGCCCAGGCAAGCAAAGCCGAGTTCCTTTTGAAACGGGCTGCTTTCCCAGCCAATAAAGCGCGCTACCGTTTCCGTGAAGAAGACGTGTCCGACGAAACCTAAGAAGAAGGAAATCGCGATCGAGAACAGAAGGAAGTACGAGAACAGCGCTTCGGCGACCGTGGCGGCTGCGTACGGACGAGGCTTTCGGAGCAGCGAAATCGCGGAGGCGACAAGCCCGAGCATGAACAGTGTCAGCGTGTAGTTCGAGGTCAGGAAGCGGATTGCGGTGTCCATCTTTGCTCCGTACGTGAGAAAGGAAAGATCAGGTTAGCGCGTTATTGCGATCAGCATTCAAGTATCGATCTTACTGCCTGATTAAGAGGCACGCGCTCCGGTTCAATGGTTGTTATGCCTCGGCAGTATCACTCAACTGCCACTCCCACACCGGCCCATCCTCCGGATGTTCGACCGTACCCACGAAGCGAAACCTCAGCTTCTTCAAGACCGATGTTGACGCATTCTCTTCAGGCAAAGTTTGCGCTGCCACTTTCACGGTAGGCATCTTGTCCCAGGCCAGGCGCACGAGTTCAGACGCCATCCTCGTTGCTACCCCACGAGATTCGTATTCAGGAAATGTGAAGTACGCAATCTCCACCCGGTTGTGCTCCGGCGGAGACTTGAAGCCACACGTGCCGACGCAGATGCCGTCTTCAATAACGAGATAGCCAATCCAAGGCGGTTCATACCCGACCGCGCGATACAACTGCGTCGTAGCCGCTACGATTCCGGCCGCTATCGTAGGCACAGCTGGTACTGGCTTAGCCAAGTCCCCGTTCTCTGTTATGGCAATAAGTTCCAATTGCGTTCCTCCGAGGCATAACGGCCTGGGCATGAGCCGCGGCGTTTTCCGCCGACGGCTCCATGCCCTTGTTAGGTGGCTCGATCGCTAGGCTTTTGCTTAACTTCGAGAACGCTCGTCATTCAAAGAAACCTTGCGTACCCAGGATTCCAAGGATTTGTTATGTGTCTCTCGTTGCCAAAATGCGAGCTGAGAATCCACGAGGGTCTAGTAGCGCCGTGCGCACCGCAGAAGCCCATGACGGCGATCCGATCGTAATCGCCAATGAAGAATGAAAATCATCCTCGAAGGCGGGATCGGGAAACATGTTGTTCAAGAAGTACCAGAGTGCGTCGTCGAGCGTGTCGTCATCGTGCCAAGTAGTCATGATGACAGCATGTCGTTGCAGGGCACATTCATCAGCGATGTCGTGAACACGTTCGCAATCAGGTCCCCAGCAGACGAAGTACGCACTGCCAGCATCGATTAAAGGTTCGAGAAACGACGCAACGTCGTCTGCCGGAACACTGCGCGCATCCCAAGCGACGAACGTGCCGAAGTATTTGGAGTTCAGACCGATGTTGGACAGCAATTCCCCTGGTGAAGCGAGTTCCATCATGAAGAGGTTTCGCTCCGTAACTGTGTCGAATGAGAATGGTTCAATTTTAGGCATCAGACAGCGATGTATAGCGCCCGAATTAACCGGGCGCGGCATACAGCATTCAATTATGATCGCAGCGAAAGATGATGAAAGCGATTCAATCCGCGCTCCGGTTCAATGAGGTGTTATGCGCGGCGTAGTTTAAACGGCGATTCTTCATTTTGATTTTCGCTCGCTGTAGATTGGATCAAATGCGCGAGTCGTATGCTCGGTCACGCTCGGCATAGGCTCTGGAAGCATTCGCGCCTGTGCCACATCAAGCTCTTTCGTCGCGTGCCCCTTTGATAGCGCAGCATCGCCTGTTTCTTTAGCGCCACGCTTGCGAAGCAATAACTGCCAAATAAACATGCCTTCGACCAGCAGCATTATTAGGAAGCTCAATATCGTGAAAGCGAGAATCTGCCCCACATTTAAGCCGACCATTTTCATCGCCATCATGAGGAACACGATGGCTACAAAGCCAAAGACCAAGACCGCCACCATGCCCCATAGGAGGGATTCAGGTCTCACTTCTGATGATTTGATGGCGTTATCGCTTTTCTCCCCAGTCAACTTTGCGCCACAGTAGTTACAGTAGGTTAAGCCCTGCGTCACAGCCACGCCGCAAGTTGAGCAATACATCCTCTTTCACCTCCGGAGGCCAGTACGATACCGAGTGCTGCTAAGTTCAAACGGTGACTTCCCAGCAAGGGCAAGCGCATCAGGATTGAGTGGACGCGGCGGCGCGGTCAGTACCACCTGCGGTAGCGGGTGGGTGGTGCGAAAGATGTCGCCGTCGCTGGCGTCCAACGATTTGTTCGACCTTCGACCGAAGAGATCAAGGGCGTCCCGTTGTGTATTTCTTCGCGAGCGCGCTTAGTTCCGCGTTTGACCCACGTGCTACTTGACCCAAGACTTCATTGGCCATTTCACTCAGGATCCGATCTTTTGCCTTGGTAGCTTTCGCGATTTCAGGAATCAGCTCCTTCATCGCGGGGAGACTGCCGTCGGGATAATTCGACGTCTCGGTGAGGTCATCAAGAGCAAAGATAGCGGTTTGCCTTTCCCACAAATCGCCCTCTCTCAATAGTCGCGTCAGGACTGGAATGCCGTCGGCGGAACGCGCAAGTACATAAGCCGCAGCGCGTCGACACATCATTTCCTCTTGTGGGTGGAGCAACGTCCGAAGCGACGCGCCACGCGTGACTTCGGTCATTACCGAAACGATGTCCGGGCTTTTTGCGTCGAGGTCAATAATGAGTTCGGCAACTGCGACCTGTTCGCAAGGTGTTCCTTTCTTAAGAATCGAAACTAGGGCAGGAAGAGATTTCGCGTCGAGTTTCGATAAAGCCTCTTTTGCGTCATTCGAGATCTTGCGATCGTGGCTGCGAGACTTGGCGAGTAGTTTGCGAACTTCAGGTGCACTCACCTGCTGCGCAAGCGCAGGCGCGAGATGAGAGATTATGAGCAGCGTCGGTATAACGTACAAAGAACTGAAGCGTTTTCGTTTCATGCGACGTTTGCCGTGCAAGGAACATTCCGAGGATTTACCTTGCGAATTCAGTTTTCAGATTCAAGGCACTGCAATATCGTTCGGACGGTTGCAACCTGGCTGGGGGGATCGAAGGTCGAACGCTGCGCTTCAGGTGCGGCCGCGCGAGCAGCCTTCGAGGTGAAGGGAAGAACATTGGCCGCGAGAACACGCTTGGCCTTCGCTGAAGATCATTGAGTCATGCTGCGGCAAAAGAAATGGTGATGAAGTCGCCGAACGCCCGAATTCATTTGACTCGCTCTAACATCCGCCGCCAAGTTTTCTGGTCGCCAATAATTAGACGGTCGCCCGATAGCTCGAAAGGTCTCTCTTGATCTGTCCCAATAAAACTTGGATGCAAACTGCCTTCGACGTGATGAATGAGGATATGCCTTGCCTCGTCAATAGTGTATGTACCGAAGTAAGCAACATATCCGTCATAGACCGCCTTCGCCTCTTCGGCTGTGCGCTTAGCATCATCTCCCGAAGCAAACTTTGAAGGCGGGGGTGTCCTCATTATTTGGATCGCCACGTGTCCCGTCTCGTCATAGATGAAATATCCTTTCGGATTCTTCCCGTAAGGAAATATCCATTCGCTATCATCCTTACGATCTTCAAACGACACTAGTCTCCAAGTACCGAGAAGCTGTTTTTGCAGGCTGCTTAGCGAAGGGTTGGCGGGAGTTTTTGAACTCATTTTATCCCCTGAGTTATTCAAGTAATGCGCCCCCACGGTTGAGTTGACGCGGCGGCGCGGACAAAAATTTCGAAATTTTAATGCCCGCCGCTCGCGTCCAACGATTTGTCAGGCTGCAGAGAGCGCACTAATCGTGACGTAATACCCGTCCGGATCTCGGAGCGAGAACTCCATAGTGCCTGTGTTCGGGTTCATCTGGGGCTCCTCTTCAAGCCGAGTAACGAGAGCTCGTGCCCTTGGCAAGGCCATGTCGAAATCGTCCACACGGAAAAACAAGAGGAGGCCGTTGCCAGGCTTCCCGTGATTGGGGCTGAACAAGGAGGGATGCTCATGGGCACCCCATTCGTGAAGGCAGAGCAAGACCGTGCCATCCGAGTCGAGGATTTGCCCGAAGTAGTCATGGTTGGGAGGCGTCTCTGGCTGGCCAAAGAGCCGCTGGTACCATTTGAGGCTGCCAGCCACATCGCCTACCGCTATGATCGTCCAGGTGCGTTTCATTGGCGTGTCCTCCTGTGGC
>JBKPAL010000252.1:0-8240 GCA_046726395.1 Acidobacteriota bacterium
TCAAGAATCAACCATCTAGTTAGTGCGGTTCTCTTGATTGGAAGCTTCGCAGTTTGTTCCTTAGCACAAAGCACAGCGGAATGGCCGCAGTGGCGTGGGCCTAATCGTGACGGCATCTCCAAAGAGACTGGTTTGTTAAAGCAATGGCCCGCAGGCGGACCGCCACTCGTCTGGAAAGCTAAGGGCGCAGGTCGGGGCTATTCATCTATGGCGATCTCGGGAGGGCGGCTCTTCACGATGGGTGTGCGTGGCGACAAGGAGTATCTAATCGCCTTTGATGTGGCTACCGGAAAAGAAGTCTGGGCCACTCCTCACGGTGCAGTTTATCGCGACGACCGTGGTGATGGTCCGCGGGGAACACCGACCATTGATGGCAACAAAGGATATGCGCTGGGAGCCAGCGGCGATTTGTCATGCTTCGACACGACTACCGGTCGGTTATTGTGGACCATGAACGTGTTGAAGAAGTTCGGTGGCTCAAATATCCAGTGGGGAATTAGCGAATCACCGCTAGTGCTCGGTGAAAAGGTTTTGATTAATCCAGGTGGGCCTGGTGCTTCGATCGTTGCGCTGAACAAGAAAGATGGCAGCGTGATATGGAAGAGTCAAAGTGAGCCCGCTGGTTATTCGTCGGCCATCAACGTCGAAGCAGGCGGCGTGAATCAGGTCGTGTTCTTTACCTCGCGTCGCGCAGTTGGGCTCGATGTCCGCGATGGAAAACTCTTGTGGCAATACGAGAGGCCCGCAAACGATACGGCAAACGTAGCGACGCCGATCGCCAGAGCTAACCGGGTCTTCATCTCTTCCGATTATGGCGTTGGCGGTGGTCTGGTGGAGATTAAGGCTACCGATAACGGAGTTCGTGCTGACGAAGTCTACTTTACGAAAGAGATGCGGAACCATCACAGCAGCTCGGTTCTCGTCGGCGACTATCTTTACGGATTCTCGAGCTCTATTCTGACGGCCATGCGTTTCGACACTGGTGAGATTGCCTGGCGTGATCGCAGTGTGGGTAAGGGATCGTTGGTCTACGCTGATGGGAATCTTTATTGCTTTAGTGAGAACGGTGTGGTGGGTTTGGTTGAAGCAACTCCGTCGGGCTACAGGGAAAAGGGTCGATTCACAATCAAGCAGGAATCATTGCCGACGTGGACTCATCCGGTGATCGCTGGAGGCCGGCTGTACATTCGCGATCAGGACACGATTTACGCATACGACATCAACGCGAAGGGTTAGGCATTAGCTACTTCTTTGTACACAGGGCCGTCACACGAACTACTGCGGTCATGCAGTCAGTACAATCGTAATCTTCTCCATATTCCATCTGACATTTCTCATTTGGTCTTTCGCTCAGCTAGTAAGTGATCAATGGTCACGGTCCAATGGCCAGCGTACGCCAGTTGAGTGAAGCGGCCGAATGTGTATCTCTTGGGCCGTGTGGCAGACGCATTGAGCAAATGAGAAATGTCAAATGGCAATGGAAAATCGCCTCATCTAAAATCTAAGATTTAAGATCTGAGATTAAGCTCTGAGATCTGATCCCATCCTCCTTACAAATTCTTTATAAACCTCTTACTCCATCCTTACACCTGACGGCGTATACCTGATTGCATGAGACGTGCAATCAATCGAGATCGATTACAGCGTGCAGAAGCAATTGGCGGAGCCACGTTCTTCTTGATTGGTCTCGGTACGGGTTTGTCAGGAGCGTTGCTGTGGGGAGTAACGAAGGTTTTGGGCACCGACATACACCCATTGATGTACGTCATTGCCACTGTACTTCTGGTATCGGTGATTCCCCTGATTCTGCTTGCGGGCTATTTCCTCGACCGATCCGAAAAAAGACCAACGGAATCTTTGATCAGTGAAACGACAGATTCTGAAGAGAGAGGTTCGCTCAAATAAACATTGGTAGAACTAGATTGACCGGAGAACAGCAATTCAAACGACTACGACTATCACAATACTTGGAAGAGAAACATATGACTTGGTTAGAAATCAAAAAAGCAGTTGAAGAAGCCGGCGTTCGTGACGATGAAGAAATAAGTCTGATTCAGTGCGAGAACGGAGACGGAGATCACACTTTTCAAAAGATGAGGTTGGGAAGTGGATTCAAACTTGCCGAAAACCTTTCGGCCGATGCGATGCAAAGCGATGCGGAAGGGTGTGCTGTTTGATCAGAAGACTGCAGACGCTACAGCTCAGCTTTCTTTTCTTGGTCTCAATGTGCCTGACTGCGCAAGTACAGGAGGATGTCGAAAACACCGTCGCGAGCAGAGGAGCAACCGAAGACTCTCTATCCTCGACGATGGGAGAAAGAGACGTAGTCCGCCAATCCAGCGGCGGCATGAACTTAGTGCGCGCCTGTTATCTGCGATCCAAATGCCTCAACGCGAACCAAGCGGGATTGAGCAACGACACCGCACCAGCGTTTATCTGTGGCCGTTCGCCACGCGATATCTCGGTCACGCAGGAACCACCGCCGGATGAAGATAATAAACAATCAGACCCTAAGTGGCAGTATGACGGATTTGCTGATTTAGCTTATCCGCTCGATTTCAACCATCCAGAGAACCGTCTGTTTCGCAGTCGCGGGACAGCTTTTCGGATGGACAATGTGTGGCTAAACATGGCGGCCTTCTACGTCAGGAAGAGGCCCTCGAAAGAGTCGCGATGGGGCGTCGAGCTAACAGCGCAGGCCGGAAAGGATGCTGAGTTCTTTGGGTTTTCTGCCACCGCTCCTAACATTGCCGGATTTAAATTTCTGCGCCATCTTGGGCCAACCAATGTTTCTTATCTTGCGCCCGTAGGCAAAGGGCTCACAGTCCAAGCCGGAATCTTCAGCAGTCTCATCGGGTACGATTCCCTCTACGCTAAAGATAATTTGAACTATACCCGGCCGTGGGGTGCCGACTTCACGCCCTATTTCATGATGGGCGCAAACGTGAGCTATCCCTTTACGGACAAGCTCACCGGAACGTTTTTCTTAGTCAACGGCTACTGGCATCTAGCAAGGGCCAACAGCGCTCCCAGTGGGGGCGGCCAAATCGCGTATAAGCTGACGCCCCAAGTGACGATCAAAGAGACGACGCTGTTTGGGCCACATCAGCGGAACACATCATTCGAATTCTGGCGCTTCTTGACGGATACGATCGTCGAACGCAAGACCGGAAAATTCACTCTAGCATCCGAATACATATTTTCAACTGAACGTGTTGACGCTTCAGAAAAGCCTCGCGCTTTGATGATGTCCTGGCAATTACCGACGCGCTGGACTCTGAATGACCGTTGGAGTTTATCGTTTCGGCCCGAGGTGTTCTGGGATCGAGATGGCCGGTGGACTTTAGCGAGGCAAACCGTAAAGGCTTTCACTTCCACAGTTGAATATCGCCTTCCCTATCGTTGGACGACCACAATCTTTCGATTGGAGCATCGCTTCGATGATTCACGTGGTCCAGAGGGGGGCTTCTTTAGAGGCCGTGAATTGAGTCCAGGCGTGGTTGGGTTAACGCCGAGCCAGCACCTGCTGATCTTCGCGACGATATTCACTTTTGATTCGCCGGCGCAGAAATAAGGAGTCGGTAAGCGATAGCAGAAGAGAACCAATCATGAATACGCCATCTGACAGAACTCCGATTTGCAACAACATCTGCATCATCATGATGAATGATTTGGGTCTGCTCGGTTCACTGTATCTCGCGCACTTTATTGTTTGGCGCACACTTCGCACTAAACGAAAAGAGCGCGCCGTGAGGTTAAAGAATCTAAGACTCATCGAGGGAGGAGCCAATCTTCCGATCATCGTAAAGGGCTAATGCGGGGAGAGTAAGAATGTTGGACTTGATTTTTGTCGTCTTAACAATTGTGTTTTTTGGGATCGCCTTCGCGTATGTGCGCGCCTGCGAGAAGTTGCGATAGGAGCATGTGATGAGTCTTGAAACTATTGTGAGCTTAATCGCATCTGCACTCCTGCTTTTTTACCTGGTCTACGCGCTGCTGCGTCCGGAGAAGTTCTGATATGACGCTTAACGGTTGGCTACAAATCCTGGTCTACATCGCGATCATAATCGCCATCGCTAAACCAGTGGGCGTGTTCATGACGCACGTGTTCAATGGCGAACGCACATTTCTTCATCCGGTACTGCGTCCGCTTGAGCGCCTTATCTATCGGCTGACTGGCGTTGATGAAAAACGCGAGATGCTTTGGAGCGAATATGCAATAGCGATGTTGCTATTCAGCTTTGTTTCGATGCTTTTGCTCTACCTTATTCAAAGACTGCAAGGCTACTTACCCTTGAATCCACAGAGCTTGCCGGGAGTTGATTCGAGCACCAGCGCCGGCGGTTATGTTGCATCGTCATTCAACACAGCGGCCTCATTTACGTCGAACACGAACTGGCAGAGCTATGTGCCAGAAGTGACGATGAGTTACCTCACGCAGATGGCTGGGCTTGCCTATCACAACTTTGGTTCAGCTGCGACCGGCATCGTCCTGGCAATCGCGCTTATCCGAGGCGTGGCACGCCGCGAAATGAGAACCATCGGCAATTTTTGGGTGGACTTTGTGCGTTGTAATCTCTACGTACTATTGCCGGTTTGCGTAATTGGCGCACTGCTGTTGGTCTCTCAAGGAGTGATTCAAAATTTCCGACCTTACGACACGGCGAAGTTGATCGAAGCGCAGACAATTGAAGTTGATAAGAAGGATGCACAGGGCAATATTTTGACTAATCCTGATGGAACTAATCAGAAAGAAACCCAGCAGATTAGCGAACAGACGATCGCGCAGGGACCAGTGGCTTCGCAGGAATTCATCAAGGAACTCGGTACAAACGGCGGCGGATTCTTCAATACAAATTCCGCGCATCCTTTCGAGAATCCAACGCCGTTCTCAAACTTCATCGAGTTGCTTGCCATCTTCACAATTGGTGCTGGTCTGACTTACACACTCGGCCGAATGACCAACTCACCAAAACACGGCTGGGCAGTTTTGGCAGCGATGGTCTTTGTGTTTTTGGCTGGAGTAACGATCGCTTACTGGGCCGAGGCGCGTGGGAATCCCATCTTATCAGTGCTGGGAGCAGACCAGACTACTAGCGCTCTGCAGAGTGGTGGAAACATGGAAGGCAAAGAGATTCGCTTCGGAGTTGCGAATAGTGCTCTCTTCGCGACCGTGACAACGGACGCTAGTTGCGGTGCTGTCAATGCCATGCACGATTCATTCACTCCGCTCGGTGGCATGGTGCCGCTCGTCAACATCATGTTAGGCGAGATCATTTTCGGTGGCGTTGGTAGTGGGCTCTACGGAATGCTGATTTTTGTGATCCTATCAGTCTTCATCGCCGGGTTAATGGTCGGACGCACGCCGGAATACCTAGGCAAAAAGATCGAGTCGTACGACGTAAAGCTCGCCATGCTTTACGTTCTGATTTTCCCGCTGGTAATTCTCGTGCTGACTGCTATCTCAATTCTAGCGCCGAGCTTCGGCACTTCGCAGTTGAACAATGCAGGGCCACATGGGTTGTCGGAGATTCTCTACGCTTTCACTTCCGGAACAGGGAACAACGGTTCGGCCTTCGCAGGCATTTCCGCAAACACCTACTGGTACAACACGACGATCGGCATGGCGATGTTAATCGGACGCTTCCTGATGATCGTTCCGATGTTGGCTGTGGCGGGCAATCTTGCGGGGAAGAAGATCGTGCCGCCTTCGCTAGGCACATTCCCTGTGACGACTCCGTTGTTTACGGTGTTGTTGGTAAGCGTGATTTTGATCGTTGGTGCGTTGACATTTTTCCCGGCATTGAGTTTGGGACCGATTGTTGAGCACTTGTTAATGGATGCGGGGAAGACGTTTTGAAGAAGAAGACGGTCTTTGGCTTTTGGTCTTTGGTAGTCGTTAGTGGTCAGTGGTTAGTAGTTAGTGGTCGGTGAACCGTTGGCTGAAACAATTGGCAATCGGAAATCGGCAATTGGCAATGAGTCGATCCACCCGCTACCGCGCGGTGGTACTGGCCTCATGACACGTGATCGCGTCTAGGTCCAGACAAACTGACAACTGACGAAGACCAAAGACCAAGACCGAATTTGATATGACTAAGCAATCAGACAAGAAAGCTATCTGGAATCCGCAGATCGTAAGACGCGCTGTTGTCGATTCCTTTAAGAAACTCAATCCGCGCAAGATGATGGGTAACCCTGTCATGTTTGTCGTCGAGGTAGGTAGTGTTTTGACGACTTTGCAGCTCATTCGAGGAATCATCGCACCGATTCCCCGGGTCACGAACCTCGCGTTCGAGTTGCAAATAACTCTCTGGCTCTGGTTCACCGTTTTCTTTGCCAACTTCGCTGAGGCGATGGCCGAAGGCCGCGGCAAAGCTCAAGCGGACAATCTACGAAAATCAAAAACCGAAACGATCGCACACAGAGCTGTCTCAGGGTCGCTAACCGAAGATGTTCCAGCGCCTCAACTCAGCAAGGGTGATCTCGTGATCGTTTCTGCTGGTGAGTTCATACCTGGTGACGGCGAAATCGTTGAAGGTGTCGCTTCAGTTGATGAGTCCGCGATCACGGGTGAAAGCGCGCCGGTTATTCGCGAAGCCGGCGGTGATCGATCTGCGGTAACCGGGGGAACTCGTGTCTTGTCTGATCAGATCAAGGTCAGAATCACATCGAACCCGGGCGAGACATTTATCGATCGCATGATTGCTCTCGTTGAAGGAGCTGAAAGACAGAAGACTCCGAACGAGATTGCCCTGAACATTCTGCTTGCTGGCCTGACGATCATTTTTCTACTCGCCGTAGTCACGCTGCAACCCTTTGCTATCTACTCAAATGCCCCACAGACAATCTTCGTCCTTGTTTCGTTACTTGTCTGCCTGATCCCGACAACTATTGGTGGGCTGCTCTCAGCAATCGGAATCGCCGGAATGGACCGTTTAATTCAGCATAACGTGCTCGCGATGTCAGGCCGAGCTGTTGAAGCGGCGGGGGATGTGAACACTCTTTTGCTCGACAAGACTGGGACGATCACGCTAGGCAATCGTCAGGCTACTGAATTCATTCCACTGCCAGGAGTGAACGAAACTGAATTGGCCGAAGCTGCTCAGTTGTCGTCACTGGCTGATGAAACTCCGGAAGGGCGTTCAATCGTCGTGCTGGCAAAGCAGAAGTACGGCTTGCGTGGCGTTGAGTTCGCGCCTCATGACGCGCATTTCATTCCCTTCACGGCGCAAACGAGAATGTCAGGAGTTGATTTCGATGGTCGCGAAGTCCGCAAAGGCGCTGCGGATGCGATTGCGAAGTACTTGGCTGGGTTCGGCAAAAACGTTCCTACTGAACTTGATGGAATCGTTGAGCGCATCTCGAAGGATGGCGGCACTCCGTTGGTTGTTGCCGAGGATCGAATGCCGCTGGGGGTTATTCAACTGAAGGACATCATCAAGGGAGGCATGGTTGAACGCTTCAATCAGATGCGACAGATGGGCATCCGCACAGTGATGATCACAGGTGACAATCCCCTAACCGCAGCAACGATCGCACGCGAAGCCGGCGTGGACGATTTTCTGGCCCAGGCAACTCCCGAAGACAAGATGGCCCTCATCAGAAAAGAGCAAGAAGGCGGCAAGCTTGTAGCTATGACTGGCGATGGTACGAATGACGCTCCAGCTCTGGCCCAGGCGGACGTTGGTGTTGCGATGAACACTGGCACCCAGGCAGCCAAAGAAGCTGGGAACATGGTGGACCTTGATTCAAACCCGACAAAGCTCATCGAGATTGTCGAAATTGGTAAACAGTTGCTGATGACGCGAGGCGCTTTGACGACTTTTTCGATCGCGAATGACGTGGCGAAGTATTTCGCAATTATTCCGGCGATGTTCGCAGCCGCCTTTCCGGTTCTTAATGCTCTGAACATTATGGGATTGCGTACCCCGCAATCAGCGATCCTTTCTGCTGTTATCTTCAACGCATTGATCATCATTGCGCTTATTCCTCTCGCGTTGAGAGGGGTCAAGTATCGTCCGATGAGTGCTGCGGCACTGTTACGTCGCAATCTACTCATTTATGGGCTGGGCGGAATCATTGTGCCCTTTATTGGAATAAAGATTATTGACGTGGTGATCCATGCGATTGGATTAGCGTGATCTTTTGGAGTGCGGTGACTTGTCACCGCTTTTGTTGTTGAGTTGGATGCACACGGGAAAGCAGCAACAAGTGGCCGCACTCCAAAGAGGAACGAA
>JBKPAL010000253.1:0-17591 GCA_046726395.1 Acidobacteriota bacterium
TCCCGTGAACGGCTGCTGGCCGGAAACGATCTCGTACAGCACTACGCCGAGGCTCCATAGATCCGTCCGCGCATCAACCGGAAGACCTCGTGCCTGTTCAGGAGACATGTAGGAAACGGTCCCAATGAGCATGCCTGGAGAGGTCTTGAAGAGTGTTTTTGTCGCCGCCTGTGAATCAGTCGATGAAGGTTGGTACTCGGTCAGCTTTGCAATGCCAAAGTCCAGCACCTTCACGTAACCATCGCGCCGGAGCATGATGTTCTCCAGTTTGATATCGCGATGCACGATTCCTGCTGCGTGTGCAGCCGACAATGCGGAGACGACTTGGACCGCTACATCGAGCGCCTCATCGATGTTCATCGGATGCTCAGTTATTCGCTCGCGCAGCGTCATGCCCTCGACGTACTCCATCACAATGCACTGGCGGCCATCTTCAGTCTCCACAACTTCATGGATTACACAGAGGTTCGGATGAGATAACGCAGCGACTGCGTGAGCTTCCTGCTCGAACCGTCGCAGATGTTGTTTGTCTTCAATTAAATGCGCGGGCAGAAACTTCAAGGCAACTCTGCGCTTCAACCGGGTGTCTTCGGCGAGATAAACCTCCCCCATCCCGCCGGCGCCTATCGGAGAAATGATCTTGTACTGATTTATTGACTGACTCACGTTAGCGATCTTTTCCTGGGCCATCATCCTCGCCGCAACTTCCAGGGCTGGCGCCTCGATAAAGTCTTCGGCGCGCCTTTCATAACCGAGCAGCGATTCCACTTCACGACGTAATCCCTCGTCACCTGCGCAGGCGTGATCGAGAAAGTCTGCGCGACTCTCCTCGTCACGCTCGAGCGCTGCATGGTAAAGCTGCTCAACCTGTTTCCACCGTTCAGTTTTCACCAGGCTTCTCCGAACTGAGCTCTCTCAGAAGCCAAACCTTGGCGAGCCGCCAGTCACGAGTCACAGTTTCCTCTGAGACCCTCAGCACCTCGGCAACTTCTTTGACCGAAAGCCCTCCGAAGAAACGCATCTCCACTACTTCACACTTTCGCTTGTCAACCTCGGCCAGCGAAGTCAGCGCTTCGTCTAACGCGATTAGGTCCGCATCGTGCTGCATGGGTAGATCGGCTTCGTCTAGTGAGACGCGAAATGCGGCACCACCGCGTTTGAGATATCGCCGGTCACGCGCAAAGTCGACCAGAATGCGGCGCATAAGCTGTGCCGACACTGCAAAGAAGTGGGTACGATTTTGCCAGCGCACGTTCTTCCACTCGATCAACCTCATGTATGCCTCGTTGACGAGGGCGGACGTTTGTAATGTGTGGCCCGGACGCTCGCGCGCCATGTATTGGTGTGCTAGCCGGTGCAATTCCGAATGGACGAGAGGAGCAAGCTGCTCAAGCGCCGACTGATCGCCAGCGCTCCAGGCTACAAGAAGCTCAGTGATTCTTTGTGGGGACCGCGCTTGCATAGAAACCCGGTGTCATTGATGCACAGCAAATTACCACAACTGTGGGAACAGCGGACGGGTGGATCAACATTAATCACCCGTGCTTTGCATTTGGTACGTACAGAGAAGAAACGGCAACCGATCAGTTCAATGGCAGCTCCACAATGAGACATTCCAGGATCTCAAAAGTCCGCAAGCAGCCACTGCGATAGTGGGCCAGCTATTAGATCGCTTGAATACTCGCATTCTCTCGTCACGAATGCAGGCAACTGACTCTCGATACGGCTAATCAAATCAACGAAACAGCGTGTCAGTTAAGTTGCTTTTTAGAAAATTCTTGACACGGTCTCTATTCATACTTTATACATGACGACTCGCGCGATCCTGTATCGCGCATGCAGTGAAGGAAACATCAATGATGACGACCAGGAAATTCCAAAAAGAATCGACGAAATGGCAGCCGCGCGCCGCCATGAATCGGGTCGTTTATTCATTAGGTCTGACCTTGTCGGAGACCAATATTTTTGGCGGTAGACTCGGACAACACACGTTCATAGATAACCGACAACTAAAGCATTAATTCAGCGGGAGCGGACTCCCGCTCCCAAATCTCAAAACAAAATTCGCGAGACTTGAAGGAGCGGGCAGCTTCCCTGGGAGGCTTAAAGCCCGCTCCTTTGGTTTTTTGACAATCGAAGTACCTTTTGCGAGAGATGAAGGCAGGGAGCCTTCAACGGATGACGATCTCGGTCCTTTGCGAGAGTCACGGAGACCGCCATCTTTAGGAGAAGTGTGCCTCGAAGTGTGTTCGCGGCAATGTTTCTCTCTGCCTTCATCTGTTTTTTAGCACAGATGGATCTTAGATTTGAAATCTCGACGCTACGAGATCTGATATCTGAAATTCATGCGCATGTGTGGCTGAGCAAAAGCACCAAATCATTTTCGATTGCCAATTGCCCATTGGATCTCCGTTCTTAGCGGTTTGTTCACAATGGCGTTTCAGCCGTAACAAAAACGCCAATTGTCAATCGTCAATGATCAATCGCCAATCGTCTTGGACCTGTAGCTCAGTGGAATGAGAGCGCGACTCTGCGAAGGTCGAGGTCGCACGTTCAAATCGTGCCAGGTCCACCAGCGAAATCTTGAAATTCAAATTTGAGATTTTTCTGGCGCGTGTAGCCCAATTGGAAGAGGCGGCTGACTTAAGATCGGCTTTGTGATGAGTTCAAATCTCTCCACGCGCACCAAGAATAATTTCGGATTTCGGAATGCGGATTTCAAATTTTGTTTATCAAGAGAAATGATTGAAAATTACAGCGGTCACCATCAAGACAAAATCCGAAATCGTAATCCGAAATCCGAAATCGGACGTTAACCCAATCTAAAGAAAGGAGGTAAATCATGCCTTATGAAAAGCTACCAATCGGTGGCGCACAGAACGAAATTCTTTCGTGGGCCAATCACGAATTCAGCCTTGAAGAACAATCGATGCTGCGCAACGTTTCACGCTTGCCATGTTTGTTCAAGCACGTCGCGCTGATGCCTGACGCGCATCTTGGCAAGGGCAGCATGGTTGGATCCGTGGTCGCAACGAAGGACGCAGTAATTCCCGCAACCGTTGGTGTTGACATCGGCTGCGGCATGATGGCCGTAAAGACGCCGTTCAAGAGTGGCTTGCTGGACGGCCAGCTGAAGGAACTACGACTAGCAATTGAAGAAGCGATTCCGGTTGGATTCCATGACTATCGCGATCCCGTTAGTGAATCTGATAGCTGGAGTGGCTGGGAACACTTCGGTGAACTACACAAGGGAGTTCAGGATCGTAAAGCGAAAGCGATGAAGCAATTGGGCACGCTGGGTGGCGGAAATCACTTCATTGAAGTTTGCCTCGATACGGAAAACTTCGTGTGGTTGATGCTGCACTCGGGCTCGCGCAACATCGGCAAGGAACTCGCTGACCGTCATATCTCGACAGCGAAGAGTCTTTGGCAGCTGTCGGAACTGCCGTCGCCTGACCTCGCCTACTTCATTCAGGGTACGGCGGAATTCGAGGCCTACTGGGAAGACCTCAAGTGGGCCCAAGCGTACGCGATGAAGAACCGCGAGATCATGATGTCGCGTCTGTTGGAAGTCTTCAACAAGATGTTCAATCATCGTCAGCCGTTCAAGCCTGAGATGTCGGTCAACTGCCATCACAACTACGTCGCGCTCGAAGAGCACTATGGCGAAAAGGTTTTCGTCACTCGTAAAGGCGCGATTAATGCTGACAACGGCGTCTACGGCATCATTCCCGGTTCGATGGGTGCGAAATCATTCATCGTCAAGGGACGTGGCCTGGCGGAGAGTTTCAATTCGTGCTCTCACGGTGCTGGTCGCAAGATGTCGCGAGCAGCAGCGAAACGTCAGTTCACGAATGCGGATCTCGTGAATCAAACCGCGGGCGTCGAATGCCGCAAGGACCACGGTGTACTGGATGAAATTCCGGGAGCCTACAAATCGATCGAGGCAGTGATGAAAAACCAGGAAGACTTGGTTGAGATCGTGGCTGAGATCAAGCAAGTTGTCTGTGTGAAAGGCTGAAGCCAAGTTGGGATTGCGAATTTCGAATTGCGAATTTCGTAATCCGGATCGGCCCAGTCGGTTTCCTCAACCTCACCGCACCCCAAAATTCCAAATTTGAATTTCGCAATTCGCAATCCGCAATTCTTCTTGCGGATGCTTCCCGTAAAGGCCCACTGACCAAACAAACTCCTGATTGCCTTACCCGCCAATCGGCAATTGGCAATCAGCAATATTCAGAAAGGAGGTGCCGAGTATGGCACTCAGCGAAAGAGTTCTACTGCTCAATCAAACCTACGAGCCGCTCGGCACTGTCAGTGTCGCGCGCGCAATCGTCATGACTTTCAAAAACAGCGTGTCCGTCGAGGAATTGGACGGCGATCGCGTGCTGCGTTCGGCGCGTGATGAGTTTCCGGTGCCGTCGGTGATTCGGCGTCGCAGTTACATCAACGTTCGCCGCCGTCGCGAGCAGTCGGGCATGAAGCGCTTGCGAATTTATATGCGCGACAAGTTCCGCTGCCAGTACTGCGGTGAAAGGAAAAGCGTCGCTGAGTTAACGCTGGATCACATCCTGCCGCGTTCGCGTGGTGGCGACAATTCACCGGTGAACGTCGTGACCGCTTGTCTCACGTGCAACAACCGGAAGAGCAACCGCACTCCTGAAGAAGCGCGCATGCCTTTGCTGACTTCGCAAACGGCACTGCGCGTGAAGCTCGAACGCGTCGTGCTTTGCCACTATGCAGAAGTAAGAGCTGAGTGGCGGAAATACCTCTTCATGGATGTTCACGATGACCGACAAGTGATGCATGGGGTGCATAGCGAACCTCAGCGCCGGCTTTTCCGGAAGCCTTCGAGGTTCATCGAATAGCGAATGCCAATCGACAATCGCCGATTGGCATTCGACCACAAGAATTTCGGATTGCGGATTGCGAGTTTGTGATGCGGCTCTGGCGAGCCAGGCCACATAAACATTTCGGCGCAGACAAAATCCGTAATCCGCAATTCGAAATTCGCAATTCTTGATGCGGCTATTGCGAGCCAGACCAGATAAACATTCGTCGCAACACAAATCCGCAATCCGCAATCCGCAATTCGAAATTCGCAATTCTTTATCGGGGCGTGACTCATCCCGGCAGAACGGTGACTGTCTGGGACCGTGGAGTTCGAAGAGGCGCATCTGCCTCACGTCCCGACCAAAATCATTGTCGATTGCCAGTTGCCGATTGGTGTGTTCGTTGTAGTGAGGAACATTGACCACAGGAAGAACAACCAAAATCGGCAATTGCCAAGGAAATCTCCAGGAGGCCTGTAGCTCAGCGGAATCAGAGCGTCTGTCTTCTAAACAGAATGTCGTAGGTTCAAATCCTGCCAGGCTCACCAATGCCTGCGGTCGAAGATGAAGGTTCGACTCCTTCTGCCGCAGCCAATCTTTTATCAGATGTCCGCAAAGCGTTCTGCGACAATGTGTGCTTCATCCGGTACGGGACAGAACGAAGGTTTGCCGAGCGAGACTCTAAGTCGTGTAATTCATCTTTGAACTGAGGCGTCTGTATTGTTAATCTTACGAACAACAAGCTCCTACAACTTGCTGAAACCCGACCTCCTGATAACACAGCTGCAAGTTGTGGAATCCTAACCTGAATCTCACCTCGCATAACGCCTTAGGAAGGAGTTGAGAAGAAAATGCCAAATAAAACTTCATCTCAAACAACGGCCCAACAAGGCGATCAAGCAACGATAGAGAACCTGGAACGCAAATGGTCCGCAGCTGTGGTCAAGGGAGATCCAAGTCCGCTCGAGCAAATCCTCTCGGAAGACTGCACACTGATTGGTCCAGATGGCGCGATGCTGACCAAATCGCAAGTCATCGCCGCAGTTCGCTCTGGAGACTTCAAATTCCAGTCTCTCGATCCCGGGCAAATGCAGGTACGTACGTATGGTGACGCCGCGGTCGTGACAGGCGGGGGAGAGGTGAAGGGACAATACAAGGACCGGGACCTTAGCGGCACGCAGCGCTGGACCGATACGTTCATCAAGCTACAAGGCAGGTGGCAGTGTGTGGCCTCACAAGTGGTCCACATGAACCTCTAAACGCGATTGTTAATTTCTGCGTGCCGATTGCCAATTGGAGGGAAGCTAGCGAGAGTTAATCTCGATACTCGGGAAGAACGCGATTATGGATAGCAGACGAGTAACCACGACAGCAGCGATAATCGTCTTGATCTGCTTTTTTCTGCCGTGGATTCAAGTGAGCTGCGGCGGTACGAGAGACACGGCGAGCGGCGTTGACCTGGCGCGCGGTGGGAGTGGCGGACTCTGGCTAATACCACTACTCATGTTGCTGGTATTGTTTTTCGCTTTTAAGGCGTGGAAGGAGCGGCGTGAGTTATCAGCCTTGGTCAGCCTGGTCTCTGGACTCGTTAGTGCCTACCTGATGAATCGCGAGCGACTCAGGTTTGAAGATGGTTTCATACCAGTCGGTGTGACCGGTTGGTTTTGGCTTGGCTTTGGATCTTCAGTCGCGATTGTGGTGCTCGCTGCAGTACGAGTCTTGAGACTGCAAAAGCCGACTGCTTCAGGCTGATTTAGATTCGATTACTTTGCCCCGGGCGCGCTTCAATAAAAGGATCACCGCAGTATTTCGCGCTTTCGTGGCCAGAGATAAAGCTGTCTCGCCAAACTTGTTCTTCGCGTAGACGTCCGCACCGGCGAGGATTAGCGCCATTACTATCTCAGCGTCGGATCGCTCGACCGCAATCATTAATGCCGTATAGCCATTAAACATTTTGGCATTAACGTCGGCACCCGCGGTCAATAAAGAATTGATGATTATGACGCGGCCGAACTGGACTGCCTGCATCAAGGGCGTTCCGCCATCTTTAGTTTGCGGATTCACATCAGCGCCAGCGTTCAGCAAAGCTTTCACCACCTTCAGATTACCCGAAAATATTCCCCAAGCTAGCACGCTGTATTCACCGGAATGGGGCGTCAAGACGCTTGCGTTCGGGTCGGCTCCAGCCTTAAGGAGCACCTTCACGACCTCAAGATTTCCTTTTCCAGACGCTACCATTAAGGCAGTGAAGCCGCGGGGATGTCTGGCATCTACGTCGGCCCCTTTTCTGAGTAGCGCCCGTACGATTTTGACTTGGCCTTTTTCAGCCGCGTGCATCAGCGGTGTGTAGTCAGCTTTATCGGCCTGATTGCTCTGCGCGCTTGCGGTGGGAGTGACGACGGCGCAGACGCAGGCGAAAAATGCAGACAACAAGACAGTAAATAACCTCATGGTTAACTCCTGATCATGCTTGATTACGGGAGGTGAGGGACGCGGAGCGAAGCTGCCGAGTGTGGGGTAGCTGGGGGCTACAGCCACCCAGTGAGGAGATTATGCCAGATTTGAGGCAGCGACTTCTAAAAAAATCCTGGCCTGACTACAACTGGAGTTAAATGAGCCTTTTACGCCGCTATGATCGACCTTGGGACTGCTGCTGCATATTACGGGTCTTTGGTCTGTTTCCCGCCTTTATTAATGAGACATTAATGAGACGGAAGGAGGCCAAGGCGCTGCTCATAATCCGACCTTGGTAGTAACCTCAAAAGCGCAAGTTAACACTCGAGTTCCAACACAGATGGAGAACTTTGAATGAAAAACAAGATTCGCCGCAAAGCACTCGCGCTCGGAATCAGTCTCGGTGTCGTGCTGCTGGGCATCAGTGCCTATTCCGCTACAACCAACATCCTGGTTGAAGGCGCCATCCCGAACTCAGTGTTCTTCGAAGGTCCGGTGAAAGTGACGGTACGAACCTTGACGATCAAACCGGGCGAAGCTTTGCCTTGGCACTACCACCCGGGCTACGCCTTCAATGTGGTAAAGAGCGGCACCCTTACCGTTGAAGATGGATGTGGCGGCGAAGTAACACTCACACCAGGCCAGGGTTTTGAGGAAATAGATAGTCATGTACACCGTGGTAAGAATGTCAGCAACGCGGACGTCGTGGTCTACGACACCTTCATCACCCGCCAAGGCAAACCCACAACAGTAACTTTCCCTGAACGCCGTTGTGGTCCACCGCACGAAGTCGACGAATGCAAAGATGACGGTTGGCGGAAGTTTACTCATCCCCAGAACTTTACCAGTGCGGAACAATGCGTCAGCTTCGTTCGCGATAGACGGCGCAACCCTAAGCCGTTATAGAGGGCCTCTTGAACTGATGTATTCACGGCGAATCTTTCGTGGATGTTGCGCGAACTACGCAGTTCGATGGTCGATTGCACTGTCCCACTGCAAGAACTAGTCAGTCTTAACAGAGCAGGTCTGCGGTCTTTTCCAGCATCTCAGTGATCTCACGGTGAACTTTATCTTTGTCCTTTTGATCTAGTCCTGTCGAAGCAAGTAGGAACGGCTCAAAAAAGAACCAGCCCAACGCCGAACCCGCAAAGAAGGCCGCTAAGGTTTCAGGATCATACTCGCTCGGATTCTCCGTTTTCGATTTCTTCTTTCTTAACAGTTCAATGAGCTGATGCATGATCGGAAAATGATGTCGGATCAGATGCGGGTCTGCTCCGTCGAGCATTGCACGCGCCAGCAGAGTCCGGCGTGAATCATTCTCTCCGCTGATTTTGAAAAGCACACCGATGTTTCCATCAATCCGGTCAACCGTCGAAAACTGCTCCCCGACTTTGCTGAGCATTCTTTCGTGAGCAGCCATGATCACGCTCTCTTTGGTTCCGAAATAACGGTGAATGAGCGAATAGTTGATATTGGCCGCCTCAGCTATCTGCCGGAGCGAAATCTCAGTTGGATTGTGTTTCGGAAGCAGTTGTTCGGTCGCGTGCAAAATGGCGTCAATGATCTCGTTGCGTCCGCGCGGGGCTTGCCGGTTGCGGTTGGTTCGCCGAATTCTCTTCGTCGACTTCTTTCGAACGCTCTTGCTTTTCTTCGGTTGTGCTTTCATGTCTTGAATTGTTGAACCTCACACTGCGTACAGCCTACGCATTCTAATTTTCATAATTTCAACGCTAATCTTGCAATTCTAACACCTTTTCCGAAAAATGTAGCCAATGACTACATTTCAGGTTGACACGTTGTAGCCAGTGGCTACATAATCCCCGCCTCATTCCCAGGAACGTCAAAAATCCAGAGGAAACTATGATTCGTTTAATGGTCGTTTGTGCTGGTTTGTTGTTGCTGACGGCAACCTTGGTCAGCGCGCAAGTGGATGTGGCGACTGCCACACTCAAAGGTTCTATTACCGATCCAACCGGGGCGTTTGTTCCCGGCGCAACCGTCACTGCTATTAACGTTGAGCGTGGAGTTAACAAAACCACCGTTGCCGATGCTAGCGGCAACTATCAAATTCCTCTGCTTCAGCCTGGTAAGTATGACGTAACGATCGAAGCAGAAGGTTTCTCCAAACATTACGCAGACGGTCTGACGCTGACGGTCGGGCAAGTCGCCGTGTTAGACGTCAAACTAGAGGTTGGCGTGATGAGCACCATGGTGCAGGTTTCCAGTGAGGTGCCGCTGGTCGAAACCGAGCGGACCCAGCAATCCAACACCATTGAGCAACGACAGATTGCAGCGCTCCCTAATATTTCGCGCTCCTTTACTGATTATGTTTTCACACTTCCTGGAGTTGCGGATTCCAGTGTCGCGTTCACGCAAAACGCAGCGCGTACTTTGCGCAATACACCTTCAAGCAGCATTTCGATCGGCGGAGGCAGCGGGCGTGGCAATTATGTAACGATCGACGGCGGCGAAAACGAAAGTGGGTCGGGAAGTCTCCGCATCAGAAACATGAGCGTTGACGCGATCCAGGAATTCCAAGTCAATCGGCTCGGCTTCAACGCCGAATATGGTTTCACCGCAGGCACGGCAGTGAACGTCGTCACCAAGAGTGGCACCAACGATCTGCGGGGCAATGCATATCTGTTCTATCGTTCGCACAAGACCTCAGCACGTAATCCGCTCTTCTTCGGTAGCGACAAGCCATATGAACAATATATTTTCCCGGGTATCAATTTGGGTGGTCCAATAAAGAAAAACCGATCTTTCTTCTTTCTGTCATACGAGGGACTTAAGCAAGACGAAGGGCTGATTCGCTCTTACACATCCAACGCAGCATTGCTGAGTGCGACTGCCGCACAAAACGCCTATCTTGCGCAGCTGGAAACTGGACCAAACTCAAACGCCAACACACGGCGAATCGCAAGCAATCTCAGACAGGGGTTGTTCACGCAAAACAATTCAAATGCGATGAGAATTCTTCGCGAGAGTGAGGCTGGTTACATAGCGCCGACGCGCCGACATAATTTTATGGCCCGCCTGGATCATCAGATCGATGAAGACAACCAGTTGAGTGGACGCTTCAGTTTCTCTAATGAGAGCAGTTTCCTTATTGGTCAGGACAACCTCGAAGCTCCCAGTACCCGGTTGGGTGACAAGCTACGGGATTACACGATGGTGGGCACGTGGAGCCACATCTTTTCGAGTAGTGTCATCAATCAGTTTCGCGCGCAGTTTGCGAAAAGCGATCTAACTCAGCGGTCACCTAATCCTGAGACGCCGATCATCCAAATCCTGGGCGTGATCAACTATGGACCACCGACTGTCGAACCCAGCGACAAGTTTCAGAAGCGCTATCAACTTGAGGATATTGTGTCGTGGACTCGAAACACGCACAGTTTAAAGTTTGGAGCGTCATACCGTCCTGTCACATATGATTTTGATTACGGCATCGCACGTCAGGGCTTGTGGGCATTCGCAGGTGGTCTCGTGCCTCTTATTCTCGCGGTACCAGCGGCAGACCGCGGTGCACTGACTGGACCATTGGCGCCGCCTCCCACGACGGTGCTAACTGGGTTGCAGACTTTCAATTTCAACTTGCCCGCACAATGGATCCAGGGCTTTGGCGATACCACTTTTTCATCGAGACAGGACAATCTAGGTGTCTTCGCGCAGGATTCGTGGAAAGTCACACGAAACTTTACCCTCGATTTCGGAGTTCGCTATCAGTTTGACGGGGAGCCGGAACCGCTGGGTTCGAATAGCAACATTTCACCGCGGCTTGGGTTTGCCTGGAATGTTCGTGGAAATGGCAAGACGGTAATTCGAGGCGGTGGCGGAACGTTTTATGCCCCGATCACGGCGCAGATCTTCACTGGAGTTCGGTTGCAGCGTGACATAGGAGACCAGTTGTACTTCAGCACGGCCTTGTTGACCGATCCGCCGGCAGTTAGTTCAGCGGCGATCTGGCAACGAGGAATACTGATAGGAAGCTTGCCTTTCACAGCACTGACCGAAGCCGATGTTCGGTCGTTCGGACTCACGACCGGACCGCGTCAGAATAACCGCCGCATAGCTGATGTTGATCCCGGCAATTATGTGAATCCTTATTCCATTCAAGCTGGTCTCGGCATTCAGCAAGAGCTCGCCCGCGATCTCGCAGTGGAACTGTCCTACCAGTTTTATCGCGGTATTCATCTTCCGCGTTCTTACGAGGGGAATTATCGAGAGAGCGGGACTTGTGCTCAGAATCATCCAACATGCGCTTACGGTCCGCAGTATGTAAGGATCGATCCAACGATCGCCCAATTGATCGTCCACTCGTCAACCGGCAACTCCGCATATCATGGAATGACCGCCTCGTTGACGAAGCGATTTAGCAATAGCTTCCAGTTTCAGACGAACTACACCTTCAGTAAAACAATCGACGATGTGTTCGATTATGCCGGTCCGGGCGCAGCGCCGTTCCCGTCCCGACGCTATCTCGATCGAGGATTGTCGTCATTCGACATTCGCCACAATTTCGTAGCCAGCGGTGTGTTTGTCAGCCCGTACAAGAGCGCTGTGTTGCGCGATTGGACTTTGAGTCCGATTGTCAATCTGCGTTCAGGCGTTCCGTTCAACTTGTTCCTGGGGGCGAGCGTCAACGGTGATGCCAATACGACGGATCGCCCCTTCTTCGCGTCGCGCAACTCGGGTCGCGGTCCGAGTTACTTTAACGCGAATATGCGAGTGAGCCGTTTCATCAGATTCAACGAAAGGGTTGGAGTGGACTTCATTGTTGACGCCACCAATGTGTTCAATCACGTGAATTATCAGCGCGTTAACGACGTGATAGGCGTTGCGACTCCGCTGCTGCTTGGTCCATACAACGTCAGCGGCGATCCGACGCTGCCGCCGACGGCTCCACTCGGTTTCACCGCGGCGTTTCCCGCGCGGCAATTACAGTTCGGGGCGAAGCTCAGATTCTGATCCAACGAAGAGTTATGGCAATGCAATTTGCGGATGACATCCGCGGTTCGGCAGCAACTGAATCTGCATCGTTTGCAGCGTGGGTCGCGTTTGCGCTGACATTTGGACTGATGATGTCCGATTACATCTCGCGCCAGGTGTTGCTCGCTGTCTTTCCTTTTTTGAAAGCTGCGTGGGGACTGAGTGATACGCGGCTTGGCTCCCTGGTGAGCATCGTCGCGTTGATGGTCGGCGTTTTGTCAATCCCGATCTCGTTTGCGGCTGACCGTTGGGGACGAGTCAAAAGCATTGCGGCGATGGCGTGCTTGTGGAGTTTAGCCACGATTGCGTGTGGGCTGGCGACGAATTACGGACAAATGTTTGCTGCTCGAACTGTCGTTGGCATTGGCGAAGCGGCTTACGTCACGGCTGGGGGCGCGATTCTGATGTACGCCTTCCCACCGAAGCTGCGCTCAACCGTGATGGGTCTCTTTCTTGGCGGCGCGTTGTTCGGTTCAGTTATTGGGGTGGCGTTGGGTGGCGTGGTTGCGACGCGTTTCGGATGGCCGTGGGCGTTTATCGCTGTCGGCGTTCCGGGTTTGATCGTCGCTTTACTTTATCCGCTGTTCGTTCGCGACTACGAAACAGTGAATCTGGTCAGCACGACTGGTAATGAACGAAACATGAGCTGGGGCGAGATTGTCAAAGCGTCGCTCGGTGTTCGTTCCACGATCTACGGTTACGTCGGAGGCGCGTTTCAGCTCTTCGCATCAGCGGCTATCGTGTCTTGGATTCCCAGTTACCTCAACCGCTATTACGCGTTACCGCCCGAGGAAGCGGCCGTAAAAGCTGCACTGATCGTTTTGGTCGGCGGAATCGGAATGTCCGGCGGCGGTTTTGTGGCGGACCGTCTGAGCGTTCGGAATGTTAGAAACAAACTCCGTGTTCCTGGTGGATATGCGATTTGTTCGGGCGTGTTATTCGCCGCGGCGTTTGCGTTGCCGGAGGGCCGTTTGCAATTCGTGTTGATAGTTGCGGCTGCGTTGTTTGTCGGCGGACATATGGGACCAGTCGCCGCGTTGGCCGCTGAGCTGAATCATCCGGGACTTCGCGCTACGGCTCTGTCGGTAGTTACGCTTGTCTATAACCTGCTGGGACTGGCGCCTGGTCCATTTGTCGTCGGCGCGCTTTCGGACCGGTTTGGCTTGCGGGCTGCGATGATGGTTATTCCGGTAGCCTGCTTCGTCGCGGCGATCTGTTTTCTGCTCGGCTCCCGTCATTTGCCGGAAGATCTGCGACGTTTTCAATTAGCTGAAGAAGTACCTGGAAACAAAGCGAAAGCTCAGTCAGCTTAGGTAGTGTGGTAATTCGGCTCGCTCTATGTTCTCAGGCTGACTGTTTGCACAACATTGAGAGATACAGACCAACACAGAGGACGGCTTAACTTCGGAGGAAACTATGCACTTTTTGGATGACTCTCTCCTGCCAGAGAATCAGGAGAAGCTGGTAATACAGGTCGCGCCCTACGGACCAGAATGGCTGCCCGGAGACTCGGACGACATTCCCGTCACGATGGACCAACAGATACAAAAGGCAGTGGACTGCTACAACGCAGGTGCAACTGTTTTGCACGTCCACGTACGCGAAGCCGATGGCAAGGGCAGCAAGCGAATTTCGATGTTCAACGAGATGCTGTCACGACTACGTGAGGCTGTTCCGGAGATGATCTTGCAAGTCGGCGGCTCTATTTCGTTTGCCCCCGAAGGCGAAGGCGCGGAGGCGAAGTGGCTCAACGACGACGCGCGCCATATGCTCGCCGAACTCACTCCGAAGCCGGATCAGGTAACGATCGCCGTCAACACTAATCAGATGAACATTACTGAATTATTGACGGAAGAAGATATCGCCGGAACCTCAATGATGAATCCGGCTTATTACGAGGCGTACCGCGAAATGTGGATTCCGGCCGGCCCGACCTGGGTTGCGGAACATCTCAAACGGCTTACCGCCAACGGCATCCAGGCGCATTTCATGCTTGGCGATGTGGGCCAACTTGAAACAGTTGAACGATTGATTCGTCGTGGCGTTTACACGGGACCACTAATTCTGAATTACGTAGCGATCGGCGGTGGGCTTGCCGGGATGAATCCAGCTGACTTGCTCGAGTTCATCCGTCGCGTGCCGGACGGCGCGGTTTTGACCATTGAATCACTGATGCGCAATGTTTTGCCGATGAACACCATTGCGATTGCGCTCGGCTTGCACGTGCGTGTCGGCATAGAAGACACCCTTTGGGGCAAGAAAGGCGAGCGCATCACCTCGGTGCAGCAGATCGAACAGATCGTGCGCATCGCGCGCGAGCTAAACCGCGACATCGCCAGTTGCGAAGAAGCTCGAACCATTTACCAGCTCGGCGAATACTGGAGTTCGGCAGACGAAACCCTGTCGCGACTCGGCTTGCCGCCCAATCGCAAACCAGGACAGCGCGGCTTTCCTATTCATGAGCCCTTAACTCCGACGCTGGTCTCGCAAGTTGGAAGTAAGGCTTAGCGGAGGAAACAAGAGATGGCACACGGAATTCGATTTTATGAAACTGGCGCGCCCGAAGTGTTGCGTTGGGAAGAGATCGCGACCAGTGATCCGGGACCAGGCGAGGTCCTAATACGTCACATCGCAATTGGTTTGAATTACGCGGACACTTATTTCCGCACCGGACTCTATCCAGTTCCGTTACCTAATGGAATGGGCGTCGAGGCTGCCGGCATTGTTGAAGCTGTCGGTGAAGGCGTTTCACATGTGTCGCCAGGTGACCGCGTCGCCTATACCGGCAGTCCTCTCGGGGCATACAGCACCGCCCGAATAATGCCGGCGGCACCACTGGTGAAATTGCCCGACGCTATCTCTTGCGAGACGGCAGCGGCAATGATGATGCGTGGCTTAACTGCGTCTTATCTGCTGCGCCGCATTTATCCGCTGCAACCGGGAATGACGGTTTTGATCCATGCCGCTGCGGGAGGCCTGGGGCTAATTTTCTGCCAATGGGCCAAGCTGTTGGGCCTGACTGTCATCGGCACGGTATCAACCGAAGAGAAGGCCGAAGTTGCGCGCGCTCACGGCTGCGATCACGTCATCTTCTACATGCGCGAGGACGTCCCGACGCGCGTTCGCGAGATCACAAACGGTGAAGGCGTGTCGGTTGTTTATGACTCCGTCGGCAAAGACACATTCGCTGGTTCGCTCGATTCGCTGCGCCGGAAGGGCCTGCTTGTTTGCGTCGGAACCTCTTCGGGCAAAGTACCGCCGATTGACGCGATGCAGCTTGTTATCAAGGGTTCGCTGTTCGTCACACGGCCCGCGCTTGCAGACTACATCACGCCCCGCTCAGAACTGGAGTCGTTGTCGGGCGAATTGTTCGATCACGTTGCCAACGGACGCATCCGTGTCGAGATTAATCAAAAATATTCTCTACAAGATGCAGTGCAGGCGCACCACGACTTGGAGGCGCGTAAGACAACGGGTTCATCTATCTTCGTGGTCTAAAGAAACTTGGAGGCACTAATGCCAAGTCAACGCGAATCAACCGGCGTAGATTCCGCGCCGGCCCTTGTGCGGGCGGAATCGCTCAAATCATCACCGAGAGTCGAAGCCGTGGCTCCCGCGCTCGGTGCGGAAATCTCAAACGTGTCGATCGCCAATGCGGTCGAGGATGATGGGCTCTTTGCCGAAATCCGGACGCTGCTGCTCAAACATAGAGTGCTGTTTTTCCGCGACCAGGATATTTCGCCGGCCATTCAAGTCGCTTTCGCCCAGCGCTTCGGCCCGCTCGAGGACCATCCAGTCGCGCCGAGTCATCCTGACCATCCGGAATTGCTACTGCTTAACCGAGACACCAAACACTCGTACGAAAACACGTGGCATTGTGACGCGACATGGCGTGTCAAACCTCCGTTCGGATCGGTTCTGCGCTGCGTAGTTTGCCCCGAAGTCGGTGGCGATACGTTGTGGGCAAATATGGTTTTGGCTTACGAGCGTCTCCCCAGACACATCAAAGACCGCATCGAAAATTTGCGCGCCAAACACAGCATCGAACATTCATTCGGCGGCAGCATGTCGCCCGAAGCCCGCGCCAAACTAACCGAGACCAATCCGATGGTCGAACATCCAGTTGTGCGAACGCATCCCGAAACAGACGAAAAAGTTTTGTTCGTCAATCAGGGCTTCACAACCCACTTTGTCAACTTTCACAACAAGGAGGATGTTCGCTATGGACAAGACTTCACTATCGAAGCCAACAATCTTTTGAACTACCTCATCCGGCAAGCGGAAATTCCCGAATACCAGGTGCGCTTACGCTGGAAGCCGAACACCGTTGCCATCTGGGACAACCGCGCAACACAGCATTACGCCATCCATGATTATTACCCTGCGGTTCGTAAGATGATGCGAGCGACGATCGTCGGTGATAAGCCATTCTGATCAGCGAAACAGTCAGTACCGAAACGCGGTAGCGTCGGGTCTCCATGCATCGCAGACGCCATTTGGGGGTATCGAGACCCGACGCCACCGCGTTTCGATACTGACTACTCTCACTTAGAAAGTATGCCGCAAGTACAAGAAGAGCTTTGGAAGCCCTCGACCGATCGCGTTAACGATGCGTTGATGACCGATTTTTTTAAGACTGTCGGTTTAGGGGGCACTGAGTATGCAGAAGCACATCGGTGGTCCTTAGAGAAGCCGCAAGAGTTTTGGTCGGCGGTGTGGGATTTCTGTGGTGTTGTTGGCGATAAAGGAACCGCTGTTTTGCGGGACGGCGATCGTATGCCGGGCGCGCAATGGTTTCCTGAAGCACGACTCAACTTCGCTGAAAATCTATTAAGGCGATGCGACGATAGCGACGCTGTCATCTTTTGGGGTGAAAACGGGATACGGACACGTCTTACTCGGAAGGAACTCTTTCAGGCGACAGCGAGTTGCGCAGCGGCATTACGAGCGGCTGGACTTAATGCTGGTGATCGTGTAGCGGCGTATCTGCCAAACATTCCTGAGACGGTTATCGTGATGTTGGCAGCAGCTAGCCTTGGTGCTGTCTTCTCATCGTGCTCTCCAGATTTCGGTGTACAAGGAGTGATTGATCGTTTCGGACAGATTGCGCCGAAGATTCTGTTCGTGACCGATGGCTACTGGTACAACGGTAAGCCCGTTCGGGTTTTAGAGAAGAACGCAGAAGTTGCCTCACGACTCTCGTCGGTTGAGACCGTGGTGGTTGTGCCGTTTTTGGGTTACATGCCAAACAACGACGCGATCCCGCAAACACAAACTTGGCGCGAGTTTTTAGAACCCTTTCAAGCGCTGGGTAAT
>JBKPAL010000254.1:0-14351 GCA_046726395.1 Acidobacteriota bacterium
GCAGCCTTCATTTAAGCCCTTTTGTAACTGTGCTTGCCACAGCATTAACGGGAGCTAAGTTCAAGTTTTAGTTGACATTCTAAGCAAGTCGAACTTATATTGGCTCGCCCGTATGGACCTCGACCGAATCGCTCCCGGGTCGCCAATACTGTACGATTTGTTCGCATGTTCAAACTGCAACGGCTCGAGATCACTGGCTTTAAATCCTTCGCCGACCACACCGAAATAATCTTCACAGGAGACGGTATTACCGCGATTGTCGGGCCAAATGGCTGCGGCAAAAGCAATGTCGCGGATGCGATTGCCTGGGTTTTGGGCGAGCAACGCGTTAAGCACCTTCGTGGCGGTGAGATGAAAGATGTGATCTTTCAGGGCTCACGGAATCGCCCGCCCAGCGGGATGGCGGAAGTCGTCATGCACTTGTTGCGTGACGAAACCATCGAACACGAGCCGGACATCGAGGACATCGACTCTACGCTCGAGCAGATTGATGATCATGCCGTCACATTTGAAGAAGGGGTGGCGCCCGATGAAGAACCAGTCCTCCAAACCGAAGGTGCCGCGAACGATTCCGTTGAAGCCGCGGCAACTGAAGCACTCTCAACACGCAGCCATCCTAAGCGACATTGGCGCCGCCGGAATCTTGCCCTTGAGTTCGCTCCTGGTGAGTCCATCTCTGTGACTCGCCGGCTCTATCGATCCGGTGAAAGCGAATACCTGCTAAATGACCGGTTGTGCCGCTTAAGAGATATTCAGGATCTCTTCTCGGGAACGGGCTTGGCTGGGGGTCACTACGCAATCATCGAGCAAGGCCGCATCGGACAAATCCTCTCGGCTAAGCCGATGGACCGTCGCACCATCATTGAAGAGGCGGCTGGCATCACGAAGTTTCGCGTGCGTCAACGTGCTGCGGAAACGCGTCTTGAGTCGGCTCGCGCAAATCTCTCGCGCATCTCGGACATCATTTCCGAAATTGATCGGCAGGTGAACAGTCTCCGACGACAAGCGTCAAAAGCACGACGCTATGGCGTCCTACGTGAAGAATTGCGTGGGCTATTGCGGCAAGTCTTCGTCGCCGAGGATCGTCGGCTGAATCAGTTGCTTCAGGAGACTGAAACAAAGCTAGAGGACGCGAACAGACTTGAACGTGAAGTTGCAGAGCAACTGTCGCTGAGCGAGGAAGGTGCTCGTAACGCCACGCACGAAGCGCGAAAAATTGAGGACGAGCTCGCAGCAGCAAGAGCCGAAGCTGCTGAGGCGGTCTTGAGACGCGACCGGCAAATGCGTGAGCGGAAGTATCAGGAAGAGCAGGTTGTTGAGTTAGGCAAACGCAAGGGGGAGATCGAAGCAGAAATAGATGCCCTTTCGTCGCGTTTAGTCCTCGTCGAATCTGAATGCCGTCGGCTTCAGGAAGAAGATGTGCGACTGCGAACGGAAGCTGAGACCTCGATCGTTTCGTTGCGAGCTGTTGAAGAAGCACACGCAGCCAAGCTGACCGTCGCTTCGCAAGCCGAATTGGAGATTGAGGAAGCTCGTGCAGAGTTACTTCAACATACAGCCCTCGCCGAACGGTTGCGTGAAATCGCCCGACAACTTGAAGGGACGCTCGAGCGACTGGGTGTACAAGTTGAGGGACTAGCACGCGAAGGCGAGCGCGCCACTGCTCAACATGACGAGCGTAAGAGAGAAGGTGACGCGTTGCAGCTTGAGCTCAACAGCAGTCGCGAACACATCGCGCGGTTGAACTCTGAACGAGAAGCTGCCGTTGACGCTGTTGTTTCTGGACACGAGGCTGTAAGCGACACTGATGCAGAACTGACGAGAGTGCGAGACGAGAACTCGCGTACCCGGCATCGACTGGAAAGTTTGCAGGAGCTCGATGACCGTAGAGCGTATTACTCGTCGGCTGTACAAAGAATCTTTTCTCAAGAAGACGGTGCGCGAGATTTTCACTTCATCGGCACTTTGGCAGACGCATTGAATGTCGAAGCTAAATGGGAACGAGCGGTTGAAGGTGTGCTGGGCTCGTCGCTTCAGTCGGTAGTTGTTCCCACTCCCGACGATGCTGCGCGTGCGGCTCTTTGGCTACGCGAAAACAACGCCGGAAGGGCCAGCTTCCTCGTTGCTGGTCTGCATGGAGCGAGTGAGGAGACGGACACGCTCGCGTGCAAGATTGAAGAACGACCGGCACTTTCACTTTCATACGCGAGTGAAGGACTGGATGACCTGCGGATCAGCGATCTGCTCGGTGCGCCCAGTCAGCTGGTAGCTGTATTGAAACGTACGCTGCCACACAGGATGAATGCCCGGCTCGCAAGCAGTCTCGATGATGCTATCGCTCGTTCACTAGCGACGGGCGAGATGTACGTCACACTGAACGGCGACTGGGTAACTCACGGACAGTTTGTAAGCGCTGGCGATGCTCGAGCTCTGGAGGAAGGTGCGGGATTGCTTACGTTCAAGCGTGAGTTGCGCGAACTTGAAGCTCGCGCCGAAGTACTTCAGATGGAGCTGACGTCGGCTGAGGCAAACGCTAGTGCGGCTCGCGATCGTTTAGTGACTTTGGAAGATGCGGTCGTGCTCCTGAATGAAGCTATCAAACGTGAAGAACGAGAACTGATGGCTCGTGAGCTGGCGGCGGCAAGCCTGGCGCAAGAGATTGAACGAGCTGACAGACACATACGCGTGGTAGCCGCCGATACAGCTCGCGTGAAAGAAGAACAGTTGGAGGTCGAGCGCCGGCGTTTGAATGCTCTCACGGAAGCAGATGCTGCTGAACAAGCGAGGACGACCGCTAGAGAGTCAGTGACTCGGGCAACAGCCGTCCTTTCCGATGCTCGTAGAGAAGCAGAACTGGAGAACGAGGGCCTTGCTCAGCAACGTGCAGTCGCAGCTGCAGCTGCCGAGAGACGACGCGCAACTGCAACAGAGGTGCGTCGTTTAGAAGGAGAACATGGAGATCTGACAGCGCGAGTGGATCGTCATCGCTTAGAACTGATTGAACTGATGACGCGCCTCGAGGAACTGCAAACATCGATTGCTGAGCTAACTCGGTTGGCCGAGACCGTAGCAGATGAACGTGCGCAAGAAGAACAGCAGATCACCCTGCTAATAAATAAGCTTGAAGAAGGACGATTGCGTGCGGATACGCTTGCTTCAGAACTATCAGAACTTAATCGTCATGCGGCTGAAATCCGAGATTCGCGTGCGGAATTGGAAGTGCAGAGAGCCGAGGCCCAAGCACGCCTCACGTTTGTAAGAGAAAACTGCGCCTCGGAACTCAATCAGTCACTCACAGAGCTGGCCGCCGAGCAATCCATTGATGAAGGATTTGATCTCGACACTGCTCAGGCGCGAGTGGAAGAGTTGCGGACCCGCCTGGATGGTTTCGGCGCAATCAACATGATGGCTCTCGAAGAATTGGCTGAAGCTGAACAAAGGCTGCTCTTCCTGAGTAGCCAACGAGCAGACATTGTCGAAAGCATCTCGTCGACTGAAGAAGCATTGCGTGAGATCAAGCGCCGTTCACGTGAGCGATTCAGGCACGCATTCGAACAGATTAATAAGAACTTCGGCGAGCTATTCCAGGAGTTGTTTGGAGGCGGCCGCGGTGAAATGAGCCTGATTGAAGCTGACGACGTGCTTGAGTCTGGAATCGACGTTATCGCCCAGCCTCCGGGCAAGCGCTTGCAGAACGTGCTTCTGCTTTCGGGTGGTGAGAAAGCGATGGCGGCATTAGCGCTCGTGCTCGGTATCTTCCATTATCGTCCTTCGCCCTTCTGTCTGCTGGACGAGGTTGACGCGCCGCTAGATGAGGCGAACGTCGGCCGGTTTACGGATAAGGTCGCGCATATGTCTGCGAATACACAGTTCATCGTGATCACGCACAACAAGCGGACGATGGAGATGGCCCGCGCTCTCTACGGCGTCACGATGGAAGAGGTTGGTGTATCGAAGCTGGTGTCTGTGAAGTTTGAGTAGGTGGTACTGAACTGCTCCTTTTAAGCGAAATGTGCAAGAATGAAATAGAGTGATCATTAGTCGAAATCTAATTCTGCAGGTGCTCCCCGCCGCGCTCGTTTTGATGGGCGCGGCGCTTTGCACTTGTGTCTCTGCAAAGTTAGTCAGCGGTCAGCATTCCTTGCCCCAGAATAACAGCAAGACGAACGCGCGTCCCGAGCCGCCGAATCCGAGTCCTGCTCCAATTCCAGAAACTAAACCCAGGGCAGAAGACACCACTTACAGCTACGAGTTCAATCAACCCGCGTTTTACGTCCGTCATGTACTGATCACTCACGGGACAGACGGACGCGGTCACCTTACATTCGAAAGGCTAAACGAAGGAGAGTCGGTCGAGGAGACCCTTGAACTATCTCCTGTTGCTCTGAGTCGGATTCTGGGGTTGTATCAATCACTGCGGTTCCTCGACACAGATACGAACTATCAAGCAGATAAACAGTTCCCACATCTCGGGACTGTTCGGCTCAAGATGGAGCAGGGCACGCGAAAGCGAGCGGTTGAGTTTAACTGGACCAATAACAAGGATGCTGAATCTCTCGTAAACGAATATCGACGAATAACGGAGCAGGCAATCTTCGTTTTCGACATGTCAGTAGCGCGACAAAACCAACCACTCAACGCGCCCAAACTTCTGCAGGGTTTGGAAACACTCTTGAAGAGAGACGGTGTTTCTGATCCACAACAGCTTGTTCCGCTGCTGACCGAGATCAGCACGGACGAACACCTGCCACTCATCGCCCGCAATCACGCCATTCGGTTACTGAAGAGGATCGAAACCGGTAAATAAGTCCCCAGAGTAATTCCCTCTCAGAGTCCATGTAACTTCGAAGATGAGTTTGTCGATTCTTGAGCGGGGGGTAAACCGCCCTTCCGGACCATGAGACTCTCAGACTTGAGCGTCGTCGTTGGTGCTTGAGAGTTGTTAAAGAGCAGATCTAGACGCTCACCTTTGAAAGTCTCATGGTTGGGAAGGGTGGTTTACCCCCGCTCAAGAATCGACAAACTCGACATGGGGTTGGACGATGCTGGATGTTAGCTGTCGCACGCCAGACGGCAGAATTCGAGGACGCGGTTTTCAGCCCAGAAGCGATCTTCGATTTCCGAGTAGTTATTTATCCCTCTTGCCGCTACAAAGCCGACATGACCGCCATATCTCGGCGCAAGCATCAAAATGTTTCGGTTCGCACCGAACACTGGATCACGAAGCGGCGCAAATGGGATGAATGGATCGTCTTCGGCATGAATTATGAGAGTGGGGATTCTGATGTGTTCGATTACGCGAATTGAACTGGCCCGCTGATAATAATCGTCAACGCCCTCGAACCCGTGAGCACGCGAAGTATAGCGATCGTCGAAATCACGCAACGTAAAGACTTGATCAAGCCCGTCTGTATCATAAAGATCGGGATAGAGTTTTTGCTTCCGCCGAATACGAGAGCGTAATCCCTGCAAAAAATTTCTTTCGTAGATCCAATTCGAGCGAAGGCTAATCGATTCAGCGCACGCATTAAGATCGACTGAAGGCGAGACTGCACAGATCGCGACAATCTCATCTGGCGCCTGCCCGCCATATTCACCTGCGAGTTTCAGTACCATATTGCCGCCCAGCGAGAAACCAACCACGAAGAGTTTGTTCAATCGATCAACTTCTATCAGCTCAGAGACCACTGCCTGCAAATCTTCACTGAGCCCACCATGGTAGAGAGTCGGTGTGAGATATTCCGTACCACCACAGTTCCGCAGATTAAATCTCAATACATTGAACCCTGACTGAAAGCCTTTCTTTGCCATCGAGAGCATATAGACTGACGAACTCGACCCCTCCATGCCGTGCCAGATGAGGATTGTGGGATGAGACGATGGTGATTTTTGCCACTGACAATGAGCCAGAATCTTCACGCCAGGCGCGACAGTAAACAGTCGCTCTTCATATGATTCGTTGCGCAGCTGATGCCTGCGAGGCCATGCGTAAGCGGCCAATGTCTGAGCATGGCCACCTTTGAATAGGGGATGTGGGACAAAGGGTCGGGCTGCAAACTCGGAGGCGGCGCGAGAGAGAAGATCCATTGAACAGGGCGTGTAAGCTTAAAAATTAGAAGCGATTTGCTCCTCAGCAACTTCGCGTCTAGTTTAACTGGTATGGCAAATGAAGTCTCTGCGGCACCGTGCTTTGTAGATTCTAGCTGGGCGGCGAGGCGCGAGCATGGATAGATCTCAGCAAATGACGAAAAGAGAGCTGATAATTGCTGTTTGGGAAGAGCTCGACTGCACTTCTGTTGGCGAATCGGAACTAAATTCCATACAACAGGCAATTCAAGCGAAATTTGGAGATGGGGCTGTGGATAGTCCCGCGACCATTGCTCGGATTCTGGCAGAGGAAGGAGCAACGTTGCGCCATCCTGAAGTGCTAAGGTTCGACACTCGTTGGCGGGAAGCTGAAATCGAACCAAATGGTCCTTTGAATCATTTCAATGTCCTGAATCTCAGGGAGTCTCTCGAAGCGATCCGTCAACTTACGGCATGGCGACAAGAATTGAAGTCGAGTGGACTAGACCAGCGCGCTCTTACTTTCGCATTGGCAGCAAAGAAAGAGGCCGAGTTGATAGCGCGGAGCAAAGTGTCAGAGCCGAAAGAACGCGAAATTGCTGAAGAGGTGGCCGACTGGCTGACGGTCTGGCTGCAGAATCCTGATCTGTTCGAAGATTGGGTGAGTTTGAGGATGCAGTCACCTGAATTTGTAGAACGATTCAAAAATTTGGAGTAACCCTTTGGAGTGCGATGGCAAGCGCAGCGCGACATCGCTTTGGTTGTGTTGCATATGATGTACGAGCGATCCAAAGCGGTGTCGCGCTGCGCTTGCCACCGCACTCCAAAATTTGGAACTTTCTCAACTTCTTAGGCGAACTAACTGTGACGCGTCACGAAATCAACGGATGAAAGCACTAGATAATCTTTCCGATAGTGAGTTGCTTCAGGCGATGCGGTCTGGGGATGAAAAGGCATTCTCGTTGTTATATCGCCGCCGGCAGCCGGCAATCTATAGATTCGCACTGCAGATGTGTGGGTCCACCGCTCTCGCTGAAGATGTAACGCAAGAAGTATTCATTGTGTTGATTCGTGACAGGCACGCTTTCGACGCGCAGCGCGGGTCTCTAAGCTCATTCTTGTTTGGAGTCGCTCGCAATCAACTCCTGCGGCGATTGCAACGAGAGCGATTCTACGCTCCGATGGAACCGGCGTCCGATGAGAGCGCGGAGTCGCACGATGGGCCGGTTGAGAAGTTCTCACGCAGCGAGACCATAGAGTCTGTCAGGAAGGCCGTCTTGAGTTTGCCGGAACGTTATCGTGAAGTGGTGGTGCTTTGTGATCTGGAAGAGATGAGCTATGTCGAGACAGCAGAGATTCTTGGTTGTGCGATCGGTACCGTGCGTTCGAGATTGCATCGCGGACGGTCGCTGCTAATAGAAAAGCTGCGGCCCGCGTGTGTAAGTGATGGTGAACCGAGTGAAGTGAAGACTGCGAGGTATTTCGCATGAACTGCCAAACTTTTGAAACTGTCGTAAGTGAGTTGGCGCGCGATCAGATGTTAGAAGCGTCGGCTCGAGAGCAGGCATTCCTTCATGTGCGCGAGTGCGAACATTGCTGCTTGATACTCAATGAACAGTTGAATCTAACTGCTCAACTTCGTCAGCTATCTGCGCACGTGCGAACTGTGCAGGTATCGCCCGTAATTGAAGACAGATTGCTCGCCGAGTTTCGCAGCATCAACACTCGAACATTTAATTTCCCGAGATTTCGTTGGAGTTATGCTTATGCGGCCGCGGCTGCTGTGTTGCTGATTACGCTCACGGTTGTCGCAATTCGTTCTAGTAAACCAAACGAAATTCCTTTCGTGCAGAAGGAAGTCGCAGTGGGCCCAGCGGGTTCGGCTGACGCTCAGAAGCAACCACCGCCTCGTGAAGTTCAGAAAGTGACACCGGGCACAGTGACAAAGCCAGCAGTAAAACGAAAAGCTAAGCCGGTTCGATCGAAAAATGTGAAACCATTAGAAGCGATAGCTCAAAGAGTTCCAGAAGCGGGGGGCGCCAGTAACAGTGAAATTACGACTGAGTTTATTCCGGTAGGTTATTCCAGCCCGGCCATGTTGCAGGACGGCGGACAGGTTGTGCGGGTTGAGTTGCCTCGTTACGCAATGGCGCGCTTTGGTTTGCCGGTGAATATGGACCGGTATGACGAAAAAGTTAAAGCGGATGTGCTATTGAGCGTGGATGGTGTGGCTCGGGCAATACGTTTTGTTCAGTAAGTGCAATTGTGAATTACAAACTGATACGTTAAGGGAGGACGAGTTATGAAGAGAGAATTGCATAGGTGGTGCGGGATCGCTTTCATTGTCTTAGGAACTCTTCTGGGAGTTAGTGCGATTTCATCGCTCGCTCAGGAAAAACAAGCGGCTGGCGAACGCGTGATCATTGAGCGCGATCGAGTAATGCAAGGCCCGCCTGACATGCCATTACCGCCACTTCCGCCGGGAGGAGATTTCCTCTTTCTGGCGACCGAAATGAGCTTCGGTGGGAAGGTGGTAAAAGGGTCTCCCTATTCAGCCGTTGCGGTTACTGAGAGCACCCAGACGCTCAGCGACGGTAATCGAATAGTGAATAAATCGAATGCGGCGGTTTACCGTGACAGCGAAGGCCGCACTCGCCGCGAGCAAACGCTTCGAGCAATTGGTCCGCTCGCTAAAGGTGGCGAACCGCGGCAGATAATCTTCATCACCGATCCGGTCGCGGGAATAAATTATCACCTCGACCCGCAGGAACATGTCGCGTACAAAATGCCGCCAATGAATTTCAAGTTCGAAAAGAGAGTACCGCCGCCACCACCTGAAGGTGCAGCCGGAGTTCCGCGCGTTGATGTTCCGCGCGTTGATCATGAGGAATTCACGATTCAGATCCAACCCGATGTGCTAATACAGAAAAAGGGAACTGAGGCAGGTGTTTCGGTAGGATGGATCGGACCTCAGAACCGCAACGCGCAGACAGAGTCTCTAGGAAAGCAGAACATTGAAGGGGTTGAGGCTGAAGGCACACGTACCACGGTAACGATTCCAGCAGGTGAGATTGGTAATGAAAAGGCGATCGAGATTGTGAGCGAGCGTTGGTATTCAGCGGAACTACAAACTGTGGTTATGAGCCGTCATAGCGATCCGCGGTTTGGGGAGAATACCTACCGTCTCACCAATATCAGTCGGACTGAGCCTGCGCGGTCGTTGTTTGAAGTTCCAGCTGACTACACTTTCAAGGAAGGTCCGATGCACAAACCGGAGACAATCCGTACGCGGAAGCCGGCGAGCAATCAAGAGTAGTTGTCCCTTCTATGTTCGGTCTTTGCTTTAGGTCTTCAATTTTCATCTTAATCGCGGGCGTTGGTATTCGTACCACGGGCGCGGGCCCAATTTAGTGCTGCTTCGTGTTAGTTCGTGGATGGCATCTACTTTAACCTTCCAAAAACGATCCACGAAATAACACGAAGCAGCACTAATCAGTTCGTATCCCAGCAGATGCAGGCCAACTGACTACCCGCAATGACAAAAAGCAAAGACCAAAGATCAATAAAAGACTACGGACTACGGACGACTGACTAATTAATCTTCATCTTCACCACCGCGGATTCTTCCCTCAGCTCGAGCTTGCTCCACAATCTTCTGGGCCAGTTGGCCCGGCACAGGATCATAGTGAGAAAACTGCATGTGGAAAGAGCCACGTGCGGCAGTGATTGAGTTGAGTGTTGATTGATAGTTGAGCATTTCGGCCATGGGCACTTGCGATTTGATCACCTGCTGATTTCCACGCGTCTCCATGCCTTGGACGCGACCGCGACGAGAATTCAGGTCACCCATAATGTCGCCGCTGTATTCTTGAGGTGCGACGATCTCAACGTCCATTACCGGTTCCAGCAACGCTGGCTTCACCTTTTCCATCGCAGCGCGAAACGCCTTACGACCAGCCGCTCGAAACGAATGTTCGTCCGAATCTACCGTGTGATAAGAACCGTCAATCAGTTGCACTTTGAAATCAACCAGCGGGTACCCGGCTATTGCGCCTGACGTCGCAGCTTCGATGATTCCTTTTTCGATTGCCGGCCTAAACTGCTGCGGCACAGCGCCGCCAAAGATCTTGTCTTCGAAAACGAAACCACTGCCACGAGGTAAAGGTTCGAAGACGCATTTGCAATCGCCGAACTGCCCGCGACCACCGGTCTGCTTCTTGTGACGGCCCTGAACTTCAGCGCGCTGTGTGATTGTTTCTTTGTAAGGAACCTTCGGCGGATGCAACGTTACTTCAACGCCGTAGCGTTTCTTCAGCTTCTCGACAACTGTCTCAACGTGCAGCTGACCGGAGCCAGACAATAAGAATTCCTTTGTTTGAGCATCACGGCTGAAGTGCAACGCCGGATCTTCTTCAAGGATCTTGTGGAGCGCGACACTGATCTTTTCTTCGTCTTGCCGTGACTTAGGTTCAATCGCAAAGGCAATGGCAGCTTCAGGATATTCCACCGGATCGTAAACAATTGGCGCCTGCTTATCGGAGAGAGTGTCGCCGGTTTGTGTCTCTTTAAGTTTGACGCACGCGATGATGTCGCCCGCATGTGCTTCCGTCATTTTATCGAGCTGCTTGCCTTGAATTGCGTGAAGCGCACCAAGCCGTTCCATTGTGTTTCTGGTTGAATTCAGCACGGTCGCATCTGTCTGGAGACGGCCACTGATGATCTTCATCACATTGATGCGGCCCGCAAAGGGATCCGCAATCGTACGGAAGGCGTAGGCAGAAAATGGCTCACTGTCACTGTAACGTCGTGGAATCTTATCGCCATCTGGTCCACCATCTACGAAGCGGCCGTACTCTGCTTCGTGGTGCGCAGGATCCGGAGCGTAGTCGACTAACGCATTAAGCAGCGCTCGCAACCCTACCTGCGTAAGACTTGAAACTGCAAAGACCGGGCAGAGCTTGCTTTGAGCGATTGCCTTGTTGATGTTTGGCAAAATGTCCGACTCATCCAGCGTGCCTTGCTCGAAGTATTTTTCCATCAAGGCATCGTCCGATTCAGCTACAAGCTCCACAAGTCTCTCTCTGGTTTTCTCAAGAATGTCCCTACCTTCGCTTGGAATGTCGATCTCCTTCGCCTGTCCGTCAGTTCCAAGTTGGTAAGCTTTCATGTGGACCACATCGACAACGCCTCGAAAATCCTTCTCTTTGCCGATCGGTAACGTGAAGGGAATGATTGCGCGACTGAATGTTTTCTGGGCCGTCTCCAGAGCTTTGCCGAAATCGGCGTGTTCTTTATCAAGCTTGGTGACCACCATCATTCGCGGAACTATGAATTCGTTCGCATAAGCCCAGGTCTTCTCGGTTTGGACCTCGACGCCCTTTACACCATCAACCACCACGAGCGCACAGTCAGCGATGCGTAGACCTGGTCGCGCGTGTGAGACAAACGCCGCGTATCCCGGCGTATCTATAAAATTCAATTTTGTGTCGCGATGTTCGAGGTGGGCCAGTGCGGTATTGAGTGTGATCTTGCGGGCAATTGAATCCTCTTCATAATCGGTAACTGTCGTGCCCTCATCAACTTTTCCCCAACGTGGTGTGGCTCCGGCGACGAAGAGAAGCGAACTGATCAGTTGCGTCTTCCCCGCGTCGCCATGTCCAATGACAGCAAGGTTGCGAATGAATTCAGTCGTATAGGCTTTCATACAAGGTCCTTTCAGGAAAGCGAATTTGGCGAAGGATACTCATCCATGTCGACACACGGTCGAGGCTTGGCAGGATGTGTTCCGGATTGATTAGTAATTTATCCGAGCAAGGTACGTTAGGCAAGTTGCGTAAGAAGCAGCTTTTTGCATGCTTTGAGCATCCTACGACCCGAAGAAAGGAAACCTTTTGAGGTAGAAAAAACTATGTATTTTCGGAAGTTAGTGTCGTTGATTTCTGTTTTTGTTGTTCTGTTTGCGGTGAGTGTGGCGGCCACAGCTCAACCTGCATCAAAGACTGAACAAAAGAGTGCTCAAAGAGCACGTGTTGCGGTTCCACTTAATCTGGCCATCCTGATCCAGGATGACCTCGTGCCGCAGGTTGATAACGAGCTTGACGTGACCAGAGATTTCATCCGGTCTCTGCCGGAAGGTTCGCGGGTGATGGTGGGTTACATCACAACTGGAACGTTGCAGGTCCGTCAGCCATTCACTTCCGACTTGAATAAAGCTGCCTCTTCGCTACGAATCTTAAGGTCTAGTTCGTCAGCGGCAGCTTATAACCCTTACGTTGAAGTGATCGAAGGATTGCGTGCTTTCGACAATGTGAACGGTCGTAAGGCTCTATTGTTGATCTCCGATGGTCTCGATACTTCGCACGGGTTCGACGTGACGTCAGCAGCCAATACGATTGACCTGAAACGAGCGATCAGTCACGCCAACGAGCGTGAGGTTGCGGTGTTCACGTTCTATGCGCCATCAGTGACGCTGACGAACCGCAGCCGGCTGGCGGCAAGTTACGGTCAGAGCTCGTTGAACCGGTTGGCAAATGAAACCGGTGGCAAAGCTTTCTTTCAGGGAACGTCGGGATTCGTGAGTTTCGACTCGTACTTCCGCCGTCTCAGGGAGTCGCTGAATGATGTGTATGCTCGTGCTAGGTAAGTAAATCTCCCAGTCGTACGTGCGGCTGAGATTAACAAGCGCCGTCGTGAACACTTGTTTGCGACGGCGCTTTTCCTTATTGACCATTGATAGATTGACTATTGACGATTCGAGTTGGCTTGAATGGTGACTCCGGAAATGTCTCGAGTCCATTAGCCAGGATTCTCTGGTTCATTTCTTCATAGATCAATGTGAAGGTTTTTTAAATTGACTATTAACAACTGAGTATTGACAATTGAAATGATCGCTTCAACTTAGAAACAATGGTCAATCGTCAATCGTCAATCGTCAATAACGAGCCTCACTTCTCCAGAGTGCGAACGTGCGCGAATACTGTTTAATCGTCGAAGGGGCCTATCTCTCCGAGTCCGAAGCAGAGCACGCTCTGCGCGACCCATTCATTGAAGATTGGGTTGAACAAACCGGACGATTTCGCATCCATAACATGGACGAGATCCAAATTACTCCGGGAGTTACGCTTGGTTCGCTCGGAGTTGTCATGTTGGACGACCGCGTTTTTGAGATCGCCAGCACGGACCCGGAGCATCCTTTGACGGAACACAAGGCGAAAGGCGTCGCTGAGGCTTTACGACGGCAAGATATGTTCGAGGACATAAAGGTCGAGCCAAGAGAAGAGGAGTCAACGATAGGCTGATTCGATGAGCATTACCCACAAGACCTACCTCAACGACCGAGTCATAGTCCAGGTCGGCGATATTACCAATCAAGATGTCGATGCGATCGTAAATGCTGCCAACTCTTCCTTGCTTGGCGGCGGCGGCGTTGATGGTGCGATTCACAGAATTGGTGGGCCTCAAATTCTCGACGAGTGCCGCGAGATTCGACGGTCGCAATTTCCGAAAGGGCTGCCCGCCGGTGAAGCTGTGATAACTACCGGCGGAAGACTTCCCGCTCGCTATGTCATTCACACCGTAGGACCAGTCTACGGTCAGCATGAGGGGCGCGAAGCAGAACTGCTCGCCTCTTGTTACACGAGCTCCCTCGGGCTCGCTGCAGGAAAGGACCTTAGTTCGATAGCATTCCCGGCAATCTCTACCGGGGCGTTTGGATATCCTCTTCACGAAGCCGCTGGTGTGGCCTCTCGTGCGATTGAAGAATTCCTGATTACTGACGAGATCTTGAAAGCAGTGCGGTTGGTCTTCTTCAAAGCGTCAGATTTGGAAGCGTTCGTTACCCATCAACGATTCACGCGATAAGGCGGTTGGGTTGCGTAGGACCCGACGCTACCGCATTCCGGTACTGTCCGCATGTTCATGCGGTACCTGACGTCGTCTCATCTTGTTAGATCTCGTTTTCCATGTTTTATTGTTCTACATTCGAAATCTAATCTTAGACCTCTATCAAATTAGCCTCCGTCGCAGATGATCAAAGCCGAAGAATTGAAACCAACAACAGTATCTGAATCAAGACTACCGCTACCTTTACGTCCTCTGGAACGTCTTTCCTGGAATTACTGGTGGAGCTGGTCCTGGGATGGAGCCCACACGTTTCGCGATCTCGACCCGGACAGCTGGGAAGAGTGTGAACATAATCCGCGTTTATTACTTGCTCGAGTCTCAGAGTTCCGCCTGGCCCAGATGGCCACTGATCCGGTGTACATTGAACGGGTCAAGCAACTTGC
>JBKPAL010000255.1:0-4263 GCA_046726395.1 Acidobacteriota bacterium
CCGCTTTGGATCGTGATGCGGTTCCAGTTCAAGGTTGGTAATACCGCACAATGATCCAAAGCGGTGTCGCGCTTCGCTTGCCACCGCACTCCAAAAAGCTAGGCGCCAACGCGCTTAGTGCCAGTCACCATCAAACGCGACTCGACTGACGACCAATCGATATTCGAGAAGAATGCTTCGATGTACTTCGGACGTTCTGCCGGCTTGTAATCAAGCAGGAATGCGTGCTCCCAAACATCCATCACCAGAATTGGAATGAACCCAGCAACGTTGCCCGTCTCATGCAGAGTGATCCAATGGTTTGATAAACGGCCGTTGTTTGGATTTTCGTAGCAGATGGCCCAACCTACGCCTCGCATCTTGCCAATACCGACGAAGTCAGCTTTCCAAATGTCATAGGTTCCGAAACTCGCTTCGGCAGCTTTGAGGAAACGGGAGTCGCGTGCGGCGTCTCCTATACCGCCTCCCTTGGTCATGTTTTCAAAATAATATTCGTGCAGGACCATGCCGTTGTATTCAAAGCCGAGCCGCCTCGTCAGTTCGGAGTAAGCAGGCATCTCTTCCTGATCGACGTTTCCGTCTTTGATGAACTCTGAAATGCGTTCCGTGAGTTTGTTGGTTTCCTTTACGTAGCCTTCGTAGAGTTTGAAGTGCATCTCCAACGTTTCATCAGAGATTCCCTTCAGTCCGCTTAGATTGAATTGCTTTGCTGTGTAAGAACCAATAGTGCTCATCTGTTTACCTCCGGCTTGGAGGGTATTGTGGGATTGTGACGAATCAGTTGAGGCGATGAAGAATTATTGACACGAACGGTGGGGACAGGGGTCAGAGGTCAGAAGTCAGAAGTCAGTGGGTCAGTGGTCAGAAGTCAAAGGTCAGTAGGTCAGTAGTCAGTAGTCAGTGGCCAGTAGTCAGTGGCTCAGTGGTCGGTAGTCAGTGGTCCGCGGTTTAGGCTTCGCCTTTTGGACTTGAGGGGACCGGCTTCGCCCTTCCGGTCTGCCTTGGCAAAAGACATTGGGCTCCGCCCTCTTAAACTCAAAGAGGGCGAAGCCCAAAAAATGTTCGTAGCGTAACCGGAAGGGCGGAGCCACTTCCTCAAGTCCACGTGGCAAAGCCGATAAGTCCAAAAGGAAAAGCCTAAACCGCGGACCACTGACTACCGACCACTGAGCCACTGACTACTGACCACTGACAACGGACCACTGACTACTGACCACGGATCACTGACAACGGCACCACTGACTATTGACCGTTATTTACCGAAGATTATCCAGTCGCCGTGTGACGTTCCCATGAAGAGAAGCATCGGCAGCGATAACCAGGCATTCGTGCGGGAAGCGATGAATGCTTGTCGCGCCAGTTCCGGAGGCGCAGCTGGACCAGTTCCTGCAGTTGCCGCAATGATCCGTTTGTTGTTGGGCCAAATGATTCCCCACACATTTAGCATCATTAGAATACCGTAAGCTCCCCCAATACCGATCGAGTAGGACTTATTGCTCGCGAAACTTTGTCCACCGACAGTTAATTCAGCAGTGAAGAACCGCACCAGGCCGTACGTCACGATCAAGACCAGCACGATTATCACCGCAGCGAAAATCCGACCGTCTTTAATCACGCCCGGTACTTTCTTAATGATCAAGTACTCGATCAAGAAGAGAACAATCGGATAAGTCAACCACGCAATCAGAATCCACCAAACATTAACGTGGCCACCGCCAAGCGTGTTGGCGTTGTTCACGTCAGCCTTAAGGATGTACATCGCATAGTAGGCGAGCCCCGCCAGCACTGTTAGCACTGCGCCCCAGCGGAAATACCACAACGCACGTGACAGCAGATCGGGGTTTACCTTCTTTTTTGTTTCTGCATCCAGATTCTTCTGGAAGGGAACGTTCACCAGGTTGAAGAAGTAGAGTAGACCAATCCAGGCGATCCCAGCGACAAAGTGCAGCCAGCGAAATGAGATGCGCAGAAGCGCATCTCTGTCTGGTGAGTGAAAGAGCTCCTGAAACATTGCCAGACTGACGGGGAGATGAACAGTTGACTCAATTAACATACGACCTCCGTGATGTTGAAGTGAACAGCCTACTGCCTGTCTCTGGTTTATCGACAGACAAGAGCGTCTGTCGTTGTTGTGTGTGGTACGCGCGCAGATTACACCTAGACCAACGGTGATGCAATAAGGTCGCAGACCCAGCTGCTACTCGTCCAGGGGTCTTGGTCCAGCATCCATCCCGCGGACGCTCACCTGATTGACGACGCGAACCCTCAGATCAGAGTCGATGTGAATCTGACACGAGAGGCGAATGTTGTCCGCCAGTTCTGCTTCAGCGGCAAGTCGGTTACGTTCCAGTTCACCCATTGGCGGTGGTTGTCCATCAAGGACCTCCACACGGCAGGTAGTGCATCGTGCGTTTCCGCCGCAACGATGAAGGATATCGATTCCAGCGTCTTCAATGGCGAGAACGAGCTTTTTGCCGGCAGGCGCTTCGAACGTTTGTGGCCCAGTTGCAGTCTCAGCCGTTATTTGAGGCATGAATAAGTAGCTCCAAGTTGCGAATTGTGATTGCGGAATCGAATTTGGCACAGGAAGGTGAGTATTGCCAAGGAATTTGAGATTTAAAATTCAAATTTAAAATTTCAATTTGTCTGATGCTTTCACGTTGAAGTAAGCGAATAAAAATGAACAGGCTCGGCAATCCATTCGGACACCGAGCCTGGGAAGTTCTTGGTAGAATTTGACTAAGCGGTAAACGAAGTACCGCAGCCGCAGCTGCCGGTCGCGTTCGGGTTCTTGAATGTGAAGCCTGAACCCATTACGCCAGAGACATAATCGATTTCGACTCCATTTAGATACTGCGCGCTAAACATGTCGACAAACAACTTTACGCCGCTGTCCGTGAGCACAAAGTCGCCCTGGCGCGAATCCTCTTCGATGTTCAGGCTGTACTGGAAACCTGAGCAGCCGCCTGGAACTACGCGCACCCGTAGCCCTGCGCTTTCCGGCAGTCCCTCTTCACCGGACATGAATTTCTTGATCTCGTTGACTGCATTCTCAGTGACATTCAAGGTCACCGGCGGGGCAGTTGTTGCTGACATTCTAATTACTCCTTTGATTCGTCTGTATTATGTCTTGGGCTTTGGTCTTAGGTCTTTCGCTCTTCACAGGTTACAAAAACGAAACACCAAGCCCCAAGACCTACACCTTATTCTATTGAGCTCTTCCTAAAACAACAAGCTCAGGCTTCATAGCTTCAATTGAGACTCTACGAGCGATCTCTTCTGCGACTTGAGCGAAAGCGAGCGCCTGTGGCGATTCCGGTTTACTAACGACAACCGGAACGCCGCGATCACCGCCCTCCCGAACCTCAATTCCCAGTGGAACCGCGCCGAGAAACGGCACTCGATACATCGCCGCTAACTTCTCTCCGCCACCTTCACCGAAGATGTTGTAGCGGTTGCCCGTATCCGGCGCGATGAAGTAGCTCATGTTCTCTACAATTCCCAGAACGGGCACAGCAACAGTTTCAAACATTCTGAGTGCTCTACGAACGTCAGCAACAGCTACGTCCTGTGGTGTGGTTACCAGAACGGCTCCTTGCACGGGAACCAGTTGGGCCAATGAAAGTTGCACATCGCCCGTTCCCGGCGGCATGTCCACAATCAGGTAATCGAGTTCACCCCACTTGACGTCAGACAAAAACTGCTTAACGAGACCGTGCAGGATTGGCCCGCGCACGATCATTGGTTTATCGCCCGGCTGAAGGAAAGCCATTGACATCACCTTCACTCCATAGGCTTCGATAGGAATCAGCTTGTTGACGTCCACTTCAGGTCGTGCATCTGCAGCTCCCAACATGATCGGAACATTGGGCCCGTAAACATCCGCATCCATCAAGCCGACTCGAGCGCCATTCAACGCAAGAGAAACGGCGACGTTAACAGCGACGGTTGATTTGCCAACCCCGCCTTTGCCAGACGAGACAGCTATGATGTTGCGAACACCTTCGATGAGAACTTTCTCTCCGATCCCTCGTCCCTTTGGTACCTCAGCGTCCATGGTTACGTTTACCGAGGAAACGCCGGGGATTGCATTCACGAGTTCTTTGGCTGACGTTTCCATCTCGGCCTTGACCGGACAGGCCGGTGTCGTGAGTACAATGCGGAAAGAGACGTTGCCGTCCTCAATCTTTAGATCTCTTATGAATCCCAGGGTGACGATATCTTTATGCAGATCCGGATCATTGATCTGACGCAATGCGTCGA
>JBKPAL010000256.1:0-9307 GCA_046726395.1 Acidobacteriota bacterium
TATTAGCCGTTGCGGCTACTGCCCAAACGCAAATAAAACCGCCGCGAGAGACAGCCCTTGATCGTTTTCTACGGTACGCGAAGATCGACACGCAATCTGCCGAAGACCAGAACACCGTGCCCAGTACTCGCAAGCAGTTCGACCTCGCGAACCTGCTGGTAAAAGAGTTGACAGCGTTGGGAGCTGCCAACGTTCGCGTCAGTGACAATGCGATCGTTTACGCAACGGTACCAGGCAATCTGCCAGACAATTCAAAAGTCCCGGTCATAGGTTTCATTGCACACATGGACACGTCCCCTGCCGTGTCGGGTGCGAATGTGAATCCGATCATTCATAAGAACTACCAGGGCGGCGATATCGTGCTGCCCAAAGATTCTTCGCAAGTGATCACAGTGGCCCAAAACCCCGTTCTCAAGGACATGATTGGCGACGACATCATCACTGCTGACGGCACTACGCTTTTGGGTTCCGACGATAAATCGGGTATCGCGGAGATCATGACGATGATCGACACGCTACGAGAGAATCCTCAAATCAAGCACGGGACGATCGCCGTAGCTTTTACACCCGATGAAGAGGTAGGTGGTGGAATTGATAAATTCGATGTGAAGGGCTTTGGGGCGAAGTTCGCTTACACAGTTGACGGTGAGACGCTCGGCGAAATTAGCAATGAGACTTGGAGTGCTCGTACAGCCACAGTCACGTTCACAGGCAAGAGCACTCATCCTGGAACAGCTAAAGGCATCATGGTGAATTCCATGTATGCCCTCGCCGATTACCTCGGTCGCGTTCCACACGACATTCTTCCGGAAACAACTGAAGGTCGCGTCGGTTTCATTCACCCCTATGTGGGAACCGCAGACGTAGAACAATCAAGCCTGAAGATCTTGCTTCGTGACTTCGATATAAGTGGGCTCGACGCCAAGGAGAAACTTCTCCGCGATATGGTCGCTGCCACACAGGCGAAGTATCCCGACGTGAAGATTGCGATTGAGGTAACGGAAAACTACAAAAACATGAAAGAGGTGCTGAAGGACTTTCCGGAGTTAACCGAGAACGCAATGGAAGCTGCGCGTCGCGCAGGACTGAAGCCGTTCATCAAACCAATACGTGGTGGCACTGATGGCGCTCGACTGACTTTTAATGGTCTGCCCACTCCCAATCTTTTCACCGGTGGTCAGAACTTTCATGGGAAGCTGGAGTTTAATTCGAAACGTGGGTTGGAAAAGAGTACTGACACGTTGATCAATCTGGTCCAGATCTTTGCCGAGAAGGCTCGCTGAAACAGAAACGGGAAAGAAGTCATTGCCGATTGCCAATTGTCGATTGCCGATTTACCGGTGGGGCTGCGCTTTTTGGACGTGAGGAAGTGGCTTCGCCCTTCCGATGAAGGTAGCCAATGTATTGGGCTCGGCCCTTTGGACGGAGCCCAACCGGTAAATCGGCCATCGACAATTGGCAATCGGCAATGACTTGAGTGTAGCATCCGGTCTCTACCGCTCCCCGTTCTGTGATCTCGTGATTTAGGAGACTGAGTGACTTCTCACGCCGCAGCGGAATACCGTGCCGGCTATGTCGCCCTCCTCGGACGGCCAAATGCCGGCAAGTCGACTCTGCTCAATCGTCTTGTCGGGCAGAAAATCGCCGCAGTATCGGATAAGCCTCAAACTACTCGTTTCAAAATTCAGGGAGTAATTACGCGGCCCGACGGCCAGATCGTCCTCGTCGACACACCCGGTGTGCATAAGCCGGGGTATGAAATGAATCGACGCATGATGGCTGCGGTGCAAGACGCACTACTCGGTGTCGATCTGGTTTGTCTGATTCGTGACGTGACGGCGAAGTCGGGAAGTGGAGATCAGTTTGTGCTGGGTCTGGTTCGTCAGTCGAAGAAGCCGGCACTGCTGCTGCTGAACAAGATTGATGGGCTCGAAGACAAAACCGCACTCTTGCCGCTCATACACAAGTACAAGGACGAATACGATTGGCAAGAGATCGTTCCTATCTCGGCTCTGAAGGGAAGCCAGATCGACGATCTGCAGGACAGCATTATCAAACACCTTCCTCAAGGGGAGCCACTCTTTGCTCCGGATGAACTCACCGATCAATCACTGCGCTCACTGGCAGCAGAGATCGTTCGAGAGAAAATCCTTCTCAGTACTGGCGAAGAGATTCCATATGTGACGGCAGTCGTTACTGAGAAATGGGAAGAGGTTCGCGACGACCTTACGAAAATCTATTGCGCGATTTTTGTCGAACGCACATCGCAGAAGAAGATCATTATTGGAAAGGGTGCGTCTCGACTAAAAGAGATTGGCATTCGCGCGCGCAAGGAGATTGAAGCCTTGGTAGGTCATCAGGTTCATTTGGAATTATTCGTAAAAGTTGAAGCTGAGTGGCGCGACCGCGATAACCTGCTAGATGAGTTAGGTATCGGGAATAGTTAAATTGATAAGAATCTAGGGACTGCCAACGTCGAACTCAATGAAGGTTGGGCGGGGGTAAACCACCCTCCTGACCAAGAGACTCTGTTACTTGAGTGAAAATTGGCGAAGGAAAGCTTTCAACACAAATGCACGAGTCAAGATTGAAAGTCTCGAGGTTACGAAGGGTGGTTTACCCCCGCTCAAGTATGGATATGTTCGACTTTAGGTTTTGAATCACTAGACCGATTGGCGAAACCCTTTACAACCAGCTATGTCGGACCACTCCGCGTCAAGGCAAAAACGAGCTCAAAAGGTCTGGTACGCATTGGATCTCACTGCGGAACCCGAAGCACTAGAAGCGGTCCAGTACGCGTTGATGGAAGCAGGCGCGCTGGGAACCGAGGTGTCTACAACAGGCAAAACCGTCAGCGCCTATTTCGACATCTCACCTGACCGTGAAAAGATTCAAAGTGAGTTGCACAACGCGCTAACGATCTATTCGCTTCCTTCGTCATCCTTTACCAACATCAGGGTCCGTGAAGTTGCCGAAGAGGACTGGCTGGCGGAATGGAAGAAAGACTGGCAGCCCGTTGAGGTAGGTGAGCGTTTCATAGTTGCACCCTCATGGTCCGAGATCCCATGGGAAACCGATCGACTCGTCATACGAATTGATCCGGGAATGGCGTTCGGCACGGGAACTCATGAAACCACTCGACTTTGCCTGCATGCGATTGAGAAATATTTTCAAGGGCAAAGTTTCCTCGACGTTGGAACCGGAACCGGAATTCTGGCAATAGCAGCCGCAAAAGTTAATCCGCTCGCGAGGATTGAAGCCTACGATACAGACGCTGATGCTGTGTCGATTGCTCGTCAGAATGCCGAACTCAACAATGTCTCCTTAAATATTCAATTCCATACCGGCCCAATCGATGACACCGTAGCCTCGGCAGATTGCGTTTGTGCCAATCTCACGACTGAAACGATTGTTGAGCTCTTACCAGTGCTGCTCGGTGCTTCTTGCGGTAGCTTGATCTGCTCCGGCATTCTTGAAGACCAGTTGCCGATCATCCTGGACGCACTGCAGCAATCGGGCGTGACTGCTCCGACAGAAATTATGGTTGACGGCGAGTGGGTCTGCATCATTGTGTAGCTACATGAGTCGCCGACGATTTTATGCACCCGTAACCGACTTCGCGAAAGATCACCGAACGGTCACTCTTTCCGCAGATGAAGCTCGCCACCTTCGCGAAGTTCTTCGACTCAAACCTGGAGATGAAGTGTATGTGTTCGATGGCGTGGGCCGTGAAGTCGCCTGTGCAGTTCGTGAAGTACGTCGTGATCAGACCTTGCTAGAGATTCTTCGCGAAGTTGAACCCGCGCGAGCTGAGTCGCCGTTCAAACTTACTCTTGGGCTTGCACTGCTAAAAGGAGACAAGTTCGATCTGGTCGTGCAAAAAACGACGGAGTTGGGAGTGTTTGCGATCGTACCTGTGGCGACGAAGCTGTCGGACATTAAGCTGCGCAACGACACTGATGCGGAAAAGAGAGTAATGCGTTGGCAAAGAATTGCTCTGGAGGCAGCAAAGCAATCAGGACGCGCTGTGGTGCCACGTGTGTTGAATCCAGAAGGGTTCGATGAGTTTTTGCAAAGAGATGACGAACAGCGAATCGTGTTTTCCGAACGTGGCGGGCAACCCGTGACAGCAGTGACTCGCGAGCGATCCGCGCATGTTTCTGCTGCCACGGTTCTCGTCGGCCCGGAAGGCGGTTTGAGTGATGCAGAAGTCTCCGGAGCTCAAGAGAGCGGTTGGGCATTGATAACGCTGGGCGGCAGAGTTCTTCGCGCCGAGACCGCCGCCATTACTATTACCGCGCTCTTACAGCACATGTATGGAGATCTTAGGTAAACACCTTACAGAACCTGGACCGATCGCGACCGGCAGCGCTTTTGCAGTGCGGTGGCAAGCGCAGCGCGACACCGCTTTGGATAACTAGATTGGACCCAGCGAAAGTCTTCATCACACCAACACAACGATCCAAAGCGGTGTCGCGCTGCGCTTGCCACCGCACTCCAAAAGCGCCGCCCGATTCTCCCTTTTGACGACTTGCACAGATCGGCGCAGAATAAATGCAAATTCACTCAACCCGATGTGGATCTTCGCACTGGGAACAATGAGTCGAATCCGCTCGTTTAACCGTAGTACTCATAGGAGAGGTCTTCGTGTCATTTAGCAAAGAACAAGCAGTGGCCGCAGCCAAAAAGGATCTGGCAAAACGGGTGGGCGTCTCAGAAAGCGCAATCCAGGAGTCTGTCGAAGATGCCGACTTCCCAGATATGGCGCTCGGGGCAGGCGTTAAAGGTGAAATGAGCGGTCAGATGATTACTCCGGGCTGGCGTATTCATCTAAAAACCGGTGCGCAGAACGTGGAATATCGGGCAAACAAGAATCAACTCCGGCTCTACAATTTTAAGGGTCAGAATTACCGCATTTAGAGGTAGCAATGAACCGCAATAACATCGTCATTCATATAGCTCTCGCTCTAATCATCATCCTCGTGGCAGCGTTCGCCGGGCAACTCCGTAAAATTCAGAAGCAGTGGCGTGCATCGGTGCGAATCGTTCCGGGAAGCACAAAGACTCACGAGTCTTACACCCACGATGAGATCCAGCGCGCCGATTCCGAACTCGGACTTAAACCTGAAGTGTTGGTTAAGTTTCGGCCTGGAACATCAGCTGAAGCTATCGAAGAGATCACCGCAAAGTTTCATGACCAGGTTGAAGACGAAATCGAATCAGTACCAGGGTTGGATGCCATCGACGATCTCGACGATGCTGATGTTCAGACGGTCGTTGCTGACTACCAGGCTCTTCCTGAGGTGGAATACGCAGAACCTAACTTCGAGGTCAGTCTGGATCACACTGGCGGCGGCAAACATCTGCACGCCGACGACCCTCGGTTTGAGGAGCAGTGGGCTCTCGCTAATGAAGGTCAAAACGGAGGAACGGCTGGGGCGGACATCAGCGCGATGAAAGCGTGGGCCACTACGACGGGCAGCCAAGAGGTCGTAGTCGCCGTTCTCGACACTGGTGTCGATTACAATCATCCGGATCTCGTCAACAATGTTTGGACCAGAACCGATGACGTCAAGCCTTACCAGGATCGTGAACTCGGAATCGTTGAAGACGTCCATGGGTACAATGCGATCGAAAATTCAGGTGATCCTTTCGATGATAACGGACACGGAACACACTGCGCGGGAATCATCGGCGCAGAGGGTGGAAACAAGATTGGCATCGCAGGTGTCAATTGGACCGTAAGAATTATGCCGTTGAAATTCATGAACGCGGGCGGCTTCGGTAATGTGAAGGATGCGATCGAAGCAATCAATTACGCAATTGATCGTAAGAAGGCTGGCGTCAATGTTCGGGTCATCAATGCGAGTTGGGGCTCGACGATGAAATCAAGAGCGCTCGAAGATGTGATCCGCAAAGCGAGCGAGAATGACATCTTGTTCGTAGCTGCAAGCGGAAACGACAGCTCCGATAACGATCGGCGTCCGCATTATCCGGCTAACTATTCCAGTCCCAATGTCATCAGCGTGGCCGCACTTGACCGAAACGATGAGCTTACCAAGTTTTCAAACTTTGGATCGAAGACGGTCCACATTGCGGCACCTGGCAAAGATATTCTTAGCACATGGCTGGGCGCAGATTATGAGGAACACTCCGGAACATCTATGGCCACGCCGGTCGTAGCGGGTGTCGCTGCACTCGTACTCTCAAAGCAGCCAAACCTCTCCGTTTCAGAGCTTCGCGCACTCCTCCTCAAGTCCGTCGACAAACTGCCGTCTTTGGCGGGAAAGGTCTCGACAGGAGGCCGCATTAACGCCGCACAAGCAGTCGGCGCCGACTAATAGCAGCTAGTAACAGCTAAAATTTTCCTATTGACTGTGACTCCGAGCGCAAAGCAACGGCTCGGAGTCATGCGCTTGCGCCGAGGCGTGAGGATGCCCGATAATGACCACGATGATTGCAATTACAATAACAAGACAAGCTGATCTTTTCAGGAGAGGATAAAGAGTGAAGGCGGAAATACAGCAATTAGTCGCTCTACAAAAACTGGACACAAACATAAGAAGACTACAAACGGAACTAGAGGCGATACCACAAAGGCGCGCTGAGATCGAAGCAGAATTCGATCAGCGCGCCTTTGAAATTAGAGCCCTCGAAAACCGTCGCGATGAGGCTCGACACAACAGAGCACGACTGGAGGCAGAAATATCCGACCAACGGGCTCGCGCTGAACGGGCGGATCGCAATCTGATGTCGTCAAGAAAGCAGGAAGAGTACACGGCAGCTATTCGTGAAGCCGACGCAGCGCGAAAGCAGATATCCACACTCGAAACTCAGACGCTCGAGCAGATGGAATCATTGGAGCAAGCCGAAGCTGCTTTGGCCGAACGCGCGGAAGAGATTGCGAGCTTGAATTCTGACCGTGAAGCAAGATTGAAAGCGTTCGATGACGAAACGAAAGCTCAGGCAGAAGCGCTCGCGGTAGCTCGAACTGATCGCGAGAAACTGATTTCCAGTTTGCCAAAGTCAATGAGCGGTCTGTACACACGCATCAGCGCGCGCATCCGCGATGGAGTTGCCGTTGCCGAAGCTCGTAACGGAGCCTGCATGGCGTGCTTCATGGCCCTTCGCCCGCAAGCGATGGCTGAAGTGCGACGTGGCGAAGAAGTAGTCACCTGCGATCACTGCAATCGCATTCTCTACTACGCTGCTGGCGACCCGGTGCCTGCGACTTCAGCGTCAGAACACCCGAAAATGGCGCGCACGTAATACGTGGTCCAATTCAAGGGACGTTTTCTTTCGCGCCGCCACATAGGTTACCCTTAATCCATCCACACTCTGGATCTTGACTTCATTACTGAGAGTCAACTATGCCTGCAAACAAGGGGATCTCACGAGGCTCAAGCAGTAAGGCAGCTACAGTAAAGCGCACCGCCCCAAAGCGTGGTCCAGCACTTTCCGTTGAAGAGTTCTTAAGCCTAAAGAACCCGAAGGGTGACTTATTGCTGAATGTCGCGGGCCAGAATGTGTCTCTCACAAGTCTTGAACGGGTTTACTGGCCGGAAGAGAAAATCACAAAGTTTGAGCTGCTGTGCTATTACCTGCGAATCAGCGAATACATCATGCCGTTTTTGGAAGAGCGACCGGCGATACTGCAACGTTGGCCGCGCGGCATAAAGGCGCCCATGTTCTTCCAACAAGACCTGGAGAGCGCCCCGGACTTCGTCAAAACAATCAGGCTGACTAATCAGGTAGGACGCGAACTCGATTATGCGGTCTACACCTCGACTGCATCGTTACTTCACTTTGTGAACCTCGGAACGATTGAACAGCACCCCTGGCATTCGACTATCAAGAGGCTCGACAAGCCTGACTGGATTGCGATCGATTTGGATCCCAAGCAAGCACCGTGGGAAAACGTGCTCGAGACTGCGCTCGTGGCTAAAGCCGTATGTGATGAGGTCGGACTGAACGCGTATCCGAAGACTTCCGGCTCGTCCGGCATTCACATTTACCTGCCGCTCAAACCAAACAACACCTATGAGAAAGTCGCAGAGGTGGCGCGACTATTGGCAGCAGAGGTTGCCGCAAGGGCCCCTCAGGTCGCAACGATTGAGCGTACGATTGCGAAGAGAAAGAAGACGCAGGTTTATGTCGACTGGATGCAGAACGCGCGTGGCAAGAGCTTGGCGGCTGCGTTTACTGCCCGTGCGAAGCCAGGTTCGACGGTGTCTATGCCGCTGACGTGGAAACAGGTTGAGCAAGGCGTGAAGATTTCGGACTTCACTATTCGGAATGTTCCGGGAATGCTGCGCAAGAAGAATCCATGGGCAGACTTCTTTGCGAAGCGCCAGACTTTGAAGCTGCGATAAAAATTTAAAATTTCAAATTTTAAATTTTGGGTCGGGCTTGACGATCAAAGGCTTCACATCTATTCTCTTAACAAAATGATGCACAGTCTGAATCGCTATTATTACTACTACGGACCACTCTCTACGGAGGGACGGTCGGGCGACGGACTGTTGACTGCGCTTAGGTAGCGCTAAGACAAGTTTAGAAGCAACCGGCCATCGGTCCTTCCAACGAGGAAGGATCGGTGGCCGGTTTTTTCATTTCCACTCAAACGTATTGCGAGGTTGACGATGTCACCAACTAATCAAACAGCCCCCTTGGGCGACCACGTCGATGTACGGATGGTAGCCAAACGCGTAGACGAATACTCGGACCGTAACCGGATTGTTGAATTAAGCCCAGACCATCCAGGCTATGGCGATGCCGAGTATCGCCGACGCCGAAATGAGATAGCGCAGATCGCCTTTCAATATGAACCGGGCCAGGTAATACCCGATGCACCTTATTCCAGCGAGGAGCACTCGGTTTGGCGAACAATCTGGGAAGCACTGAGACCTGCCCACCAACGAAACGCATGCCGTGAATATCTGTCATGCCTGAATGCATTGGAGCTCAGAACCGATCGGATTCCACAGCTCAGAGAAGTTAATACGAAAGTGCGGGCGCTGAGCGGATTCCGGTTGGAGCCGGTCGCGGGACTGGTCGAACCGCGCGTGTTTCTCGAGTCGCTGGCACAAGGCATCTTCCTCTGCACGCAATACATCAGGCATCACTCGACGCCGCTGTACACACCTGAGCCTGACGTAGCTCATGAAATCATCGGGCACGCAGTAACACTCGCGGATCCACAAATAGCCGAGCTCAACCGTCTTTTCGGAGCTACTGTTAGACGCACCGTTTCGGCTGAAGCTTTGAACCGCTTGGCGAGGGCGTACTGGTTCACCATCGAGTTTGG
>JBKPAL010000257.1:0-33334 GCA_046726395.1 Acidobacteriota bacterium
GCAATCTTGTCGAGATGTACTTCCAGTGCGTAGCGCGGCTGCGGTGTTCCATGACCACGCTTTGGACCACACGGTGGCTTGTTAGTGAAGCAGCGCACACCTTGAAACTTGTAAGTGGGAACGTCGTACGTGACCGTCTGAAGCGCGCCGGTATAAAACGTACTTGCTACGCCGTAACTGCCATAAGCGCCGCCATCAAGATAAGACTTGAAGTGCATCGCTGTTATCGAGCCATCATTCTTTACGCCAGTCTTGACGTGCATCAACACGGGATGCCGCCCGCGATGGCAATAGAAAACCTCTTCGCGCGTCAGACATATCTTCACTGGGCGACCGGTCATCATCGCCAATTTGCAGACGACAACTTCGTGATTGAAAGGATCACTCTTACCGCCGAAGCCACCGCCGTTCGGTGTAGCTATCACGCGAATATGACTCGCAGGAATCTGTAGAACTTTGGCAAGTGCGCGGTGAACATAGTGCGGAGTCTGCGTTGAGCTCCAGAGGGTTAGCTTTTGATCGGAATCGAAGTGAGCGACTGCCGCATGTTGCTCCATTGGCAAGTGCGTGTTGCCCTCATAGAAGAACGTATCTTCACGAACGAGATCGGCCGCTGCGAATCCATTGTCTAAATCACCAAATTCGAGCGAGACCTTCTTGTGGACGTTCCCGCCGTCGCCGTATTCGTGTATGCGCGGCTCGTCGATCAGCAATGCTTCTTCGATCGAGGAGATTGTGTTCAGTCGTTCATACTCGACTTCGATCAGATTCATCGCTCCGAAAGCCACGTCTTCGTCGATTGCCGCTACGGCAGCTACGGGATCTCCGATAAAGCGTACTTTGTCGATGCAGAGCGCATGCTCGTCCTGGCTCACAGGAAGAATGCCGTACGGAATTGGCAGTTCTTTGCCTGTTAGCACGGCAAAGACGCCTGGTAAAGACTCGGCTTTCGAAGTGTTGATGCTTTTGATTAGCGCGTGAGGTTCGTGACTGCGTAGGATCTTGCAATAGAGCATCCGGGGCAGAACGATATCGTCAGCAAATTTCGTCTGGCCCGTACACTTGGCACGCGCATCTACCTTGCGAAAGGGCTTGCCAACTACATTCAATGGACGTCCGTTATTTCCCATTCGATCTTTCTAGCGCAGATAAGTAGTAATCACTTCAACCCAAATACCGCTTCACTCGGTAGCTCAGTTTCCTCTCCACGCATTCTTGCCGCCGCTAATTCAACTGCTTCATAAATCTTAATGTAGCCGGTGCAGCGACAGAGGTTTCCTGACAATGCCTCCTGAATCTCCGCGCGCGTAGGGTTCGGATTCCTTTTCAGCAGTTCTTCCGCGACTAGAAGAAATCCTGGCGAGCAATAGCCACACTGCGCTGCGCCTGTATCTGCGAAGGTGTGTTGCAAGGGATGCAGTTCCGCGCCCTGGGCCATCCCTTCGACAGTCTTCACTTCACGGTGCTCAGCATCGAGCCCCAGCATCAGGCAAGAAAGAATCGCGCGACCATCGACGAGCACTGTGCAAGTCCCGCACTCGCCTAACTCACACCCGTGCTTTGTTCCGGTCAGACCAAGATCTTCGCGTAACACTTCGAGCAGCGTTTTATGAGGAGCAAACGCGACTTCCGTTGTTTCGCCGTTTAGCTGGAATTGAATATGAACTTTATTCTTTGAATCCGACATCAAACTCAACTGGAAACAAAAAAGCGGCGACAAGTCGCCGCACTCCAAAAGCTAGACCTTTGCGGGTATCACGTCCTTCTTCTTCACGCTATTCAAAACAACGTTATCAATAAGGCGCGTCTTACCCAGAAAAGCGGCAACCGAAATCAGAATTGGCCGGTCATCCAAGCGCTCGAGCTTCTCGAGCGTCTCAGCATCCGCGACGCTTATATAATCAACCCTGACACGCGCCTCCTTTTCTATCGTCGTCCGGATAATCTCATTCAAGCGACTGGCGTTTCTCTCTCCCTCTTTGTAGATCTCCTTCGCCCTGGCGAGTGCGCGGTGAATTACCGGAGCTGCTTGTTGCTCCTCAGAACTCAGATACAGATTGCGAGAGGAGATAGCCAGACCCGAATCCTCGCGAACGGTAGGAAGCACAATGATCTCGGTATCAAAACTTAAGTCGCGAACCAGCCGCTTGATTACTAATGCTTGTTGCGCATCCTTCTGACCGAAATATGCGAAGTCAGGTCGAACAACATTCAACAGAATCGTTACCACAGTTGCGACACCGCGAAAGTGACCAGGACGTGACGCTCCTTCCAACTGCTCGGACAAGCCTTCGACGTTTACGTAAGTCGCGAAGCCTTTGGGATAAATCTCCTCCACCGGAGGCACAAAGATGTAATCAACGTTGTAATCCGTTAGTAGCGCCGTGTCCTTTGTAAGATTGCGCGGGTAGCGTTCGAAATCCTCGCCAGGTCCAAACTGGGCGGGGTTTACAAAGACGGACACAACAACCACATCGCACATGCGCCGTGCCTCACGCACGAGACTCAGGTGCCCTTCGTGTAGCGCGCCCATCGTGGGGACCAGCCCAATGGTCCGATCCTGTTCGCGACGAATCTTGCGCGCGACGGAACTCATGCGCTGACGACGATTTATGATCTCCATGGTTTCTTAGGAAGGATTAGGACTTTTCGGCCTTGGAGTCTTTCATCACTAAGTTAATCTTAAGTTCCTCCGCGGCATCGGCTGGCAAAGAGTAGGACTCTGTCTCTGAAGGATAGGTTCCGTTTCTTACGTCTTCCGCATACTTGCTTATGGCCTCGGTCATGGTCTCGCTTAAGTGCGCGTACGGTCGCACAAAACGCGCGAGCTTTCCAAATGATAGGCCAAGCATGTCGTGCAAGACGAGCACTTGAATATCGCAATAAACGCCAGCACCTATCCCAATCGTCGGCACGGTGAGCGTCTCCGTAATGATCTTCGCTATCTCTCGGGGAACCACTTCCAGCACGACGGCAAAAACTCCCGCCTCTTCAAGTGCTTTTGCGTCATCAATCAACTCCTGTGCAGCGGCGGCTGTTTTTCCCTGAACCCGATAGGCGCCAAGCTTGTTGATTGATTGCGGCGTTAAACCAATGTGGCCCATCACAGCGATCTCTTCGTCGACCAGCCGCTTTACCAGGCGAATGCGCTTTCGGCCGCCCTCGAGTTTCACCGCTTCTGCCCCTGCTTCTTTCACCAGCTTCAGTGCGTTTCGCACTGCGTCATCTTCGCCAGTATGAAACGATCCATACGGCATGTCCGCGACGAGTAGCGCTCGTTGCACTGCCCGGCGAACCGCTTTCGTATGCATCATGATCTCGTCCAATGTCACTGGAACCGTGTTGCCGTATCCGAGTACAACATTGCCGAGACTGTCTCCGACGAGGATTACGTCAACACCGGCCTCGTCAACGATCCTTGCCGTCGGGTAGTCATAGGCAGTCAAACAAACCAGCTTCTCGCCGCGTGCCTTACTGGCTTTCAACGACGGCGCAGATACCTTTTCAGGGCGCTCAGGCTTCAGATAAGGCATGACTCAGCTCTTTCTACACGTGGACTCACTTATTAGATTGCTTTTTAGGAGGGACCGGAGATGTATGAGATTCGTGCCCAAGTGCCGATATTATAGCGACAAAAAGTCAGGATTGTCAGTACAGCAGTTATTCGTCCGAACTTCGCTGTTTCTGAGTTCCCGGACTCCAAACAACAACCGCCGATTGATCCTCAGTATCCCGCAATAAGTCACTAATATTTTTATGAAGCGTTGGATGGACGAGCTTCGGGCAAAGCTCCGCCAGCGGTTCCAGTACGAAACGCCGTAGATGAAGTCTCGGATGAGGCAGAGTAAGAAAATCCGTGGCCCGCTGCTCACGCGGATAGAGCAACAAGTCGAGGTCGATGGTGCGGGGCCCCTTCGGAACGTCACGTGTGCGGCCGAGCGAATATTCAACTCGCAAAAGGCGAGCGAGCGTTTGTTCAGGTGGTGGCAATTTGTTGCCGCGCAGCTCGGCCACCATGTTGAGAAATGGTGGTTGAGCAGGTTCATCCAATGGCTCTGTTTCGTAGACTTTCGAGAGTCGAGTAATTTCGAACCCTGAATCAAGCATTCCACGGACAGCCAACAGGAGATATCCGGCACGGTCTCCAAGATTCGAACCTAGACTCACATACGCATGAGTGTTGTTATGATGTAGCAGAGAACGCATTCTTGTTGTGGAGTGTCAGACGGTTGTCGGAGGTAGATGGACCGGAATCCATTCTATACTTTCGAAGTTCATTACTGCATTGTTTTAGTGGAACCGACTTCAGGAACGAGCATAGTTTGTCTCAACTAAATACTCTGATCTGGCTGAAATGGACGCTATTCAGGAACTCGTTTCGTTCGTCGAAGCAGGCTATCAACCGTCTTGCGAGCTTTGTCGGGTTGGTGCTTGCTGTCGTCTTCGCCGCAGTAATGTCCGTAGGTTTTGGAGTAGCCGCTTACGCATTAAGCAAGCCTGGCGCACTACAGGACGTACTTGATTCCAGCACCACTCGTCCGATTGATCCTACTCTACCCGCCGAACTGATCTTCTTTACCATTCTCGCCTTTTGCTACTTGCTGTGGTCCACCGTACCTCTGAGCACCGGTAGCAGCCGCCAGTTTGATCCCGGCAACCTGCTGATGTATCCGATCAGTCTTCGGAAACTGTTTGCAACGGACTTGATCAGCGAATTGATCACGCTGCCTTCTATTTTTGCAATTCCGGCAATACTCGCACTGGCAATTGGCGCAGGTCTCGCAACGGGAATGATTGATCGCGCCATCGTTGCCGGCTTCGCTGCGGCAGCTTGTGGTCTTGCGTTAACAAAGTGGTTGTCTATCTCGATTGGCTCCTTAATCAGAAGAAAGCGAACACGTGGTGAAACTTTAGTTGCGCTCATAGGCGCTGTAGTAGGTTTGGGCGGCGCGCTTATTGGACAGATCGCGCCCGTAATCTTTAAACACGCCGAGTTCGTAAAATTCTTTCGTTGGACCCCACCAGGAGCAGCTGCATTCGCTTTCACAAGCGGACTGACGGGAGAGACCTGGGCCTTTCTCTTGAGTGTGCTCGTTCTCTTCGCTTACGCAGTAACACTTATCACTGCCAGCTTCTGGATTGCTAGAAGGTCAGTGCTGGGCATTGGTGGCGCTCGGCGAAGCGTGTCACGAACAAAGCATAGCGAGAAACAGATTTATACCGGGTGGAAGTTGCCGCTGCTTTCTTCGGAGCTCTCAGCAGTAGTTGAAAAGGAACTGCGCTACGTGTTGCGGAATGCTCAATTACGAATGATGGCTCTGATGCCTTTGATCCTGATCGCTGTAAAGATTGCGAACTCTCGACGGTTTGGTCGCGGCATGGCTGGAGGTACATCAGCGCTGAGTAAAGATTTCATGTTCTATGGCAGTGGTCTGATGGCAGCAGGTGGTGTTCTGTACGTGTTCCTGGTTCTCTCCGGTCTTTCGTGCAACCAGTTTGCTTTCGAAGAGGGAGGCATGCGGACCCTGGTCCTTTCACCAGTTGAACGAAAAAAGATCCTCATGGGCAAGAACCTCGCACTCACAATGGTCGCGCTAGTGTTTTCCGCAATATTGTTAACGATCAATCACCTGATCTTTCATGACTTGACGTTGGGCTCATTGCTGTTTGTGAGTCTCACGTTCGTCATCTTCGCCGCGCTGATGTCGGTGATGGGTAACTGGTTCTCAATTCGTTTTCCCAAACACATGAAGTTCGGTAAACGACTGAATGTTTCAGGAGTCGTGGGACTGCTCTTAATTCCGATGATGATTGTGTTGAGCTTGCCGCCTTTAGGAGCAACTGCTGCGGGTTACCTTAGCCAGAGTTTAACGATTGAGTATGTTACACTTTTCTTGTTTGCGTTATTTGCCGTCGGACTGTATGTGCTGATCATCGACTCCCAAGGTGAGTCGCTCGAGCAGCGAGAGACTGAAATACTTGAGACGGTGCGCGAACCAGCCGATGAATGATGGGTTATTGCCGATTGCCGATTGGCAGTTCTCGTGGGTTGAAACTCATGACTAACTTCTGATGAACTAGCTTTGGCGGTATGAAATTCAGTTAGGCGCGAGGGCACAATCTGAAATCGGCAATTGACAATCAGCAATGTCCTTGGGCCTTCGATCTTTGTTACAGTGCGCAGGCAAAAGACCCAAAATAATGGCTAGGCACTAAGCGTTCTCATACTCCAGAGATGCCCTAGGCATCCGGGCGGGTATTGAGCCCCGTCAATACACAAATGGCTCGCAGAAAATTTCGCAGTAACCAACGGCACGAACCTACCACCGAACGCTCCTTTCAGGAGTACATCCACTCAACCTCTGGTCCCCTAACGTCAAGATTAGAGTTGCTCCGCCTCGTGCGAGGTGGCGAAGATACTTTCCTCGAGCTCAAGGTCAAACTCTCTAATCCGGAACGTATTGCGCAGGAGATCGTAGCGCTGGCTAACACCGGTGGCGGTCTGATCGTGTTTGGAGTGAATGATCAAATGCGCGTCGAGGGTCTCGATGACGCTGAAAGCGTACAGGAGGAGCTTGTACGAATCTGTCGCGAAGAGATTGACCCGCCGTTGGTGCCCTATATCGATCGAATTTCCTTTGACAGCGGCCGGCGCGTGGTTGCCCTCGATATAGAAGGTAAACGCAGACCGTATCGCACACGCGAAGGCCGCTTCTATATTCGTATCGGTGCAGAGAAGCGCGAGGCCACCAGGGAAGAATTGTCGGCATTGTTGGATGAGGCGCGGCCGTTAAGGTACGAGAATGTAGCCGCTCTCGGCGCGTCTATCGCTGATATTGACGAGGCGTTGCTGTGGAGTTTTTTGCGCGAGTTCAATGGCGATGCAGCGGATGTACTCAGTAACGCAAGTACGCGCGATTATCCTACAGCCCAAGTACTAGAGCGGGAGTTACTACTCGCGACCAACAACGCGAGCGAGCTCGTTCCTACAGTTGCTGGTCTACTGTTGTTTGGTCGTGATGAGCGAGTAGCAGAACTGTTACCTCGTTCAGTGGTGCTCGCAACGCGATACGCTGGTGACTCAGTTCAATCACCTGTGATCGAGCGAGCGAGATTTGCGGGAAGTCTGCTCACACTCTACGAGGCTTCGACAAGGTTCGTTGAGCGCTACTGTGATCTTTGGGAATCGCGACCGAAGAGTGCACCTGAGCTGCCTGAAAGTCCGGTGTTGGCCCGGGCGAACTACCAGCGAGCCGCGGTGAGTGAGGCGCTGGCGAATATGCTGATCCATCGTGATCTGGTATTGAGGGAGCTGCCGACACGACTGAATATTTTCGAGCGCAGTTTGGAATTCGTGAATCCGCGACGGTCGGCAGGATTTTCTCCTGTGGCCCAGAAGGCGATTCGTTACGGAATCCCGCAGCGTTTGAATCCGCAAATTGCCGCGATCTTTTATAGTCCAGCTTATGGGTTGAGACTGCCGACCGGCGGATTGCCCATGTTGGTGCGTGAGGCGCGACGGTTCTCGAACAAGCCCGCGGACATTGTGGCTTTCAACGACGAGTTTCGACTGCGGCTGTATGGGATTTAAGAATTAAAATTTTAAATTTAAAATTTTGTGGCTTCGAATTGGAATCGTCGCCTTCGAATTTTAATTCTTAATTTCTAACTTTTAAACTTCATTTACTCGCGCTGCCGTCCGGTTTGGGCGCAACGTACACCGAACGCGCCTGAATCACGTACTCCTTATCGTCGTACGTTCCATCGCCATTCACGTCCACGCTCACCTTCAGCTTGTGCTGCTTTCCATCCCGAACCTCGCCCGGATTGAATGCCAGACTGTATTGGCTTCGTAGCAGCGCATTGATTGAGCCGAGCACCTTCGGCAATTCCCCTTCAAAAGTGACCGGGTAGTAAGCACCGCCTGTTTCCTTGGCGAACGTTTTCAATGTGTTATCTGCTTGCAAGAAAGTCATGCGACCCGGACTTCCAGTGAGGCCATCAGTCGCTGGTAGAGAATCACCATACTTTTTGAAGAACAGATTGCCAGTACCGATGATGTAGATAGGTATCCCAGCATTCTGAGCAATTTTCCGCGCATCTCCGTAGTTGATCTTGCTGAAGGTATCGATACCCGAAGCGACAAGAATGATGGCTCGGCGTCGTCCTTGCACGCTTACCAGCCCATCGTAATCGGACCTTGCTTCCGGTCGGTTCTCAAGCACCACTGAATCGCCACGTCCACCTACGAGTGTGAACTTGAGCGCGTCAAAAAGGTTGGTCTCACGAAACGCGGGATAATTTCTCAGCAACAGGTTAATGACCTGATTGATCCGACTCGGGTCGTTCGTGAAGTCTGTAAGGGGTGTGGGTCGCATGTCATAAGCGACCACCGAAACGTAGTCGTCAGGTGGCTTGATGAATTGCGACAGAAACATCGCCACGGGGCGGATCACTTCATAGGTTCCAGGGTCGTACCCGCCACTGCCGTAGTAACCCAAGGCCTCGGAAATCTTGCTGTACTCAACGACCATGACGACCGTGATCGGCGCTTCGGGCGTTGAAAAGTTTGTGATCGTCTGTTGCACCCCATCAGCGAACAACGCGAAATTCTCTTTTTTAAGTCCGGTAACAATTTGACCGCTCTTCTTGTGATAGACGACGGCGTCGACATTCACAATTTGAGTCGAAATGGTGATTTTTTCGGCATCTTGAGGTTTGCCTACGAGGTCAGGGGGTAGTGGCTCTTGTTGCTCTTCCTGCTGTTGTTGTCCAGGCTGGGGTCGCTTGTTCTTTTTCTCGTTGGACGTTGGTGGCTGGCGACGTGACTGTGCGAAGGACAAGTTCGAAGTAGTTCCGATGAACAATGAACTCAACAGGCCCAAGGCGAGCATAAAACGATAAAAGCTGGAGAGTTTCATAATATTCCCCTAACGGTCGGGCGGATGGTCAAAGCTACATGCGCCGCGCGTATGCAAAAATTTCGGTAACTTTCTGATGCCCCGAAACGACCAGTAGTTTCCCTACCGGGTGTTGCCACCACCGGCTTCCGCCTCGACCACAATGTCATAAGTACCCGTATTATCCGCCAAATTCCCTTCATTAACGCCCAGGAACAGGACACCATCGCGCTGCGCCACGAAATCGCGCTTGGTACCCACCAGAATGAAATCGTCATTATCGTCCCCAATGACGGCGATCAAAGCTCCCGTTGGCTCGGTGCGCATCAGTTTCTCATTGTCAGGAATCGTGGAAACACCGGCGGGTGTCGTGTATCGGCCGTTTCCGAGGGACACGCGGCCAGAAGAACTGATTCTGAGCCGCTGACCCTTTCGGACGACCAATCCACTGTTCGTCCAGCCGTTGTTCGTGTTATCAGCGCGAACAGATACTTTAATGGTAAAGAAAGTGGGGGAAGAGCCACCGACTGGCTGAGTGGTTCGCCTACTAGTGGTTGACGAAGGCTCGGTTCTGGAGGGCTGCGATACCGGGGACTCGCTTCGTGTGTTGTCGCCACTACCCGTATCGGTCGTCGTTTGCGCTGAGCTACTGCCGCCGGTCGAATCAAATTCGATCGATTCAACGTCCTCAACGTAGATTGTCGTTTGACTGCGCCGTCCCTTGGCTCCCGCTCCAATCAACACAACAAACTGCTGATCCTTGAAACCAACGACTTCGCCACGAATCACGCTGCCGTCTTTGAGACGAATGGTGTCAGCGAGTATGGGGATGACCAACGCCGCGATAACTGCAAATGCGGTTACAGGATAGAAAATCTTTTTCATGGTTTTTCTCCCAGGAGGGCAATTCAAGAGGAGGTTTAGCAAGAGTCCAATGCTTTTGCAAGCGGGAGAGGTCGAGCGATCGTCTCATCCGATGCTGCCCGATCAAAAATGGTTGTGAAAGCCGTTCTGGGTTCGTGAACCAGCATTCTCATTCACACTTGGCTTTCGCCAGGTGCTCAGTAATTACGAAGACTAGGAAACCGTTTAAACGGTTTCCTGGCCTTCCCGTTGCTCCGTCACCTGGCTGAAGCCAGGTGAGAATAAGAGCGACCTAGCGGCATATCCGAATTACCCATCGCTTAACTCGGCAGGCTCAACTAACCAAGTTCCGTTTCCTAGCCGCAAGACCCGGCCTCTATAACCGTTCCATTTAACGGAACGACGGGCAACGCCCAAGCGTGACAGCAATCTAAGTAGCTACCGCGCCCGTACGTTGGGCCAACCACTCGGAGCCACCAAAGTCTCCCTTCGTTTCAAAGACCCATGCGAGTAGCAGAGCTGCTCGATTCGTTCTAGCCAGAAATCCTACTTGGGAGTGTGAACATGCGCCCGATATTGAAAACGACTACTCCACTCGTTCTTCTGATCACCGTCTGTCTGCTGACCGTTATTCAAACCAGCACTGCTCAGCAGCAGGATTACAACCAGATCAAAACTGAGGCGGAACGACGCTACCGCGAAGGTTCTTACTCGCTGGCCCATGATGCGTACGAGAAGGTCGATACAAGTGCTCTAACGCCGATCGAGAAGCGCTGGGTCGAATTTCGACTCGCCGATACAACCTGGCGGTCACAGGCAGCGACGCAGACTTCAGATTCGACAAAATACGAACAAGCCCAAAAGCAGTTGGAGGAGTTGATCAAAGTTTCAGAGAAGGAGGAGGATCGCGACGTTGTCTGGGCTGAGGCCCGTGAGTCTTTAGGTGACTTCTACTGGCTTCGCAGCAACAACATGAACTGGGGAGTTGCCTGGCCCAACTATCAACAGGCGCTTGACTGGTGGGCCGGACAACGGGACCTTAACACTGCGCGTCAGCGTTATCTCAACATCATCTTCAAAGCCGCCAACCCTCCGCACGCAGTCCAGTATTCCTACTACACCTATTTCGGCAACTACCTTCCACTCGATATGTTGGAGAATGCGCTCAAGATCAGCGAGACGGACAATCAAAAGACACAGCTACACTTTCTAATGGCCATGACCATGCGGCACTCGCCTGGTGATTGGGAAACACGCCAACGAGTACCAGAAGAATTCGAGACCGCCTTAAAGTCGCATAAGGAAGTTGATTGGTACGACGATGCGCTTTTCAACTACGCCGATTGGATGAACAGCACCGGCATCATTCGCCAGAACGAAGATGGCCAATGGATTCAGGAACCCGATCACGTCAAGGCACTTGCACTCTATCGTCGTCTCATAACCGAGTTTGGGAAAGGCGAAACGCGGTATTACGATCAAGCACAAGAGCAGATCCGAAACCTCACGCAGCCCACTTTGTCTGTCAATGTGTCAAACGTATTCCTCCCGAATACGGAACTGCAGTTCACGCTTAATGCTCGCAATCTGAAGCGCGTCGATTTTAGTGTGTACCGAATCGACCTTAATCGCGATGTCCGGTTTATCGCCGGTGAAGAAGAGGATGACGGCGAGAGCGAGGGAGGTAGACCCAACTGGCTGAACCGAGTCTCGTTCGCAGGACGCACGCCGGTGAAGTTCTGGTCCGAAGACTTAAAAGATAAGGGTGACCATCGCATCACGTCGAAAGAGTTGCGCATTGAAGGTACTTTGCCGCTGGGCGCATATGTCATTGAGGGGAAGAGCGGTGCGACGTCGGCCCGAGATCTCCTGCTCGTAAGCGATGCGTCACTGGTGCTCAAATCATCTGGTCGTCAGGCACTCGTCTATTTCTGCAACGCATTAACTGGCGCACCGCTTCCGAGTGCAAACATCACCTTATGGGAAAGCTATTATGTTCATGATAAGTGGCGCTGGCGCCGTTTGCGACAAATCTCAAACAATGATGGTTTGGCGATCTTTCAACTTAAAGGCGAAAGTGGCTATCGAAACCTTTTCGCTACAGCTGGAATAAATGACGTTCAATCGTTTTCAGCTGGTAATACTTACGGTGGGCGCGAAGCTGAGCAACCGTGGCGCATTTACGCTTTCACAGACCGGCCTGCGTATCGACCGAAAGAAACGGTCCAATGGAAGTTCGTCGCGCGGCGCTTATCGAACGGAGTTTATTCAACACCCGCGAGCCAAGTCGTTGCTTATCAAATCAATGATCCGCGAGGAACGAAAGTCACAGAAGGGAATGCCACGTTAAATGGATTCGGAAGTGCATGGGGACAGCTCGAACTTTCTGAGCAACTACCGCTAGGCGAGTACGCAATCCAGTTCTGGGATCAGAATCGGCAGAACCACATCGGCAGCGCAACACTGTTTCGACTGGAAGAGTACAAATTGCCGGAGTTCAAAGTCGCGGTGAAGACTCCTGAAGAGAACGGAAAGAAGAAATCCTTTCGTTTGGGAGAAAAGGTCTCCGTCGACATTCAGGCCGATTACTACTTCGGAGGACCAGTTTCAAACGCCAACGTTGAAGTGGTGGTCTACCAGAATCCGTTCTATCACTACTGGTTTCCGTATCGCGAGTACGCCTGGTACTACGACGATATCGCGTTGCAGCGAAACTTCTACTACGGGAATCGGGGACAAATTGTTAAGCGTGAAACTCTAAAGACTGATGCAACTGGCAAAGCGACATTGGCTTTTGATACGCCACGCGAAAACTACAACCAGGATTTTGAGTATCGCATTGAAGCTCGTGTGACGGACTCGTCTCGCCGGGAGATCAATGCCACAGACAGTGTTCGGGTTACACGGCAGCGCTACTACGTTTACGCTCGACCTAAACAGAACATCTATCGACCACGTGATAAAGCTACCATTGAAATTAAGGCTCTTGATGCCAACAACCAACCCGTAGTCACGGCAGGTGTCGTAAATATTTTCAGGGACTACTGGTATGAAGTTTGGATCGATCCAAATGGTCGCGAAGTAAAGGGCGTAGAGCTTCGGTTATTACGCGAGAAGTCGAGGACCTTTCCTCCCGTTGTTAAAGGGCAAGTTCCGTGGCGGTTGAAGTCTCGCGGTTATCAGCACGATCAGATCACTACGGTGAGTCTGCAAACCGACTCTGAGGGAACAGCCGAACTGAACTTCACGCCAGAACGTGAAGGGTACTATCGACTCGAGTGGCAAAGCAGCCAGGGTGAAACCAACTCGAAAAGAGTTCTGCCGCTCGTGAAGACCCAGGCGTATGTTTTTGTTGCTACGAACTCGACGACTGACCTTGGCTATCGATACGATGGAGTGCAGATCATCGTCGACAAAGATACGTTTCGCGCTGGGCAAACTACTCCAGTACTCCTCACCGTTCCCACAAACAACCGCTACGTTCTGTTCAGTGTTGAAGGTGACGATCTGTACAGCTATCAACTGGTTCACGTTACCGGCACAGCAAAAATGATCGAACTGCCGATCGAAGAACGACATGTTCCGAATATTTATCTGAATGCCGCGATGGTGAGCGACGCTGCACTGTCAGTTGACGCGAAGCAGGTTGTCGTGCCTCCAACGAAACAGTTTTTGACGGTCGAGGTGAAGTCGGATCGGGAGCAGTACCAGCCGCGTGAAGAAGGAACACTCTCAATCACCACCAGAGACGTGAACGGCAAGCCAGTTGAAGCTGAAATTGCACTGGGCTTGGTAGACCAGGCTGTTAACTATATCCAAACGGACTACGCTGGCGATCCGCGCCAGTTCTACTACGGTCGGAAGCGCGCGCAGTTGGTGCAAACGCAAAGTACATTTCAACAAAAGCGGTATGCGTTCATTAGCGATCGCGAAAAGAATTTGCGTGAAGAGATTTCAGGCGGCGGCGCGGGCTGGTATGGGCTGGGTGGCGTGGGCCGAATGGACGGTGCCCGGAAAGCAGTAGCGGTAGGAGGAACTTTGAATGAAGCAATAGCTACGGACAGTATTTCCCAATACTCAGTTAACCAGTTGCCACTCTCGAGTGGGGAGCATGACAGGGACAGGCGTGCGGTCCAGCTAGCACAGGTCTACCCGTTTCCTGGAGTTCAAGAACCTGCCGTACAGGTCCGTACTGATTTCCGTTCAACTGTTCTGTGGCAACCAGACGTCAAAACAGACACAAGAGGCTCTGCGATTGTTAAGGTCAAATATCCCGACTCGTTAACCACGTGGCAGGCTACTGCTCGAGTTGCAACCGCAGGTAACCAGTTCGGAATCGGCAACTCATCCACCAGAACAAAACAGCCTTTGATCGTTCGATTGGAAGCGCCACGTTTCTTTGTCGTCGGCGACCAGGTCACGGTTTCTGCTGTTCTCAACAACAACACAGATCAGTCGATGACAGTGAATCCGGCGTTAATTGCCGAAGGGCTCACAGTGACAGGTCGCATAAGCGATGGAAAGAAAGTGGGGGACCAAACGCCAGTCGAGGTGAAGCCGAATAGCGAAGCGCGCGTTGACTGGACGGTTGCTGTCACTCATGCCAGCGAGGCGAAAGTGAAAGTCGAGGGACGAGGAGCAAACTACTCCGATGGAATGGAAAAGACATTTCTGATCTATGAGCACGGAATTGAAAAATTTGTTTCGCGATCCGGAAAGATGCGTGGCGACAGTGTGGCCATCAGTCTCGACATTCCGAAAGAGAGAAAGTCGGATTCCACGACGCTGAGCGTACAAGTCGCGCCAAGTATGGCTACGACAATGCTCGATGCATTGCCGTATTTGATTGATTATCCGTACGGTTGCACCGAACAAACGATGAGCCGTTTTCTCCCGGCGGCAATTACGGTAAAGACGCTGCGCGACCTTGGTCTAAAGCCTGAGACAGCCATGAATAAGGTCTTTGGCGGAATCGAGCAAACTACTGCTGCGGCCACTCATCCGAAAGGAAAACACGACCTGCGTGAGCTCGAAGAGATCACTCGCCAAAGTTTGGACCGCCTCTATAACTTCCAACACGCAGATGGTGGTTGGGGCTGGTGGAAGGAGGGCGAAAGCGATCACTTCATGAGTGCCTACGTTGTGTGGGGAATGACGCTAGCCGGTGAAGCCGGCATTCAGGTTCGGCAAGATGTACTCGAGCGTGGGCGAAACTTTCTGGATGCTGAGCTCGTGAAAGAGGAGACGAGTTACGACTTGCAGTCGTGGATGTTGCATGCGCTGGCGAGCTACCACAGTTCATCGAGGCAAGCAGAAATATCCAAGTTTCAAAGAGTCGCGTTTGAAAATCTCTGGACCAACCGCGACAGATTGAACGCCTACACGCGGGCGCTGCTGGCGTTGTCAGCACACAAATACGGCTATGCCGACCGTGCCACGACTCTGGTTCAGAATCTTCAGAACGGAGTGACAATCGACACGAAACCTGACGTGTCGATTGTGCAAAGCGGTGCTAGAAACTCCGATGCGTCGGTGATCGGCACGGCACATTGGGGCGAAGAAGGGATCTACTGGCGTTGGTCTGACGGAGGAGTTGAAGCTACTTCGTTTGTGCTGCGCGCACTGCTGGCGATTGATCCTCAAAACAAGCTAATTGAACCAACGACGAATTGGCTAATTAAGAATCGACGTGGCGCTCAATGGAACAACACGCGTGATACCGCGGTTGTCCTGTTGACGTTGAATGATTATCTGCGGATGAGTGGCGAGATCCAGACCGGCTCAGGCTATGAGCTGACAGTGAATGGCAGCGCGATCGCAAGCAAAGACATCACTGCGGAAGATGCTTTAAATGCTCCGACGCGGTTTGATATTCCGCGCGAGTTGGTTCGTGATGATGGGAACCAGATCGTCCTGCGCAGAAAGAGTGGAACGGGTCCGCTCTATTTCTCGGCTCAGGCACGGTTCTTTAGTCTCGAAGAACCACTGAAACCGGCGGGCAATGAGATCTTTGTTCGGCGGCAGTATTTTAAATTGATAAATCATAAGACCTTGCTGAAGGGTTATGTCTCTGAACGTGTGCCTCTGAATGACGGTGAGAGTGTTGCGAGTGGTGAGCGCATCGAGACTGTGATTACGGTTGAAGCAAAGAACAATTATGAATACCTGATGTTTGAAGACCTGAAGCCTGCTGGCCTGGAAGCAGTACAAGTTCGCAGCGGTGAAAACCTTTTTGCACGGCAGATCAAGTCAGGCAGCTTAAATGGGCCGAACGCGGCGTTGATGAATTTCACGGCTGCTAGTGAGTTTACTGGCAACACGCGTTGGGTCTATTCAGAGTTGCGCGATCGGAAGGTCGCGTTGTTCATCGATCACCTGCCGCAGGGAGTTTGGCAAATCAGCTATGAGATGCGGGCTGAAAGTCCCGGAAGGTTTCATGCATTACCTGTGTTGGGCCAGGCGATGTACGTTCCCGAGATTAGAACAAACGGTCAGGAAGTCCGAATAAACGTCGTGGAGTAAGAGTTTCCCTAGAAGTGGAGCATCGGGCCAATTGGGGGAAAGTTTTAGCGAGCGCCGCAGGCGCGGGAGAAGGTAGCCAGGGGTGAGCGCGCAGCACAGCTTTGGATCACTCGGACCAAAGGTCGAATTTTTAGCGAGCGCCGTAGGCGCGGTAGAAGGTAGTCAGGGGCGAGCGCGTAGCGCGCTGCCCCTGGATCACTCAGCACCACTGCGCTTGCGCCCTGAAGGGGCGCTGAGAACTGCGCTAATTGATTCACGAACGAGCGCTGCAGGCGCGGTTAGAAGGTAGCCAGGGGGCGAGTGCGTAGCGCGCTGCCCCTGGATCACTCGGCACCACTGCGCTTGCGCCCTGAAGGGGCGCTGAGAACTGCGCCATTACTCTATAATGGTCGCGTTCTAACATCCTCACCTGCGGAGGTGCCTCATGCCTTCAACTCACTTGAGTCTTCACTATCATCTTGTTTTCAGTACAAAGAATCGGGTTCCCATGATCACTGCCGATTGGCGGGCCAATCTTCATGCCTACCTTGGCGGGATTATCAAAGGTATGAACGGTGTGCCCTTAGCGGTCGGTGGTATCGAGGATCACGTTCATCTGCTCGTGGGCCTGCGCGCCACACATCGATTGGATTATGTGCTTCGAGATCTGAAGGCAGAATCCTCCAAATGGGCGCATGAAGTCGTGGGAAGGAAACTCTTCCAATGGCAAGGTGGTTATCTAGGACTCACCGTCAGTCCCTCGCAGATAGAAAATGTAAGAAGGTATGTTCTCAATCAAGAAGAACATCATCGGCGGCAAACGTTTGAAGAAGAGTATTTGGAAATGCTCGAACTCGCAGCGATCGAATACGATACGCGATTTGTTTGGTGAGGTGGTTCTCTACGCCCCTACAGGGCGCCGTACTGTTGCTACGCGGATCCAGGGGCAGCGCGCTACGCGCTCACCCCTGGCTACCTTCTGCCGCGCCTGCGGCGCTTCTTGATACCGGCGCATCTGCGGATCTGAAAACATTCTTGGCGTTCTTGCGTATACTCCCCTCACGTCATGAATCCATTCTTTAGGGAGACATAATGCGTTCACTTTCTCGGAAGACCCTCCAATGGCACAGATTTGCGTCAGCCTTACTGACACTGACACTCGTTTCAACCTCGATCAGCGCTTCTCTTTACGCGCAAAATGGAATCGCGGCAGCACCTGCGCGCGTCACCACACTCAGTCCCACCGAAAAAAAGGCCTCCGAGCGAGTCAAACTTGAAACTATCCGCGAAGTCACTACGGCGTTGAGTTCCCGTGATTTTGAAGGGCGAGGTACTGCTCAGCCCGGTGCAGACAAGGCAGCGAACTACCTGGCGAATCGTTTCGCAAAACTCGGACTCAAACCACTCGGTGATAACGGCACCTACTTACAATCGATCAAGTTCAAGGTAACTGAAGTCTCGCCAGAGTCATCGCTGAAGATCGGCGATGCCACACTTAAACACGGCGAGCATTACGTCCTCCTTCCCCCGTACGCTGCGGAGAAGGTCGACTTCACCGGCGGAGTTGTTTTTGCAGGCTATGGCGTGGTGTCGCCAGATTTGAAGCGCGATGATCTGTCAGGCTTGGACCTCAAGAATAAGCTCGTGATCATTTTAGGAGGTCAGCCAGATGGTGTTGACGAAGCGGCGTGGAAACGTGCCACGAGTCCTCAAGCCAGAGCAATCAATGTTTTTGGCAGAGGTGCTGCTGCGCTCATGGTGGCTAATGCCGGTTCGGCTTCGCGCCCATTTTCCACGATCGCAAACTATCTCTCGCGACGCCGAGTTACGCTTGCATCCACTTCAGGGTTTTCTATCCCGCTTCCGCCAGTGGTTCTGGTGAGTGACGAGGCGATGGAAAAGGTCTTTGCCGGATCTGAAAAGAATTTCGCGCAGACGCTCGCAAAGGCAAAAACCGGCGAGAGGGTCTCGCGCGAATTGGAAAAGACTGCCACTGTTGCTTTGCGAATCAAGATGGGGGAAGCGACCAGCAACAATGTAGTTGCGGTGCTTGGGGGATCGGATCCAAAACTTAAAGAAGAGGCCGTAGTATATAGCGCGCATTATGACGCGTACGGAATTGACAGCAGCGGTCGCATCTTTCCGGGCGCAGCAGACAATGCGCTCGGCACAGCGACTATCACCGCGATTGCCGAGGCTTTCACCAAGGCTTTTTCGAAAAATGCTGCGCGTCCACGTCGCTCAATCATCTTCCTTGCCGTTACGGGAGAAGAATACGGATTGCTCGGTGCGGAACATTGGGTGCGCAATCCAACGTGGCCGCTTGCGAAAGTAGCAGCCAATCTGAATTACGACGGTATTGGTACTGAAATCTACGCGCCCGTAAAGCGAGTGGTTGGCTTTGGTGCAGAGCACTCGAATCTCGGAATGGTCTTTGAAGATGTGGCTGCCGCGACGGGAACGATTGTTACTCCTGATCCGATGCCTGCGGAAAATGCATTCGTTCGCTCAGATCATTATGCCTTTGTGAAGCAAGGCATTCCGGCATTAATGCTGATGGGAGGGCCGGAAGGTGATATCGCGACCTGGCTGCCGCGCGCTAAGAAGTGGTTGGAAACTGACTATCACTCACCGAGCGATACCGTAAAACCTGACTGGGATTGGACAGGTCCACAAACGCTGGCCCAGGTAGGAATGATTATTGGTCTTCGTGTGGCGAACGCTGATGCGATGCCGGCGTGGCGCGAGTCTTCACCTTTCAATAAGCCAAGACCAACTGCATCAACGGGAAACTGACTACGAAAAGCTATCCACCGATTACACAGATTACACAGATTAAGAAGCTAATCAGCCAAGTCGACGCAGAAGTCCACGGTTGCAAACGCGTCAGTTAGCTGTTTAGCTTCGTAATTTGTGTAATCTGTGTAATCTGTGGATAACGTTCTTTAGAGATGATAAGAATCCCACATTGCTCCGACTAACCAGACAAACGTGAACGCCAGCAGTCCGGCTATCATGCTCAAGACAAAAGCCAAAGGAAATTCGATTCGTTCCCACATCTTTTTTGACCGCGCCATGGGGAGAAGCCTCCTGTTTAGAATCCGGAATTCAGTGCCTTGGAGTGCGGTGGCTCTCGCACTTCAAAATTGCCGTGATGGATTGCTTGGACTACAATCTCGCTGACTCGACACAGTTTTTGTTTTCAATGGTGATTTGCGGCGAAGTATCCCGCTTAGCTGACAGCAAGTCCTCAGAATGCTCTCAAAATTCCCTCAATGATGTTTCTCAAGGGCTGCTATGCAGGAGCAGGCACCACACTTCTATCGTTTTGGCCGCTTCAGTCTTAATTCGACTGAGCGCGTACTCCTGCGCGACCAGGAACACGTCCCGCTTAATCCGAAGGCTTTCGACATCCTGCTGACGCTTGTAGAAAGCAGAGGCCACATCGTTGAAAAAGATGACCTCATGAAAAGGGTGTGGCCTAACACGTTCGTTGAAGAAGGTAACCTGACTCAGAACGTGTCATTGTTAAGGAAGGCGTTGGGAGAGACTGCAAGTGGGCCACAGTTCATTGAAACTGTTCCTCGCCGAGGCTATAGATTCGTAGCTGAAGTTGACGAAACGCACAACGGCGACGAGTCCCGGCAATCTGCACCAACCATCAACCAGACAGCTTCAGAGGAAGTAAATCCAGACAACCCAGCTGTCGTAACTTCTGTCGCGCACCAATCCTTTCTTGCTCAAGCCAAGCGTCGCGCTCCAGCATTCCTGATCAGTCTTATCGCCGTCGTCTTACTGGTGACGGCATTAACCTATTTCGGAGGTCGCGGAAGATCTGATGAAGTTGTTGCTGCGAATGCAATCCAATCGATAGCAATTCTTCCGTTCGTCGACGACAGCGCCGGAACAGACGCTGAGTACCTCGACGAAGAGATTGCCGAGAGCCTGATCAATAGCCTTTCCAAACTCCCCAAGCTGCGCGTCGTTCCTCGCAGCGTAATGGTGAACTACCGCGGCCAAAAGGTTGATCCGCGCAAAGTTGGAGAGGAGTTAAATGTTCGTGCGATCGTGACTGGTCGAGTGCATCGTCATGGCGACACGATCAGCATCCAAGCTGACTTGATTGATTTGGAAAGTGTTTCGCAAATCTGGGGTCAACATTACGACCGGCGGTTGTCAGACATTCTTCTCGTTCAGGAGGAGATCTCGCGTGACATCTTCGAGAACCTCCGGTTGAAGCTGAACGTTGAGGAACAGAAGCACCTTGAAGCGTATCGGCTTTATCTCAAAGGACGTAATTTTTGGAACAAGCGTACTCGCGAAGGAATGCAACAAGGCATTGACTACTTCCAACAAGCGATCGCTGTGGACCCAGATTACGCGGAAGCTTACGCGGGGCTGGCCGACTGCTACAACATGCAGGTGATTTACGGCGTTAGACCACCGAAGGACGGTTTTCCGCTGGCGAAGGATGCGGCGATAAAAGCTCTGGATATGGACGAGACTTTGGCTGAGGCGCATACCTCCCTGGCCTTTATTAAGTTTCGGTGGGATCGAGACCGCGTCGAAGCTGAACGAGAGTTTCAGTTAGCGATCAAACATAAACCAACCTATGCGCCAGCTCACCAGTGGTACAGCTCATACCTCGTGGCGTACGAGCGGTTCGATGAAGCAATTGCTGAAGCGCGGCGAGCGCAGGAGCTGGAGCCATTGTCGTTCATCGGCAGTTCTCACCTTGCGTGGATTCTGTATCTCTCCGGACGCAACGATGAGGCGATCGAACATTGCACGAGAATCCTTCAACTTGATCCTAATTCATTTCCTGCGCGGCGATATCTTGGTCTTGCGTATGAGGCGAAGGGTCAGTATCAGAAGGCAATCGCGGAATTTCAAAAAGGCGTGCAACTCTCTGGCAGTCCTTTGGTGCTTGCGTTGTTGGGGCACGCTTATGCTGCTTCAGGAAAGACTGCTGAAGCGCGTCAGGTGCTGGCCGATCTAAATGAATTGGAAGACCAGCGATATGTTTCGACCTACACAGTGGCTGCTATTTACGCTGCCTTGGGTGATAAAGATCAGGCGTTCAAGTTGTTGGAGACAGCTCATGAGGAGCGCGATGTCTGGTTGATGAACCTTAAGGTAGATCCCGTCTTCAGCAAATTGAGATCAGATAAACGATTCCAAAACCTGCTCACCCGAGCAGGCCTTAGACCTTAATCATCACTGCCGCATCACAATCGCGCAGTTGGGAAGGGCAAGTCATCGATAGACCCATCACACCAGAATCGCGCAGTTAGGAAGGGGCAGGATGCGGACTCAAGGTTGGATAGCGCAGTTGGGAAAGGGGGCAGTCGGTAGAATTCAAGCTTAGGTAAATTCAAGGCGCCCCCGCTCAACTCTGCTAACCTTCATCATTGAATCAATCACTAACAGCGGGGAGGCACAGCTGACAATGAGAGGAGATTGGCACTCAACCTTGAGCGGGGGCGTCTTGAATGTGGCGAAGCTTGAATCTATCGACTGCCCCCTTCCCAACTGCGCGATTCTAGTGTGATGAGTCTAAGGACCGTTTGCGCGGTTCTGCGCGATGAGTTCATTCACCTGCGATCGAGGCGTGCGGGAGTATTGACGGAGGGATTGGTTCAAGGAACCTTGAGATAGATGGATAGAAGTCCATATCCGATCCGCGATAGACATTCACCGGATATACAAAATTAAGCTCTCGCTTTGCGCGCGTGGTCGCCACATACAGCAGACGCCGCTCTTCCTCTAAGTCATCAAACTCATCATCAACGCCGCGTGTCGATGGAAACCAACCATCAGTCATCCAGATAACGAACAATCGGTCCCACTCGAGGCCCTTCGCCGAATGCACAGTCGAAAGCGTCACGAATCCACCAGCGCGCCTTGAGCCGTTCGTCCGCAGCGCATCCGACGGATCTAACGCCATATCGTCAAGCAACTTTGCGGAGCTCTTGTAACGCTTCGCGATTGCTTGCAACCGTTCCAGATCGCGACTGCGCCTTGGATAATCGTCATACTTGGTTTTGGAGAGCGGCCGGTAATAGCGCAAGACTGAAGTCAACTGCTCACCGGCAGTCTTGCCCTCGAGGACAGAAGTAAGCAGACGCGCCAGCCGCACGAGCTGTGCTTTGTAACTCGCACGCGCAGGGAACCGATGAAGTTTCTTGAAGAGACTATCCTTGGTCCGTGCAGATCGAAACTCCTTTTGTTCGACACCGAGATGCTCGAGTATTTGGTAGACGGTTGCGTCACCAATGTGATCGATTAACTTCAAAGCACGAAACCACGAAAGCGTATCAGACGGTTTAACTACGACGCGCAGAAAAGCAAGCGTATCTTTGATATGAGCCGACTCTGCGAATTTGATCCCACCAAACTTGCGAAAAGGAATTCCGTGCTTTCCGAGTTCTATCTCCAGGTCAAACGAATGAGAGCTTGAACGAAAAAGCACTGCGATCTCGCTCAGTGGCACTCCTTGTTCTTGCAACTCCTCGATTCGCTGCGCAACAAACAACGACTGTTCGTTCTCGTCTCGAGCGTTTACGACGACGGGTGGCTCGCCACCTTCGATACGAGAAAACAACCGCTTCTTATAACTGTTCTTAACATCGCCAACTAGTGCGTTGGCTACATCGAGTATCGGTTGGGTGCTCCGAAAGTTCTCCTCCAGCTTGATGACCTGTGCCGAAGGAAAGAGCTTAGGGAACTCGAGCATGTTCTTGTGACTTGCGCCGCGGAACGAATAGATTGATTGAAACTCGTCGCCGACTACCGCGATGTTGTCGTGCGTCGCAGCCATGAGCCTTACGATTTGTGCCTGCAGCTTGTTGGTGTCCTGATATTCGTCGACCATGATGTAGCGGTATTGTTCCGAGAGCTGGTCGCGCAATTGGCTGCTATTCTCCAGAGCTTCACGGAAACGAACCAGGAGATCGTCGTAGGTTAACATCTGCCGGCTGCGCTTGAACTCTTCAAACGACCTATACACTTGTTCCAGCCCACGGCGCTCATCAACGAACTGCGGATAACCTTTTTCCAGGACCTGCTTCATCGAACTAACTTTGTTCACCATCATGCTGAAGATGGCTGCAATGGTTCGTTTGCGTGGAAAGCGACGGTCCTTCGTGATCCGGAGCTGACGACGCAAAAGATCAATCAGGTCTTCTGTGTCGCTCTGATCAAGCACAGTGAAGTTTCGTTGGACTCCTGACTGCTCTGGAAATTTTCGTAAGACTAAATGACCGAGTGAATGAAAAGTTCCCCCTGACACTCGCTGAGCGCGCGCATCGGCAAGCGCAGCAGCGCGCGCGAGCATACTGGTCGCCGCTCTTCGCGTGAATGTGAGTAACAGTACCGATTCAGGTTTGACTCCGATCTCGATGAGACGAGCCACGCGATAAACCAGCGTCCTCGTTTTACCTGTGCCTGCGCCCGCCACGATCAATAGTGGACCCTCAGTTGTCATCACTGCTTTGAGCTGCGACTCATTCAGCTCTTGCTCGTAATCAATCTCTCGCGAGCGAGAAGTGGCGACACGTTGTAGAACCAGCCGGCTCGATGACGTAGTCGGTAAGACTTTCCCAAGATCAAGAGCGCGCTTGAGTGACTTTAATTCCTCCGACAGCTCAGCAACCGTTTGGTAGCGTTCCTTTGGAGTTTTGGCTAAGGCTTTCGTGAGAATTCGCTGCAGGTCGATGGGTAACTCGATGTTGTTTCCATCCTGGAGTCTAGGTTCCTCGTGAAGAATGGCATGCATCGTGTCAATCCGGTTGTCGTTCACGAATGGATACGAACCAGTCAACATCTCGCAAAGAACCAAGCCAAAAGAGAAGATGTCGCAGCGACGGTCCACACGTTGGCCCAGCAACTGTTCGGGCGACATGTAATTCACAGTACCCATTAGCGTGCCCGACTGTGTGTCAACTTTGATTAGAGTCTTCTGCTCGCTATCGGCAACAAGGACTCGTTCGCGTTGTGCTACCAACTTCGCAAGGCCAAAATCGAGAATCTTCGCGTAGCCGTCCTTTCGGATCATCAGATTCTCTGGTTTCAGATCCCGATGGATGATTCCGACGTCGTGCGCTCGTGCGAGACCTTCGCTGATTTGGATGGCAATATCCAAAGCATCCTTAACAGGGAGAGGACGAGCCTTTATTTTTTGTCGCAATGTTTCGCCCTCGACATACTCCATTGCGATGTAAGGCTTGCCTTCTTCTTCACCAACCTCGTACACAGTAAGAATGTGCGGATGATTTAGTGCGGATGCAGCTCGTGCTTCTTGAAGAAAACGTCGCCGACGATCCTGCTGCGTAATGTATTCAGGAGGCAGTACCTTGAGCGCGACTACTCGATGAAGCTTCTTGTCATAGGCTTTGTAGACTGCGCCCATGCCACCTGCACCGAGGGGTTCCATTATTCGATAATGGGCAATGTTTTCTTCGGTAGTCGCTTTCATCTGAGGAACTATGCAGGAGGTTAGTTTAATCGAAACTCTTATGATTGACGATTGGCTATTGACGCCGGGTTACATAACCGGGAGCGATAGCGACCGGATGGCAGTTTCAACCCAATTGTCGATTGACATTCCCAAGGAGGTGCTACGCAATTCCTAGCATCCGGTCGTTACCACTCCCGGTTCTGTAACAGCTCCTCGTATAATGAACATCAAGCGTTCGAATCTCGTATTTTGCAGAAAACCGACAACGGGAACAATAAACCCAAAACAGGAGCAATTTATGTTCTGTCCCAGATGCGGTTCCACCCAAAATGAAGACCTGAACTTCTGTAAACTTTGTGGAGCAAATCTCCAGGCGGTTCGTAAAGCAGTTGATACGCGAGACACCGGAAAGAAGTTTAATTGGAGTAACCCTTGGGTGGCAGAGATGTTTATGTCGGGCGAGGAAGCAGTGAAGCGCCAACAAGAAATGGAGCGGCAGATGGGGATCACGCCTGAAGTAAAACGCTATAACGAGATCAAGGCTGGCGTGATAGTTAGCAGCGTCGGCATCGCCGTCGCAATCTTTCTCCACGTGTTTATGAAAGGCATTATCCTGGGGGGCTCGATTCCCGAGAATGAAGCTGAAATTCTCAGCCGCGTCTGGATAGCCGGCGTGATACCAATCTTTGTTGGACTTGCATTGATAATAAATGGCGTGTTTGTAAGCAAGAAACAGGCAGAGATAGCGAAGCGGAACCGTGAACAGGCCTTGCAGGGACCTGATCAGATGAGTCCACGCTCGCTACGGGCTGCGAATACGAGCGAATTCATCCCTCCGGATTTCAGTGTTACTGATCAGACAACCAAGCACCTCCACAACACTGGCCAAAAACAGTAGCGGCCGCAGTGGCCCTCAAGTTGCTCGCTTCTTCTACTGATCACAGAAGCTTAGACTTTTCAAAGAGTCGAGCTCTGTCCGTGTATGTTTTCTTAACAAGCAAGCAAACTTTCTAGACATAATCTCATGATGATTAACCATATGAACAAGCAGCAAAGCGATACGGTATTGGGCGGTCGAGCACTGGCATTTTTGGTCGCGGGCGCGAGTTTGGGAGCCGGTCTATTCTTATTCTTTACAGTTCGCGCTCGTCGAGGTAAGCAACGCGTTGTGGACCGATACTTCGATAACGTGGTTGACGACCAAGGCACCGACCAAAACGAAGCGGCGAGGCTCTTAAAGAACCTTCGCGATCGTGCTTTTCAAGCGAGCGATGAAAGACTTGCTCTCGCTCTTGGACGTCCGACCGATGAGGTTCGGGGCTGGAACACCGGTCGGGATGTTATCGATGACGATGTAATCATGAAGGCGCGAGGTATCGCTCTTCAACGTGGTGTGACACTCGATTAATGTAGAAAGACTGGTCGATGCGACGAGCAAAACATCAGACGCCGTGGTGGTTAGAACCGGGCACTGAATCGTGTTCCAGCTGTAACCACACCTATGCTCATCGTACAGAGGTCTTTTGTTTTGATTGTGATGGGCCAGTGTGTGCGGTGTGTGTGCAGCAGACAATCACTCTGGAGCTAGTCTGTCCCAGTTGTCTTACCAACAGAGATACGGGGAGAGATACCGAAGAAGAGGTGGCCTGATCATGGCTGCGCGTGCAATTTGGAAAGGCCAGCTGAAGATTGGCACTACAAAGATCGCGGTGAAGCTTTATTCGGCAGTGCAAGATCGCACGGTCCGGTTTCATATTCTCGACGATCGCAGTTTGATGCGAGTGAAGCAGCACATGGTCAATCCCGACACTGGCGATGAAGTGTCAGATGAAGAGATCAAGAAGGGCTACGAAATAGAGCCGGGAAGATTTGTCATTCTTACCGATGAAGATCTGAAGAGTCTCGAACCAGAAGCCTCACGCGATATTGAGATCATCGAGTTTGTAGAGCCAAGCCAAATCAGTCAGCAATGGTTTGAACGGCCTTACTATCTTGGACCAGATGGAGACGAGCAGGCTTACTTCGCTCTTGTCGAGGCGCTGAAAAGTCGTGGTCGCGAAGGAGTCGCGCGTTGGGTGATGCGCAATAAGCCTTACGTTGGTGCCTTGCGACCCGAAGGCGACTACTTGTTTCTTTTCACGTTGCGGAACGCTGAGGAGGTGATCTCGGCGAAGGATCTTCCGAAACCGACTGGTGCGGCGCCCACGCAAAAAGAACTGTCCATGGCGAAGCAACTGGTGGCGATTCTTCAGGGCGATTTCAATCCCAAAGACTACAAGGATGAATACCGCGCTCGTGTAGAAGAGTTCTTGGAGCGTAAGGCTAAGGGACGCGCACCTAAGCTGGCACCGGTGAAAACGAAACGTAAAGCTGCTTCGCTTGATTCAGTTTTGGCTAAGAGTATTCAGTCCTTAAAGAAAGAGAAGGAGAAGCGAGCTGCCTAGAAAGACGCAAAAGAGGGAAGAGCCTGAAGACGAGCAGTCGAGCGTCCGTCCGTTCTGGTCTGGCACTTTGACGTTTGGTCTGGTAAGTGTGCCGGTCAACTTGTTTCCTGCCAACCGAACTAACCGTGCTCCGCTGCGGATGCTTGGTCCAGAGGGTGAGCCCCTGTCGAGGCGATACTATTCGCAGAAGACGGAAAAAGATCTGGATGCAGATGAGTTGGTCCGCGGATACGAGACCGACAGAGGAAAGTATGTCGTAGTCACAGATGAAGAATTGGAACGATTAGAACCCGAAAAATCTCGGGACATCGATCTAAAGCGCTTCGTGCCGGCGGAGTCGATACCTCCTCTCTATTTCGAGCGTGGTTACTTTCTGGCTCCAGCCGCCGGTTCTCAAAAGGCGTATAAGCTGCTCGCCGAGACTATGGAAAAAAGTGGTCTGGCGGGAATAGCGACATTCGTCATGCGTGGGAAGGAATACTTGGTTGCAATCTTCCCAGACCACGGTCTCTTGCGCGCAGAGACGATGCGTTTCCCGGACGAGCTGCGTTCGCCTGAAGACATTGGGCTACCGAAGAAGAAGAAAACCTCACCAGCGAGCGTGAAGAAGTTCGAAAAGTTGATCAGTTCCAGGAGCAAGAAAACATTTTCGCCTTCAAAGCTAAAGGACGAACAGACTGAACAGCTCTTGAAGCTGGTGAAAAAGAAACAGAGCAAAGCATCAAACGTTGTTGAAGTTGAATCGCAAGAGGCTGAAGCACCAAAAGTCATCGACTTGGTAGAAGTGCTGAAGAAGAGTCTAGCGGGAAAGGCTTAGTAACTAGCCATGCAGGCCGAGAAAACCATGCAGGATGACGAACAAGCAATTCGTGATCTGGTGAACACTTGGATGACGCTGAGTTCAAAAGGTGATGTCGACGCCGTGCTTAAGCTCATGAGTGACGACGTCGTGTTCATGGTCACTGGTAAAGAGCCTTTCGGAAAACAAGAGTTTGCAGCTATGAACAAGGGAATGAGGGGCGTCCGAGTTGAAGGGACAAGCGACATTAAGGAGCTTAAGGTGTTGGGCGATTGGGCGTGGATGCGTAACTTTCTGAGAGTGAAGGTCACGCCAGCCGAAGGAATTCCGATGGTGAGCTCAGGATATACGCTCACGATCCTGAGAAAGAATCCAGATGGTCGGTGGGTGGTAGCGCGTGACGCAAATCTTTTGACGTCGGAACCAGACGGTGCTGATTGAAGCCGTTTATCTATTCAGATTAATGACTAGCTCGGACCTTCCGAGATCGAGGCTTTAGGGGAACTTTTTCGTTCACGAAAAATAGAACATCACCGGGCTGGCATCTTAACGCTCGGCAGATCTTATCCAGAGTCTCAAAATTAATCCCAACAGCCTTCCCCTTCTTCAGTCGCCACAAGGTTGTGTGACTGAGTCCCGTCTGCTTTGCCAGCCAGTAGAAGCTTCGCTTCTCTCTTGCAAGTAATTTGTCGAGCCGGGTCCCGATCATAATTTGGGCATGTGTACCACATCTAAAATATATTGTCGATCCGGGGATATATTTCGTATCTGAAACATAGGGCAAGCTCACGAGCTTGCAACTTATACCGGATATGAGGCATCATAGCCGCGGTTAATCCTTCTCTCGCGCATCGACGGTGATGCGCCCCGCGCAGAAATCGATAAGCGCCGGCGTTTGGATAGTTCGAGAGTGGGCTTGTTTCACACTACGAAGCCGCTCTTCAAAGAGCATCCGAACCTGGTCCTTCGACCGCTACCGTTTCGCCGAAGCCAATCCGATTCGCAGCTTCTTTTCATCCCCAAAGAAGGGGGAAGGTATATCTCTATGTCAACAAAACTTTATGTTGGAAACCTTGCTTTCCAAACAACTAGTCAGCAGCTGCAGGAATTGTTTAGCCAAGCCGGTACGGTTGAGTCCGCTAGCGTAGTGGAAGACCGCGACACAGGACGCTCACGAGGGTTCGCCTTTGTTGAAATGTCCTCGCCGGAAGAAGCGACTTCAGCTATTGAACAATTCAACGGCAAGGAAGTCGGCGGGCGTGCCTTGAAAGTCAATGAAGCTAAACCGCGCGAAAATCGCAACGGCGGAGGCCGGGGCTTTACTAGTAATCGCGGTGGCTTTAATGGCGATCGCGGTGGCAGCGGACGTAGGTCCGAGCCTCGCTGGTAATAAATCAACACAAACCACCGCTGGCAATCTCGGTGATGACGGATCATCACCTAGACCAGCGCGGTATTCGAATCTCGCGATAAGCTCACTCGAGCATTCGCACACACCAAAAGGAATTTTATGGATTTTTCTCAACTGGGATTAACAGGTCCACAAGTGCGGACTTGCGAATCCCTCGGGTACACAACTCCGACACCAATACAAACAAAAGCGATACCTCTAATTCTCAGTGGACTGGATCTAATCGGTTGTGCTGAAACCGGCACAGGTAAGACCGCTGCTTTTCTTCTGCCAATCATTCAACAGATTAGCGAGCGCCCGCGGCCCGGTATCCGCGTACTCGTTTTGGCTCCCACGCGCGAACTCGCGCTGCAGATCCAAAAGAACTACACCGAACTCAATCGCGTAAAGTCGAACCGCAGCGTTACTGTCATCGGCGGTGCAAACATCAGAACGCAAATCAGCGATCTACGGCGCGGAGCTGCTGTAGTCATTGCGACGCCGGGCCGTTTGCTCGATCTGCTGGAACGCGGCGCGGTCAATCTCTCCACAGTTCAAGTTCTTGTGCTCGACGAGGCGGATCGCATGTTGGACATGGGATTCCTGCCTGCGATTAGGCGAGTCCTTGCAAGATTGCCCGCGAAGAGACAGACACTCTTGTTCTCAGCGACGATGTCTTCAAGCATTGAGAGTCTGGCACGTTCAACGATGACTCATCCAAAGCTGGTTGAAGTAAATCCTCGTGGTCGCGCAGCCCAGATGATCGAACAGACTGCCTATTCTGTGGCCCAGGAAAACAAGACCGCTCTTTTGCTCGATCTGCTTGAACGAGAAAGCCGGCATGAATCATTCGAAAGGGTTCTCGTTTTTACGCGCACACGTCGCGGCTCAGAACGCCTTTCTCACATTCTCAAAGCTCGCAATCACAGTGTGAATCGCATTCATGCGGATCGCAGCCAGCCCCAGCGTGAAGCGGCCTTGCGGGAATTCCGCGATGGCCGGGCGCGAATCCTGGTTGCTACCGACATTGCTGCGCGCGGACTCGATGTTGATGCTGTCTCGCACGTCATCAACTACGACGTACCAGCGGCAGCTGAAGACTATGTGCATCGAATCGGACGTACCGGCCGAGCCGGCACTCAGGGCACGGCGATTACTATCGTCACACCCGTGGATGAATTGTCGATGCGCGCGATCGAGCGGCTTACTGGACAGTCAGTAAAGCGACTTGTGCCAACAGGTTTTGGCGGTTCGAAAACTCAGGTCCCGACTTTGGCTAAGCCGTTTGCGTCGCTAACTTCATCACCCAGAAGCTCCGTTCGCTCATTTCGTCCGCGACGCGGGCGATAAGCAGCGGAGATCGGTTGCCGGTAAAGACTTCGGCAAGAGGAGGCAATATGGAAGAGAAGCAGATTTTCAAACTCGGAGATCGCGTCGAGCAGATGTGCATCGCGTGTAACGAGGAGCGCGGTCACATCATAGCGGCGCTTAGTAAGACGGGAAGAATCACACGCGTCTCTTGTCCCATCTGTGATTCGCGAGTTCCGTATCGAGCCGGCGGCGTACGCCGTGCGTCCACGAAAACGGCAACGCCATACGATAGGCTGCGCACGTATCGCAAGGGACAGTTGCTAATGCATCCGACTTTTGGAGAGGGCGAAGTAACCGCACTCATTGAACCAAAGAAGATGGATGTGCTCTTCCCTGATCGCATACGACGACTCATTCATTCTAATTAATGTTCGGTTTCGCGCTCCGCTAGAATCGACAATGACAACGATAAACAAGAATAAAGCTTTGCCCACAGGACAGCGAAATGCCGTCCATTGGGGTAATGGAATTTTTCTTGTGGTGGCTCATCTGGGCGCCGTCGCAGCACTGTTCTTTTGGAGCTGGCCCGCAGTGATAAGCGCCATTGGTCTTTATTGGGTTGCCGGCAGTCTTGGTATTGGCATGGGCTTTCATCGCTTGCTCACTCATCGAGGTTACAAAGTGCCGAACCTCGTTGAGTATTTTTTAGTTACGTGCGGCTCGCTGGCGGTAGAGGGTGGACCAATTCAGTGGGTTGCGACGCATCGAATGCATCACGCGCACACTGACCGCATTGGTGATCCGCATACCCCACGTGACGGTGGTTGGTGGGCACACATTGGTTGGATTGTTCGCGGCACAGCGCAGGACCATGATGACGCCACCATTGCGCGTTACGCTCCCGACCTGATCAAGGATCGCTACTACGTTTTGCTTAGCCGCTATCGTTACGCGCCGCTGATGGTCCTTGGTATTGCTTTACTTGTATTCGGTGGTTGGTCAGTAATGCTTTGGGGAGTCTTTCTGCGTCTTACACTGGCTCTCCATGCAACCTGGCTGGTCAATTCGGCCACGCATTTGTGGGGGAAGACTAGATTCCAAACTGGCGATGATTCGCGAAACAGCTGGTGGGTGGCACTACTAACATTCGGCGAAGGATGGCACAACAACCATCACGCTTATCCTACTTCGGCTCGCCATGGTTTGCGTTGGTATGAGATTGATGTCAACTGGTTAGGTATTCGCGCTTTGCAATTGGTTGGATTAGCCTACGGCATCAAGCGCGTTCGTTTCAGTGCATCCACTTCTGAGTGGCGGCTCGAAAGTGGTCGGTAAAACTTGATCTTGTTAGAACAAACCGGCACCGAGCGTGTCCACGGTTATATCGGATCGAAAAATGATTATTTGCGAATTCTGTTTGCATCACTCGCGAGAAGGTGAATGCCACCTTGGCTTGAACATTCCTAAGGGAATGAGATGCCGCGAGTTTGCTCCCGGTATAGAGAAGTTCTGCGCCGAACCCACGGATTTCGTCAGTCCCCACCAAATCGTCGAGATGGCAAAATTTTTTGGTATTGAGAAAACGGAACTTAAGAAGGTCAAGATCGTCGCGGAAAGAAGAGTCGTCGACGAGTCGTTTAGAATGTCCTGAGCGCCCGCCGTTGTGATTCTTTGACTCCGAGTGTTGGCCGAATCGGTCACGTTAGTTTGGGTGAGGAAACTGAAGTCAAGCGCACTGTGCTGCGGCTCTGGCAGGTGAAGTGTTCGAACTGTCATCGCCTGGCGTTAAGCTGGTTGCATGTAATCGTATTTGTTGGCATCGGCCTACCCTTATTGCTTTTGTTGTTCAAGGTGCTTTAGAGAGACGACTACTCGTGAACGGATTGCGAATGTTCATAGCGGATGGCCGCGACGCAGCAGCAGGCGCATCTCAAGAATTCTACAGCCGCCGCGCTAATGGTCCTTACTATCGTTGGTGGTACGAGAGCAAACTGCAGCAATGGCGGTCCACGCGTGTGCATGCCGACGAGTTGCCAGAAAACAGTCTATGTGCGTGGAGTTGGAAGAACGTTCCGCACGCTTTGCAAGGAAGCCTGCTCGAACACTATCTGGAATAACTTCAGGATTCTCGATCAGACGCTCGCGGTTCTGGATTCGGTTGTCGCTTGCCGCTTTTGTGCAAAGCCCCGTCAATCCAACTCTAACGCGGAATCCCAGATAGGCTTCGATAGTTTGCAACCGAGCGAACTCCACGTTCGGCTCACTAAGCTCTTCCTCTTCCTCAAGCCCGCGATCGACTCTGAACACATGCCCGTCTGGATGCCGCACATCCATCTCCCGGACATTCCAGGGCATATCAGTTGGAGGCCAAGATTTGTGCTAGCAGCACACCAAGCGAAGCCCAGGCAATGCAAAGGAGCAGTGCTCCAGTTAGGTGGGCCAAGATGGTTCGGCCCATCGCTGCACGCCTTAGTGGAAAACGGTGCGCGAACAAATAGGGAATAGGCGTTAGCGCCCCGAATATAAGCCAGATGCTAGCGGCGAAAATGACAGAGTCCCAGTCCACACTGACTCGACGAATGAATCGCGAGTTCATATACGATGTGAACGCATTCAGCACTGCAGGAACGACAGATGCGGCGGCGATGAATAACCAGTACGAACGCG
>JBKPAL010000258.1:0-12804 GCA_046726395.1 Acidobacteriota bacterium
ACGACTTCGCGGTTCTTGTAGTAACCGCACTTTGGGCAAACGCGGTGCTGCATTCGAGGCTCCTGACAATTTGGACAGAGCGTTGTCTGTGGCACACGCAGCGCGTCATGCGCTCGTCGCTTACCACGTCTTGCTTTCGAGTGTCTTCGTTTTGGATTTGGCATAATTGCTCCTCAGAATTTCGAAATTGGAAATTTCAATTTCGAAATTTCCTTCACTTCCCATTAACTAACTTCTTAAGCTCAGCCCAGCGGGGATCTATCTCTTGCATCTCGCAGCTACAATTCACCAGGTTGCGGTTTGCCCCACATTTCTCGCAGAGGCCTTTGCAGTTCTCGTCGCAAAGCACTTGAGACGCCACCGCGAGCAACACCTGCTCTCGCAGGATCTCGTCAATATCAATCACCTCTCCGTCGAATACGGAAAGATTCAAATCTTCTTCCAGAAGTTCCGCAGCGTGGAGCCGGTTATATTCGCCTTCAGTGACATACTCCAAGTCGAAGTCGAGGTCTATTGGGAGTTCAATCTCCTGCAAACAACGGTCGCACTCGACTTGGACGGCGCCCTTGACCTTCCCTCTAACGCCAATCTTATCCGGTCTCCGGGTGATTCGCCCGGAGACTTCGGTCGGGCCGGCTAAACGCACCCGTTCATCATTAAGATTCAGCTCACCCGGGTGATATACGGGGTTGAATTCCCCACGTGTGCTTTCTAATGTTGCAAGCTCAATTCGCATCGCTGAACCACTCTACTGCAAATCACTCTTTTTAGGAGCCTGCGCACAAAAGGCTTCATTATAGTCACGGGCCAAAGCCTGTCAAACGCATAGGATTCTAGGAGATATGGAGGATTTGTTAATTGGGTCCGCTAGTGACGCTTTCCTTGGGGATGGGTTGTTCTACCGGGACCCATTCTCAAGTTCAAAACTTAGTGGTTTCTACGGGAACAAGATCATCCGAAATTACTTAACGCATCCTGGCGAAGCGCTTCGGCAAAGCGCCGGTCACTTCCAGTAATGAGCTTTCGGGAGTTTGAGGCGGGTAGTTGGAACAGCGGCGCGACTTCAAATTCGGTTGATTCAGGTCGTGTACGGTTAGCAGTCTTGGAAGCTTCAGTGCGTCCGGCTTTCTTAAATGCTTCCTCCGCTAAATTGTCTTGACCACAACGTTGGTAGGTCAGCGCAAGCACATAGTAGGCTTCACTGTACGCAGCATCCATCTCTGTTGCCTTTCGCAGATGACGCGCGGCGAGGGAGTCTTTGGTCAGTTGGTAATAGAGGCAACCAAGTGCGTAGTGCGCCTCGGGAGACGGTTTACTTGCCAAAGCCCGCTTGAACTCTCGTAATGCCTTCTGCCAGTTCTGCTCGGCAATGAAAAGTCTGCCCAGTCCGTAATGAGCGGCAAAGGATGAACCACCCAGGCGTGTTGCACTGTTAAGAAGTTCCTTAGCACGTTCCGTGTCGCCTTCATCTGCACAGGTAAGACCGAGCAACAGCGAAACACGTGTATCACCCGGCGAGACGTCATAAGCCTTGGTCAGAAAAGCTTGTGCATGCTTATTTTTGCCGGCGCGAAAGAAATGTTCTCCCACAAAGGCCAGCAACGGTCCATTGTCGTCAGCCATTTCCGCCGCACGCTGCAGCGATTTGATTCCTCGCGGGATCTGCTCGTCTTCGATGAACAAGAAGCCTTCGTTGATAAATCGTTCAAACGCCGGACGATTCTCTCCTCTATAACTTGCCAGGATTTTTATGCGTACCTCTTCACGTCGAGCACTCTCTTCTTGCTCCTCTGCATCTTTCTGGCAGCGATCATTCCACAACCGCTCGAGCCTCGGTCCTTCAACAATTCCATCCTCACTCAACAGCGCGACCAACGCTTTAACCAACGCACGATCGAAGTAAGAATTCTGGGCCTGGCGCAGCAAGAGATCTAACCCACGCTCCAGTCGCTCGGTCATCCGGGTCAGCCGGTTTTCCAACGCGGAGATTCGCTCCAGCAGATGTTCTTCGCCCGACTGATTTGTTTCGACTGACGCTTCATAACGCGAGGCTGCCGGTTCCACGATGATCATGAGCCTGGTCCCGCACCGCGCACAGAAATCCTGACCCAGAGGATTCGCCGCCAGGCATTTCTGACAATAATGAGCTACTCCAGACATCTCTCTATGATGAACCGTACTCGTAAAAACCTCGACCCGTTTTCCGCCCTAACCAACCAGCGTCAACATACTGTTTCAGCATTGGACACGCTCGATACTTCGGATCGCCAAAGCCTTCGTATAAGACATTCATCACAGCTAGACAAACATCAAGGCCAATAAAGTCCGCGAGCGTTAACGGACCCATTGGGTGATTCATGCCCAACTTCATTATTCCGTCGATACTTTCGCGCGTCGCCACTCCTTCGTATAAGGTAAAAATCGCTTCATTGATCATTGGCATCAATACGCGATTGGATACAAACCCAGGTGAGTCATGGCAGTCGAGCGCTGTCTTCCCTAACCGTTCTGAGAATTGTCGGACACGATTATAGGTCTCGTCCGAAGTCGCAAGGCCTCTAATAACCTCCACAAGCTTCATGACCGGCACCGGATTCATGAAGTGCATGCCAATTATTTTGTCGGCTCTTTTCGTTGCCGCGGCGATCTTCGTGATTGAGATAGAAGAAGTATTTGACGCCAGAATCGTATCCGGCGAAGTGATCCGATCCAGAGCTGCGAATACGTCGCTCTTGACCTTCAAGTCTTCAGTAGCGGCTTCGATGACGATCGATGCGGAACGTAAAGCCTCCAAATCGGTGACTGGCGTAATGCGTTCAATCGTCGCTAGTTTTTCTTCACTGGAGAGTCTTTCCTTATCAACGTCGCGTTGCAAGCTTTTATCGATTGCCTGTAAACCTCGTTTTAGAAATTCGTCAGTGACATCACGCATCACGACCTTTAACCCGGCACGAGCTGCAACCTGGGCAATACCATTGCCCATCGTGCCTGCTCCTACTACACCTATGATCTCGTTTGTCACTTGGACTCCTGACAAGAATCAGCGCCAGTCAGGTGGCGCAGATGGAGGAACATACTGAACCTCAGGCTGCGGAAACTGATGCCATTGAGCTGGCGGCGGCGGTAGCGCACTGCTCGTGTTGTCATAAAGCAGTCTGCCTTTGTCACTGAATAGAAACCACAACGTGTAAACACAAAGAGCGGTTCCAAACGGGAAGTTGAGCGACTCAATGATCGCGGCAATGATTCCGGCAATTCGTGCCCATCTTTTTCGTTTCAGTAACGCGTATGCTGCGATGAACTCAGGCGCAGTAAATACGAGGTTGAACAAGATGACGAACGCCATTATCACGCCGACGATACCCATCGGGATCGCTGCATCATTGCCTTGGCCCAAAGCGGCGAGTCCCATTATTCCTCCGACAAAGATTGCAATGGCGATCAGTACGAGCACGTTGAGGGCGCCGTACACAAGGTGAATGATGCCCAAGATCTTATTGTGGTCCGTATCTTGACTCATGAACCGCTTACCTTTCGACTGCCATTGCGACGGCGTTACCGCCACCGAGACAAAGCGCGACGAGGCCGCGATGAGCATTACGTCGCTTCATCTCATACAACATCGTCGTTAAGAGTCTAGATCCGGATTGACCAATCGCGTGACCGAGAGCTACTGCACCGCCATTTACGTTCAATTTTGCTGGGTCGAGGTCCAATTCTCTTGTTATGGCGACAGCCTGAACAGAAAACGCTTCGTTCAGCTCGATCAAATCAACTTCGCTGATGGCCCAACCCGCCTTTTTCAGCACGCGCCTGATCGCTTCAACTGGAGCCATCATCACCAACTCCGGATCGGTGCCCGACGTAGCCTGAGCGGCGATTCGCGCCATCGGCTCGAAACCCATTGCTCGTGCTCGTTCTAATGAAGTGACTACAACCGCGGACGCACCATCGTTAACCCCTGGCGCATTACCAGCAGTGACCGTTCCTCCTTCTTTAAATGCGGGCTTCAGTTTCGACAGTGCTTCAATCGAAGTGTCTTCGCGCACTGTCTCGTCGGTATCAAACAGAATCGGAGCTCCCTTCTTCTGTGAAATCTCGACCGGCACGATCTCTTCCTTAAAGTATCCGGCCTTTATCGCCTCCGCTGCTTTCCGGTGTGAATTCAGCGCATACTCATCTTGTTGGGCACGCGAGACTTTAAAGCGCTCGGATACAATTTCACCGGTACATCCCATGTGATAGTCGCCAAATGCGCACCATAGTCCGTCATGGATCATTGCGTCCAATAGCTCGCCATTGCCGAGACGATAGCCTTCCCTGGCTTTCGGAATGAGATACGGCGCGTTGCTCATGGACTCCATACCGCCAGCTACGACGACCTCTGTATCACCGAGCTGGATACCCTGCGCGGCCATCATTACTGACTTCAGACCTGATCCGCAGACCTTATTTACAGTCACAGCTGAAACTGTTGGCGGAAGTCCGCCACCGATCGCAGCTTGACGGGCAGGGTTCTGGCCCAGTCCGGCTTGGATCACGCAGCCCATAATTACTTCATCTACGTCTGCAGGTGCTAAGCCTGCTCGCTTGATACTTTCGCGGACTACGATTGCTCCCAGCTGCGGCGCGGTGAAGCTCTTCAGTGATCCGAGAAACTTTCCGACTGGTGTTCTAACAGCTCCAATAATTACTGCATCTTTGATTTCAGACATTGCATTCTTCCTGATGGCCTAGTCATGTGAACCGCTGAATATTTTCTCTGTGCTCCGAAACTATGGCGTTTCAAGATCACATACTTACTGATGTCTTCCACTCGGTGCAATCGATCTACTCTATTGCCAATTGTCATTTGTCCACCAAAGGGTGTCAAGGAACCTATTCGATGAAGTTCGTAGTGGGATCCAACTTTAAAAGTAGCTCGTTTGAAATGGTTCTTAACCGAATGTTAGACTCGAATTTGCTATTCAACCTTCAAATTAGTCCGGTATTCAATCATGCAAGCACTAATCCTTGCGGGCGGTAAAGGCACTCGCCTGCGTCCGCTAACGGTTTACACCCCAAAACCGATCGTACCCATCTGCAATCGACCGTTCTTGCTCTACCAAATCGACACGTTGCGACGAGCAGGAATCATCGACATCACTCTTTCCCTTTCATACCAACCAAATAAGATCGAACAACTGCTTGGTGATGGTTCAGACTACGGAGTGAAACTTAAGTACACCGTAGAACCTCAACCGATGGGAACTGCAGGTGCCTATAAGTTTGCAGAAGAGTTGATTCGCGAGCCCACAGTCGTTTTCAACGGCGATATTCTTACCGACTTAGATCTAAAGGCAGTTATTCGCGAACACAACGAACGAAAGGCTACTGCAACAGTGGTCTTAACACCTGTTGAGAACCCACGTGATTATGGTCTTGTAGAAACAGAACGCGATGGACGCATTCGGCGCTTTCTCGAGAAGCCGAAAGAAGAAGAGATTACCTGCAACACTATCAACGCCGGCACTTACATTCTCGAACCGAAGGTGTTGGATTTCATTCCTTCTGGTGAAAACCACTCTTTTGAATATGGTCTTTTCCCAGAATTGTTGCGGCGGGAGCAGGCCTTCTATGCGCATATTCCTCCGCGAACATACTGGATCGACATCGGCACGCCGCAACGTTATCTACAGGTCCATCAGGATCTGCTGGCAAACAAAGTTGGAAGAATCCACATAAAGGATCGGCGTGGGGATTTCGATTCGGCGACCGCTGCAGAAATAGATGAACTCTCAATCATTGGTGACGACTGCCAAATCAAACCCGGGGCTCAAATCATCAATTCCGTTTTGGGTCAGGGTTCGTTCGTTGAGGAAAGAGCTCGAGTGGAAAACTCTGTGATTTGGCCGCACACGCGCATCGGCACAACGGCAGAAGTCATCAACGCCGTGGTAGGTCGAGGTTGTCACATCGGACGGTCTACGGTGGTTGGACCGGGAGCGGTACTCGGCGATAAGACGTCCCTAACTGACTACACGATTACCGGGGGCGAAAAGTAGTGAGTACGAATCGTGCTGTCATCCGATTTGGCACTGATGGTTGGCGTGCTGTGATCGCACGCGACTATACATTCGCAAATCTCGAGCGCGTGACGCAGGCGTTTGCTGACTACCTGAGCCTATCAGAGTCGCTGACCGAGCAACTCGTCGCCGTCGGGCAGATCAGTAAGGAAGAGGCAAAGAGCGAAATGTTTGCCAACGTCATTCGTGACGTGACGAGCAAAGATTCTCAAACAGTTGTGATTGGCTTTGACTGCAGGTTCTTGTCAGAACATTTCGCGAAGCGCGCAGCCGAAGTGATGACTGCGAATGGATTTCGTGTACTGCTTTTTCCCGAAGCCGTCCCAACACCTTTAGTTTCGTGGGCTGTACGAGATCTTAAGAGTGATGGCGGCATCGTGATCACCGCTTCCCACAATCCTCCCGATTTCAATGGCTTCAAAATCAAAGCTTCATGGGGCGGTAGTGCTACGCCGGTTACAACAGCTGAAGTTGAAAAACTGGTCGACGCTCATCCTGTCAAACGTGCAGAGTTCACGGACAGCAACTCTGATCAATTGCAGATAACTGTCGAATCTTACCGCGCCCAAGTCGCAGATTATGTGGACATCCAGCAGTTGAAGCGTCATTCGGCGACTCTGATTGTCGACTCAATGCATGGCTCAGGCGGCAGGTGGATTGAAAGTTTTCTGTCCGGAGGCGAGCTCAAGGTTGAAACAATTCGATCCAATCGCGATCCACTTTTTGGCGGCGTCAATCCTGAACCGATCGATCGCAACCTCGAAGCTTTGAAAAGGAGAGTTGTCGAGACCGGAGCACTCGCAGGAGTGGCTACCGACGGTGACGCAGATCGCCTGGGCGCCGTAAACGAGCGTGGCGAAACGATGACGATGCACGACGTCGTCCCAATGATCTTGTTGCACCTCGTCCGGAATCGACACATGACTGGCGGAGTAGTCCGGACCTTCTCGCAATCAGTGCTTCTTAAGAGGATCGCAGCGGCAAGTAATTTGAAGCTGTACGAGACACCGATCGGTTTCAAGTACATCGCGGAACTGATGTTGAATGAAGATATTCTGATTGGCGCTGAAGAATCGGGAGGAATCGGAGTAAAGAACCACATTCCGGAAAGAGACGGGATTCTGAATTCTTTGTTGTTCCTCGAAACCGTTATCGCCGCGGACAAACCACCTTCCGAAATACTCCGAGACTTACATCGTGAGTTTGGTGAATTCCATTTCGATCGTTTGGACATACAGATGCTGGTTGAGCGCGGAATGAAATTCGTGGCAGAACTCGCCGCGGATCCACCTGCTTCGATTGCTAGCCAACAGGTGACGGAAGTGCAGACGCTCGACGGGACAAAACTAATTTTCTCGGATGAGTCGTGGCTGTTGTTTCGCCAGTCGGGAACGGAGCCGGTGCTCAGGATTTACGCGGAGGCTACGAGTCGCGAAAGAGTAAAAGAGCTGCTCGAGGCGGGCGCGCGGTTGGCTAGCAAGTAAATTTTGGAGTGCGTCGATTCGCCTTGCGCAAGAGTGATAAGGATGACGATAGCAACCCAACAATACTGAACCGGGAGCGGTAGCGACCGGATGCCACACTCAGCAAACCAGTTGAATCTACTCCACAGCTTCTTACGTTGAGCGTAGCACTCGGTCGCTGTCGCTCCCGGTTCTGTAATCCGTTGACGAGTTCTACCCATTGCGACTTTGGTGCAAGGCCAGTCGCCGCACTCCAAAATGCCTGAACTGCCGGAAGTCGAACATATTGTCCGTGCCTTACGACGATCGATTGTTGGTCGAAAGATCCTAGCCGCTGAATTAAAACTCCCACGAATTTCACCTAACACATCAACCTCAATCTTCTCCAGAAAATTGCGCGGCACTCGAATCGTCGACGTGGGCCGACGAGGCAAACATATATTGATCAAGTTTGACTCGGCTCGGGTGCTAATGGTCCACCTGCGAATGACGGGCAAGTTTGTAATCCTCTCTCCCGATCAACCGCTGCTGCCGTATTCACATGTCATTTTTTATTTGGATAACGGTCGCCGACTCGTGTACTGCGACATGCGCCAGTTCGGCCGAATGCGTCTAGCTGCATCATCGCGATTGACAACAACTCCTGAGCTCCGGGCCTTAGCTCCTGAACCGCTCTCAGACGAGTTCAGCGTCGACTACCTGCGCGGAATTCTGGCCCGCTCGCGCCGCGAACTGAAGCAAGTACTTCTCGATCAGACGCGCATCCTGGGATTGGGAAACATCTACGCCGCAGAAGCGTTATTCATCGCGCGCATCAGTCCTTTTGCGACTGCTTCATCGCTTTCGCGACACCGCGTCGAGAGACTCCAGGCAGCAATACGCCAGACCTTATCAGAAGCGATCGAATCAGGCTCGACGTTAAAGATTGATCTCACTGATAGTGCTGAAAGTTACTTCGGAACTGACGAACGGTTTTGGAGAGTATACGAACGCGAAGGTGAGCCGTGTTTGAACTGTGGCACTCGAATCAAGCGAGTGGTCCAGGCTGGAAGATCAACCTACTTCTGCCCCCGCTGCCAACGAAGATGAACATTGCCAATTGCCGATTGCCAATTGGAATGGTTAGGAAAGACGGCTTTGCCATCTCGACTTGAGGAAGTGGCTCTGCCCTTCCATAAGACACCGGAGACACTTCTGGGCTCCGCGCTTTTTAGAGGGCGAAGCCCATTCTCTCTAACGAGTCTCACCGGAAGGGCGAAGCCGCTTCCTCAAGTCCAGATGGCAAAGCCGACGGTTCCAAGCGACCTCGTCCAATTGACAATTGGCAATCGGCAATTGGCAATTTTTCACAGGTTCTTTTCAACAAACTCCGTCATCATCGCGCGCATGTGTTTCAAAAGCAGCGGATCAGTTACTCCATGGCGTGACTTCGGATACAGCATCAACTCAAACTGCTTGCCGGCTTTCTGCAACTCATACGCAAACTGAAGCGTGTTTTGTACGTGCACGTTGTCATCCGTCAGCCCATGAATTAGCAACAGCTTGCCGCTGAGATCCTTCGCGGCCCAGCGCGGAGAACTCTTCTTGTAACCTTCAGGATTATTTTGCGGCGTCGCCATGTATCGCTCGGTGTAAATCGAATCGTAATCGCGCCAATCCGTCACCGAACCGCCCGCGATACCCAGTTTGAAGCTCTTGCTGTGAGTTAAGGCGTAGCTCGTCATAAACCCACCGTAGCTCCAACCCCAGATTCCAATTCGAGAACTATCGACATAAGGCTGCGTTTTAAGCCAACTGATCCCATCTTCAATGTCACGCAACTCGAGCTCACCAAAATTTTTGTAGACCGGCCATGACGACTCGACTCCTTTGCTGCTCGCCGTTCGGTTATCCAGAATCCAAATGATGTAGCCCTTCTGCGCCAACATCTGATGCCACATGTAGGACTGGGCACCCCAGGCGTTACGAACTTGTGGAGCATTTGGTCCACTGTAAGTGAATTCGAACACTGGATACTTCTTGCTTGGATCGAAGTCTGGCGGCTTGATCATCATCGCTTCCATGACAAAACCATCGCGTGACTTGACCTGCATTAACTCAGCCTTGCCCAATTTGTACTGGCCGAGCGCATCGACCTTATTGTCTTCAATAACTCGTACCACTTTTCCATCGGTATCGAGCAGACGCGTTTTCGTAGGAGTGTTGATGTCGCTCCACCGATCTACTACGAAGTTGTAACGTGGACTCATGCTGACGCTGTGTGTGCCTTCATCATTTGTGACTCGCGTCAGCCCTGAGCCATCGAGTCGGACTCTGTACAGACTAGGAGCGATATTGCTGTGCTCAGTTGAACTAAAGAAAGCAACACCCTTGTCCTCATCTACGCCTTGAAAGGACCGTATTTCCCACTTGCCATCCGTAACCTGGCGAACCAGTTTACCGTCAGCACTGTAGTAATAGAGGTGTTGGAAGCCTGTACGCTCGCTTTCCCAAAGGAAGGATCCGTCTTTCAGCCAATGAGGATTATCGAGCACTGCAACCCATGTCTTGGAAGATTCTCGAAGTACTCTCGATGACTTACCATCACCTGCGTCAGCAAAATTCAGATCGAGAAAGGTCTGCTCGCGATTCTGAGCTTGATAAGCAACTCGTTTGCTATCCGGAGTCCAGGCCACTCTAACAACAAGCAAGTCGCTCGGCTGGTAAGCGTAAGTATCTATCCAACGAGTTGCCCCGCCGACCGCGTTTACTACACCGAGTTTGACGAGAGGATTCGGATCCCCTGCCTTCGGATATGGTGTGACCTCGAGCTCCTGGTGATAAGGAATGTGATCCACAACCGTAAATTCTGGAACGGGTGTTTCATCGAATCGCAGATAGGCCAACATCGTAGAGTCCGGGCTCCACCAGTACGCCTCAAAGTTGCCTCTGCCGTAGAGTTCTTCCTGATAGACCCAGTCGAGTCGACCATTCAACGTCTTGGGCCCACCGTCGGTGGTCAATCGACGCTCGCGTCGCTCGCCGATGTCGAAAATATAAATGTTGTTACTGCGCACGAACGCGATCATGCGACCGTTCGGGCTGATGGTCTCACCGACCTCTTCTTCAGGATTGTTTGTTACGCGAAGTGCCTTGTTACTCGCGAGGTCGTAATAAAAAAGATCATTGGACCAGTTCAACAGCAAAGCGGTCTCGTTATCATTGAAATCAAACTTGTCTCGGCTTGCGAGCTGCTTGGCATCCTTCTCACTAACCCCCGCAAGAGCGGCGAAAGCGGCGGTCATCTTCGCTGAGTCCAGGAAAGGAGCAGCTTCTCCCGTGACTGCGTTTACTTTTTGTAGCCGTGGTACGTCTTTCTTAGTCGGCTCGTTTGTTAATAGATAATGAGTGCCATCCTTGAGCCAGCGAATGTTAGGTGTCGTCCCGTTGAAGTTAACTTTCTTGATGGGATCGAAGATGTCGTCGATTGTGAGTAGTTTGTTCTGGGCGAGAATTGCGGATGAAAATAGTGATAGCAGTAGGGCTGCGCACAGCGCATTGATTCGAGTGTTCATTTATCTCCTGATAGCTGTCGTTCTCAATTCGGTTTTCTGGAGACGACGAGAATTAGTACTTTCGATTGAATTCGTGTTTTTAAGTATTTCCGTGACAGCCACTATTCGATCGAGGACGTAAGCCAGTAATCACGCCAGTAATCACGTAAATAGTGTCCGCATTAAGCAGATCGTGGTGTCATTCTTTTTATTATTGGTGTTAGCACCGCAAGCAAGGCCGCCGCAACGAATGTGATCGCTGCAACGATACCGAACATTGTTACAAGCGCGCCTTCTGCCTTTTCGTTGAACGCGCCTCCCATGATCCCTGCGATGAAGTTGCCAATTGAGATCGACAGGAACCAGACACCCATCATTAGTCCTACCAAACGTGCTGGTGAAACTTTAGTCACTGTGCTCAAGCCAACAGGACTCAAACAAAGTTCGCCTAATGCTTGTAGGAAGTAGACAACGACAAGCCACAGGGGGCCAACTTTCTGAGCATCTGTTAAATCGCCACTAGTTGTAGGTATCAGCGTAGATGCAAACGCGACGACCGCGAATGCAACTCCTGCGAACACAAGGCCCAGCGCAAATTTCGCTGGACTTGAAGGATTACGCCTACCAAGCTTCATCCAGATGGCGGCAAACACAGGCGCGAGCGTGACGATGAACACTGGCTCAACAGACTGGTACCAGCTTGAGGGGAAGTGGTATCCGAAAATTGTAAGGCGCGTGAGTCGATCAGCGAACAAGGTCAAACTTGTTGCTGCTTGTTCGAACGACATCCAGAAAACGATCGAGAAGACGAACAGAATGAAAATGACGCCGACTCGCAGCGCTTCATCTCGATTGAGTCGACGAACCGTGCCTAGGATGTAACCAAAGAAAAAGAAGACGACTCCTGGAAAGAGGCCGCCCACAATTCCCGCACCTCCCCATTTAACTCCGCCGAGAAAACCAAGTACACCGCCGATCAGGGCCAACGCGGCCGTTAGAGTGTCAAATCCTGTGGACTTAACCGCCTCATCAATTTTCGTTACCTCTGCAATGTCCGGCACGACGCGTTTAGGTGGCTCACCTGCACCGCGCAATCTGTTCTTGCCCAGCACATATTGAATCAGCCCAAACACCATGAACACACCCGCAGCACCGAAGCCGTAATGCCATTCAACCCTTTGTCCGAGATAACCGACCACAAGCGGAGCCAGCAAAGCACCGAGGTTGATGCCCATGTAAAAGATAGAGAAACCGGCGTCTCGTCGAGCATCGCCTTCGGGATAAAGGTCGCCGACCATCGTGCTCACATTCGGTTTCAGAAAACCTGTTCCAGTCGCAATTAGGACCAGGCCGAGGTAAAACGTGGGCATAGACTCGATCGCCATTGAAAAGTGACCGCACGCGATAATGATTCCTCCGATGAGAACCGCACGCCGAGCACCAAGCCACTTGTCTGCAAGCCATCCTCCGATCAAAGGCGTCCAATAAACGCTGGAGGCGTAGGTCGCCATGATCAGACCAGCGTAAGGTCGCGCGAAGCCGAGTCCGCCTTTGGCGATCTCTGTTGTCATGTAAAGAAACAAGATCGCGCGCAAGCCGTAGAAGCTGAATCGCTCCCACATCTCCGTGAAGAATAGAGTGGACAGACCGCGTGGATGACCGAAGAACCCGGTATCAGTAACCGGCACAGGGCTGACTCCAGTAGCATCAACTGATGTGCTCATAGAAAGGTTCCTTTTCGGA
>JBKPAL010000259.1:0-35720 GCA_046726395.1 Acidobacteriota bacterium
TTACAGAACATAGGCTGGAAGAACATTACAGTGACGGAATCAGTCTTTATGGACTACGGCCTCCGAACAAATTTTTGGGGGAAAACAACCTGGGGAGCCACATATTCATGGATCGGCATCGGCAATGCCGCAGCGATAGACAATCTCTCACCACGGAGAGAGACGTTCGTTTACCACATCTTCCTGGACGAAGGTCACCTCAACGGCATCGCGAGCCGCCCCGATCTCTACCCGACTGCCGGAAGCGCACCAATTGATCTCATCTACATCTCGCGCCTTCGAATGAATGTAAACAATCTCGGATTCAATGGCCTATATCTCTCAAAAGCCAACCGAGTCTTCATCGGAAACTCCCACTTTGGATGGAGTCATGATGCGGCGTCAGCTGTATCGATCGTTGATGTTCGCGAAGCAGTTCTCGACGTTGTTGAATGTGTAGAGGCAGCTGACACCATCTATGCCGATGCCAGCACAAACAAACTGACTGTCATCAACTCGGTTTACCAACACTTGGCCTCTTCCGCTCAAACGACAGTGGTGATCAACACAGCGACACCGAGTGAAGATCCAGCTCAGTATGTAGCGCAGCAGTTCAGAAACATTTTGGGCCGGGATCCTGATGCGGCCGGCCACGACTATTGGACCAATCAGTTGTTACTTTGCGCGGGAGTGACGCAGTGTCTCAACGAGCGCAGGGGTGCTCTTGGCAGCTATCTAGCCAGCTCGCCGTTAACGGTATTCTCGATTAATGGTCGAGTGACCAATGCAGGGGGCATTGCCATGCCGGGAGTTTCGGTCACCTTGTCTGGTTCACAAGCAGTCACCACGCAGAGCAATAGCAACGGCGATTATACTTTTGCTGATTTGCCGACAAGTGGTCGTTACGTCATCACGCCAGCGAAAAATCATTACAACTTCAATCCGACAGGTAGAACATTCACAACTCCCAGCGGAAATCAGACAGGTAATTTCACGGCTCTGCTCAATACTCATGTGATAAACGGAATCGTGAGTTCTTTGGGGAGTCCGCTCGCTGGAGTAACCATTACATTAGGCGGTGGTCAGACACGAACAACCTCTACGAATGCTGCGGGAGCTTACTCGTTTACAGTCGACGCAGGCAGGAACTACACATTGACAGCAGCCAGGGCTCACTACACGTTTGATCCTTCCCTTCACACGATAACGGACCTGAGTGCGGACGTAACGTTCAACTTCAGCGCCGCGTTGAATAGACATCGGATAAGCGGTCGAGTCTTAAAGGTCAGCGGCGAGCCGCTTGACGCGGCTATGGTTGTGCTTTCCGAGTCTCAGAATAGGAGCACGACGACTAGCGCTGATGGCACTTACTCGTTCGTCGATGTAGGCGGCGGTAGCAATTGCACGATTATTGCGACGAAGGCCAATTATTTGATGAATCCGCAGAGCAGGACCTTCAATGATTTGAGCGCAGATCAGATCGCGGATTTTACGGCCACACCAAGACCGGTTCTTTTGACGGTTGAAAATTCCACACGGGCCATCGCGGTTGAGTCTATAACGTTCCTCGCTGAACCCTTTTCACCGACCAGAACACTTTTTTCTGGCCCGGACAATCGCACGCGAATAATGCTCTTTGCGACGCAGCTTGGCTTGCTACCAGATGAAGGAGCTGCTGCGGTCACAGCAGAAGCGCAGGATGTTTCGCTCACTAGCTACCCGTTAATCGTGGAGTATGTCGGGCCCGTACCTGGATCAGTGCCGGTCACAATGATTATTGTTCGGCTGAACGACAACCTGGCCCATATCGGCGATGTGATCGTAACTATCACCGTGCATGGGTTGAGGAGTAACAGCGTACGCATCGGCATTGGCCACGTTGGTGGCGGACCACCTGACCCTGTTCTACCGATCCTCCCGTGATTTCAAATCAGCTCTCCTACATTGCTGCCGGGTGGTATTTCCACGGGCTCAAAGCCGCGCCGGAAAATGCGAGCGCTGCTGTTTCCCAACAAAACGACCTCATCATCCTGAGCTCGCAGCATTGTTCCTTCGCGCAAGCCAACCACCGGTGTTTGGTTCTCCTCGAGAAACTGCTTGATTCGTTCTTCACGCGTCTCACCCATATGTTTTGATGTCGGATCTGGATCGAGGTAGTGCGGATTGATTTGAAAATCGATCAATCCCAGAGCATCGAATGAGGGAGGCTCGACAATCGGCATATCGTTCGTCGTCTTAATCGTCGGCGCTGCTACGTTTGATCCGGCGCTGGATCCAATGTAAAGCATGCTCTGGTTTACCCGCCGCCGAATCACATCCAGCAGATCAAGGCCATAGAGACGTTTCAAAAGACGAAATGTGTTTCCGCCTCCGACGAACAATGCTTCTGCTGATTCGATTGCCTGTTTCGGATCCGAGACGCGATGGATCGACTGAAGAGAGTAGCCCATCGCTAAGTAACGCTTAGCCGCCTGATCGGCATAGGCATCCTGGTCATGGAGTGCAAAAGGTATGAACAGTACCTGTCGGATCGTTCCTAAACTGTTCCGGATCTGCTCCTCGGCGTGGTCCAGATAGCCGCCTCCGTGAAGCGTAGAATTACTGATTAGAAGCAGTCGTTTCATTCTGCCTTTCCTGAGCACCGGCCGCAGTCATACATCAGACTGAGGTCATACAACAGACTGTGCCTGAAACCAAACGGATCGATAACCCACGGTGCACAGATACACGCACAACATGGGTCTTCATTTAAATATGGAATTTGATGAACGGGAGTTGAAGGGCGGCTTAAACCGGCCGGCTTGTGATGAGCACCAGCCGGTCAAACCTTAATTTAGCTCACGCGCAGAGACCGTTCCCGCGACAGTTTCCGGAACAGCACTGCGCATCCGCAGTACAGGGCGCATCTCTCGGCAGGCATGTTCCAGTCTGCGCCGCGGTGGGCGCAGTGATTGAATAAACCAGCGGCACGGCCAGCGCAGCAGCTCCAATACGCTTCACCGCGGCTCGGCGCGAAATCCGCGCCATTTGGGCGGGCAAAAGCAGCTTATCCGCCAATAGCTGATCACGATCCAATTGGTCCAGCGCCAACCAAACCAGATCCTCATCAACTGGTTGGCCAGTTTGCTTGGCGAGTTTTGCGGCGATTTCAGTAGCTGTGCTGCGCCCGTCGCATAGGTTCCAAATGGCCGCAGCAGTTTCATTTAGACAGTGAGCGGTGTTTCGGTCCAAATCGTAAACGAGAAGTTCATCTGGCAACTCTTTCAGGATTAATCGCTGCTTCCGTGCTAATGGGAAAATGGTACGCTCTTTCTTACTCATCAGTTCTCCTGATCTGATTGCGCCCCCCACGATTGAATACAGCTCTCAAGTTTATGCGCAAAATTTAAACAGCAATTTCGTCTAAGACTTAAGCGACGAATGCCTTCAGTCAATTAAGGCCATCGTCTGAGAGGTGAGGAAATCAATTAGCCGTGCTAGTAGAACTGCTTGAGTGGATGGTGGTTTTGATAAAGCGTCCCTTCTACTGCACAAAACTTGGCAGAAGCTAACATTGATTAAATTGAGCGTCAAACATTTTGATTTCAGAAAACAGGACTGGTAGTTCACTTCGGCGGCCGGCCTAGCAGTGCCTGCAAGAACGTGTAAGGAAAGACAGGCGAATGAGATTGCACAACTTGTTTACCATTGGTCGAATGGACCACAGTCCAATGATAATGCTTGTCCGTGAACGACAGATTGCACTTAAGAGTCGCAGGACCAGGTGCAAATGATTCGAGCGGAAAAGCGATCGGGGTCCAGTTTGGACTATCAATGGTCCTGAGTTTTATCCCTTTCGATAAAACTACTTCCGCCCAGAGCACCAGGCAGTTAACTCGACTCGCATCTTTGAGCTTCCAACTGACCGTAAGTTTCGTGAGATCCGGCGGAGCTTGCACTGTCGCAAGGTCAACATCCCTGAGCACCTTTTGCTGACCAACAATCTCCAGAATGCTTCGATCCCGCACTCGTTTTGGAATGTCACGAATCAAGAACTCCAGATACTCATATTGCAAGCTTAACCCGGCGGGCAGCGAGCCAGTGCTTGGTCTCATAAAGGCCGCCGCCATAACCGACGCAATCGATCTCGGGATCAAGACGCCGCCTCTTTTCAAGAACCGTTTGCGTGCATCGATCATGATGGGAACGATTGCCTCATCAAACGCCTCGTTACCAATGGTCTCGCTAATCACAAGCTCAAATTTGCCGGATAACTTCACCTCTCTCGAGTCGCCGTGAATCACCTCGACTCGATCAGCTACACCGTTTTTGTCGGCCAATTTCTGGATAATGGGCACAAGCAAGTCTTCTTTTTCGATCGCCACAACTCTCTTCGCTCCAAGTTTTGCCGCCGCGATCGCCCAAACTCCTGTTCCGCTACCGATATCTAAAACAGAAGTTCCGCTATCGACGTGTCGCTTGAGCGCCTTCAGCACGGCCGAGTTTCGCACCTCGTCCCTGAGTAACATCTCGTGATATGTCAGCAGGTGCTGCATACGCGCCAGGAGCTTTCCTGATTCGTCATTTTTCATAATTTTCGTTTAACGATTTCAGCACAATCCGATGTGAGTACAAAGGTGCTTCGACCGGACTCTTTTTGACGGTCCTGTTTGTCACTGGTATTTTCTGGTCGTTGAATCTAAATCAAGCGTAGCTATTTTTTAGATCCGCGTAGCTACAAATTCAATCCGTTAATTGGTTGTGAACTCTTCCATCGAAACAGCGTGGCTGCCTGAGCTAATTTTTGTCGAAGGGCGCCTCCGTTCTAATGAAGCCTTACTATCGGATGGCAGCGGGAACGTCATAGAAGTTACAACACCACCTGAAACTTCACAGGTCACTCGTCTAAAGAACCGTGCACTGTTTCCTGGACTCGTCAACGGTCACTCTCATGCATTTCAGCGAGTGATACGCGGCCGCACTGAATATCGAAGCGGAAACTCAACTGATAGTTTTTGGACGTGGCGCGAGATGATGTACCACGCCGCTACCCTGCTCAGTCCTGACGATATCTACGATGCTTCACGGATGGCCTTCCTCGAAATGGCACTGTCCGGCATCACGGCAGTAGGCGAGTTTCACTATCTTCACAATGGGCCTGACGGCACTCCGTATCCCGATCCGAACTTAATGGCTAAACAGGTCATAGGTGCGGCGCGCGATGTTGGGTTGCGCATCGCGCTCTTGCGCGTAGCCTACGGTCGCTCGGGTTTCGAAACTCCTCCCGATCCGCGACAACTCAGGTTCATCGAAGAACCCAAAACCTACCTAGAGAATGTGCAAGCGTTGACGGCCGAAGTTACGGACAAGAATTTCGTTTGGACTGGGGTCGCCCCACATAGCGTACGTGCGGTCCCCTTGGATTACTTCAAAGAGATCGTTGAGTTCGCCAATCAGCGCAAGATGCCCGTTCACATGCACGTCGCGGAACAACCTGCAGAGATTACCAGCTGCATTGCTGAGTACGGTCGTTCACCGATTGCCTTGCTGGAAACGGAGGGACTGCTAAGCAATCGATTCACGGCGGTACATACAATTCATATAACGGAGAAAGCTGCGCGGGCGTTGGGTAAGGCGCAAGCGATGGTCTGTGCGTGCCCGACTACTGAACGAAATCTTGGCGATGGAGTAGTTCCCGCGTCCATTCTCATTGCTGAAGGAGTTCGAATCTCACTTGGGACCGACAGCCAGATCCAGATTGATCTGCTTGAGGATGCCCGCGAGCTTGAATATCACTTGCGTCTCAAACAATTGGAGAGAGTGGTGATGGCTGATGACGATGGCTCCAAGTCTTCTCTTGCTTCACGACTATTCACATGCTCAACCATCAATGGTGCCATCAGCATCGGCTCAAACAGTGGTGCACTCGCAGATGGCACGCCGGCAGATTTCTTTACCGTTGACTTGAATGATACGTCTATTGCAGGAGCGTCTGCTGAGGACTTGTTAGCTAACGTCGTCTTTTCGCTTTCGCGTACAGCCGTGCGCGATGTTGTTGTTGGCGGGAAAATGATCGTTGAGGATGGGAGACACTCAGACCAGGATGAAATACTTGAAAGGTTTCGCAGACTACAAGTGAAGCTGTGGCGCTAACCGCATAACAATGAGCCTGAAACAAACACTCTCCGATCTCGTTACCATCAATTCGGTTTCATCTCGTTCGAACATTGAGATAGCAGACTATCTCGTACGCCGTTGTGAAGCTCTGAGCCTCTCAGTAAAACGCTTTCCCTACATAGATGAAAACGGCATAGAAAAACAGAACCTTATCGCTCTTTGGGGCACTGAGTTTTCTACGTTGCCCGCAGTCGAGTTGGGGCTCGTGGGCCACACCGACACCGTTCCGTTCGACGAGCATTGGAAGGAAGCGCTGACGCTTACTGAAAGAGATGGAAAACTATTCGGCCGCGGGTCTTGTGATACGAAGGCCTTTATCGCCGCAATGCTGACCGCAGTTGAGACTCTGGACCTTAATAAACTCAAACGTCCTTTTGCCCTGGTCTTCACTGCCGATGAAGAAGTCGGATTGATGGGCGCCAAGCGGCTTGCAGATCAGCGACCGATGCGCGCACGTTACAGCATCGTCGGCGAGCCAACTTCGCTGCAGCCAATGCGGGCTGGCAAAGGCTACTCGTTGGCCCAAGTGACTGTGAAAGGTCGCGAGGCCCACAGTGCCTATCCCCCCTTCGGAGTTTCTGCAATCTTCAAAGGGGGCCATCTGCTAACTCGACTCGAGCGAATCGCGAAAGAGCTTGAAGCAGAGCAACACAACGCATTCGATCCTCCTTACACTACTCTAAATGTGGGACTGATCCACGGTGGCACTGCCAAGAACGTTATTCCTGGTGAATGCAACCTGACACTTGAGTGGCGACCAATACCGGGCCAACCGTCCAGTCGAGTTTTGGAAATGCTCGAAGCGGCTATCCAGGATGAACGAAGCGTAGATTCGACGTTTGCATGTGAAGTCGAAACCATTCGCACTGATCAGGGATTCGAAACTAACGCCGACTCGCCCTTGGTTGCTTTGCTTGAACAGCTGACCGGGAAAGATGCTGGAACAGTCGCATTCGGCACCGAAGCGGCTCAGATGAAAGCGATGGGTGCCGAAGCCGTAGTACTAGGCCCGGGCGATATTCGTGTTGCCCATCGAACAGGTGAATTTGTTCCGATAAAGGAACTAGAATCGTGTGTCGAGATAATTCAATTGGCAACAATGAAATTGTGTGGCTGAAATGAGAGCCTTGATCGAGGGCAACTTTTCCTCGTGAAGAACATCTACACCATCGAAGCCGCCGTAAATAAATGACGAAAAACAGAAATAAAGAAGGTCGACGTTGGATTATGGGACGGGTGTGCAAAGCGTTGACGATTGCTGTGGTACTTGTTGGCGGTCTGTATTGGGCGAGAGTAACGAAAGCTCAAGAACGTTCTACCCAGGAGATCAAGATCACACAGAAAGAACGCGCTACTGGAATCGATGCCCCAGTGCTGTCTGGGACAATACTCGATCCGAACGCAGCCGTAATTGCCGGCGCTCGGATAGTAATCAGTAACCCAACGACGGAAGAATCTCTTGAAACACGTTCTAGTGATGAGGGCCACTTCAGTTTTGCCGATCTGCCGGCGGGAGAATATCTGCTCACAATCGATTCGCCAGGCTTCACCACGTATAAAATGAAGAAACTTAGTTTAGGACAGAATCTCATTACTAAGATTGAGGTGACACTCTTCGTCGCAGAGGAGGCAGTACCTATCAGTGTGTTCGGTAAGATTCCGGATTGACACGAAGGTACTTGGAACCAATATTATCTTCGGTGAATCAATCCGTAACTACAGATGGATTAATCATGAAGTTCGCAATTGTTCTTGTTCTCTGTCTCATTGTTTGTCCGTCACTGCACGCGCAGACGTCTGATAAGCCGCTAACCAGCAAAGAAATCGTGGCGCTGATCTACCAACTTCCCAAATATCCAGGCAAACGCGATGAAGTGATCGAGGAAATCAGACGAAGAGGAATTGGTTTTCCTTTAACCGACGGAATGCGGTCATTGGTTTCAACGAAGAGCGGAAACGACCCAGCTTTGCGTCGCACAATCGAGGAAGCGGAGCGCCGTCGGGTTAATCCAACCGGATCTACTCTGCCGTCCGAGGCAGAAGGTAACGAACTCCTCACAAGGACCCAAGAAGCGACTCTTGCTGCAACGGAAGCGATGCCTGACTTTATCGTGAGGCAATTGATCAAGAGAGCGATTGCCTATGGCCACACGAGCAACTGGATTCCGCTGGATAATCTGACGATTGCGGTTAGCTACCGGGCCACTGCTGGAGAAGAGTACAAGGTCTTAACTGTCAATGGACTGCCACTGGCCCAACAGCCTAATGAGAGTAAGGAATACGGCGACCTGGTTGGGGGATCAACTTCAACCGGAGAGTACGTAACAGGCTTGGCGAATATCTTCCGACCGCGCGCGTCAGCTGAATTCAAGATGGTTGACACAGACGTGCTTCGCGGTCGTCGAACTATTGTTTATGAATTCGTAGTGCTGAGAGCGTTTTCTCAACTGACCTTGAAAGCTGAGCGAGATATGGTCACGACTGCGGGTTCGCGAGGTCGAGTGTGGATCGATCGAGAAACGAATCGCGTTTTGCGGTTTGAACAAATCGCGACGGAGATTCCTGCTGATTTTCCCATCACCGCCGCTAGCTCACTGATCGATTACGACTGGGTTACGATCGCCGACAAACCTTATCTGCTTCCTTCCCATGCAGACATCTACATCACCAGCGCTTATCGTGGCGAAACTCGCCAATCCCGAAATGAGATCCGGTTTCGCGGCTACCAGAAATATGGAGCCGAGTTGAAGGTCGTTGACGAAATTGATGACAGTGATCTTCCTCCCGAGAAGCCGGAGCCCCCACCCCAACAGCCGAAAAAACCGTAAAATCCAGCGGGTCAGAGTCAGAGATCAGCGGTCAGAGAAAATTTGAAATTTTTAATTGAAATTTCAAATTCTCGCCTTTGTGTGCGCTTCTTGCGTCTACTAGAGTAGACACGTTCTATCCGTTTGGTTGTAAAGGCTTACCACTTCATTCCACTCAGCGATGCAAAATCTTCGGCAACTCGCAAATACTTCTGAGGTACACGCATTGCTAAAGCTGATAGCGGAGCAATTAGTAAGGAGGCTCCTCCAGATGAAGCCCAGAGTTTTGATCGTCAATGACGATGAGGCGATCACACAACAACTCTTCTGGACGCTATGCGAAGAGTACGACGTTGTGACTGCAAACGATTTGCAGACGGCCGTGCGTCGAGCGACGGTTTACGTACCTGATGTTGCACTGCTCGATCTGCAATTGGAGCATGCGACCGAATCGCCCGAAATCGCGTTGCGTATCATCGAGTACATCAAGGCGCACGTTCCAGAATCGAAGGTTCTCGTCATGACCTCTGGAACCCACCCCGACGTAAAGGACGCTTGCGCAGCACGAGGCGCTGACGGGGTACTTGATAAGCCGTTTGACACCGAAGTGCTGTTGGCGACGATGAGACGCATTGCGCCGCGCTCACTGGAAGTTGTTTGAGATTTAATATTCGGCCACTCCCACCTCAATTGCGTGGCCGATCCCGCACCGCGCGCGTGGTTTCCCCTCCCCTGCGCGCGGAGCAATAGGGGCCCCTGCTCATTCACTGCTTGAGATGAGCAGGGGCTTTTTGAATTTCCAGCCCACAACCTGACACCATCCACTGCATCCGCGAATGATGCTTAGTACAAAAGTGAAGTTTCTTTTCGACCGTCGCAGAAAGGCTTGCTGACTTCGCCGCACCCGTCTGCCATAATGAACGTGCAAAGCACAAATCCCCTGAAGTTTGATCCATCGCTTGCTGCAACATCAGGAAGTCAGGCGAAATTTAGAATGAGTGAAGCTATGGAAAAAGTGAGGGGCGTAAGGGAGTTACCACTCTTTCCGCTTCCCGTGGTCTTGTTTCCCGGCGTTCCATTGCCGCTCCACATCTTCGAGCCACGTTATCGTCAGATGCTGGAAGACATTAAACCAGGAAATAATCTGCTGGGCGTTTCTTACTTTGATTCAACCGTTTCGGATCGTGACATGCCACCGGTTGGCCATGTTGGTTGTGTTGCTGAATTGACTGAAACACAGACTCTGGCGGATGGTCGCTCCAACATTCTTACTGTCGGTGTGGTTCGGTACCGCGTAGAGGAATACCTGGACCGCGGTGAACCTTATCTGGTTGGACGGATCAGTTTCTTCGAAGATGAGGACGAAGACTCCAGTGCTCTTAAGGACAAGTCACATGAGGTCAGTAGCCTATTCAACCGCATCGCGCAAGCGATCCGGACCATCAACGATGAGCGGGCAAACCTCCCTGACATTTCGGATACAGAACCTCAGCATCTTTCTTTTCTTGTTGCAGCGGCAATGGAAATGGACGCAGAAGTAAAACAGGAACTTCTCGAGCTGCGTTCTACTCTCGAGAGACTACGACGGTTGGGCGGCATGCTGAATAAAGCAGTCGGAACGTATGAGCAACGCGCACGCATCCATGTGCTTGCCAAAGGAAATGGACACAGCGGCAAACGGATTGATATCGAGTAAGCAGCCTTGGCAAAGAATCCTGATAATGGAATAAAAGTTCGCGTCCTTTTCTTCGGGGCGGCGCGTGACTCAGTTGGCAAAAGCGAAGTCGAGTTTTCCTTAAAAGCTCAAACCAAGACTGGTGACGCGTTAGCCCAGATACTACGGGCTTATCCGGATCTGCGACGCTTCGGCCGATCACTCCTGTTCGCAGTAAATCAGGAATACGCAGCCAGTGAACGCGAGATATCGGACGGTGATGAACTCGCAGTGTTTCCTCCTGTTAGCGGCGGATCCGCTCCTAAGGAAGAGAATGACTTTTTTGAGTTAACGACTGCTTCGCTCGACGTAGGCGCCATTGCCCGGCAAGTGGTACTGCCCGAATGTGGTGCGACAGTAACGCTGGACGGCTACGCACGCGAATGGACTCATGGTCGCCGTACGCTCTTTTTGGTTTATGAAACGTATGAACCGATGGCGCTCAATGAAATGCGGCGACTCGGTCGTGAGGCCCACCGCCGCTTTGAGATCGCGCACATTGGAATCGTTCATCGTACCGGCAAACTGGAAATTGGGGAGACGAGTGTTGTGATCTCGGTGAGTGCACCGCATCGTCGCGCTGCCTTTGAGGCATGCGAGTGGGCAATCCGCGAATTGAAACGAACCGTACCGATCTGGAAAAAGGAAGTGTTTGAGGACGGCGAGTGTTGGGTTGAAGGCGATACGGTGCCACAGAACCTAGCTGCGGATTGACGGAGAACAGAAGTCAGAGATCAGGAGTCATGGTTTTGCCGTCTGGACTTGAGGAAGTGGCTTCGCCCCTCCGTCCAGGACTCGCAGAAATTATTTGGGCTGCGCCCTCCAACAGTTTTAGGAAAGGGCGAAGCCCAAATCTTTTTAGCAATTTGATCGGAAGGGCGAAGCCACTTCCTCAAGTCCAGGAGGCCAAGCCATAACTCCTGATCTCTGAACTCCTGATTTCTGACTTCTGATCTCTGACTTCTGACCTCTGATTTGGCCTCTGCTCTTTCACCCGGCGGGAGTTTCCTCAGTTTCGTCCTCTGAGGCTGCCTCCACTAACGAAGCGCTAGTCACTTTATCTCCCTCTTCGGTCTTGATCAGTCGCACACCTTGCGCGCTGCGTCCGGTCTTCCGAATATGTCCGGCTTCTAAGCGAATCAACTTACCCTGCTGTGTGATGATCATGATTTCGGCATCATCTTCAACAGGAAAGACCGCCACAACTTTGCCTGTCTTCTCCGTCGTCTTCATATTGATCACGCCTTTACCGCCACGTGATTGCAAGCGATAAGTCGTAATGGGCGTCTGTTTTCCGTAGCCCTGTTCAGAGACTGAGAGCATCCGCTCACTGTCGTCTGAAGACACGGGACAGACCGAGACGACAAAGTCATCATCACGCAGATCGATACCACGCACCCCGCGCGTGGCTCGACCCATTGGCCGAACATTCTTTTCGTCGAATCGAATTGCCAGTCCATTGTGAGTCGCGATGAAGATCCGTTTGGTGCCGTCCGTTAAAACAACATCGAGGAGCTGATCGCCTTCGTCAACATTGATCGCGATGATTCCGTTTGAACGAATGTTCTGAAAATCAGCCAGAGAGGTTTTCTTGATCACACCTTTACGCGTCACCATGACAACGTAACGGCCCTCAGCGAATTCTTTGACGGGAACAACACCGGCGAGTTTTCGATCAGAAGGGATGCTGATCAAGTTAACGATTGCCTTGCCGCGTGCCGAAGCAGCAGCGTCAGGCACTTCATGGACTTTCAACTTGTAAACCATGCCGTCGTCAGTGAACACCATCAGGTACGCATGAGTTGAAGCAATGAAGAGATGCTCGACAAAGTCTCCATTCTTCGCGGCGGCGCCGAAACGTCCTTTGCCACCGCGTCCCTGGCGTTGATACGTAGTTACAGGCGTTCGTTTGATGTAGCCACTATTGGTGACGGTAATCGCAACATCTTCGTCGGCGATTAGATCTTCAATCGAGAACTCGGCGCCTTCGTCGACGATTTCCGTTCTCCGCGCATCGCCAAACTCCTTCTTCACTTCTTCGAGCTCTTTACCAATTACCCGTCGAAGTGCGCTCTCATTCGCGAGAATTTCTTCAAGCTCAGCAATCAGTTTGATGATTCCTTCATACTCCTCGGTAATCTTCTGACGCTCGAGCGCAGATAGGCGCCGAAGTTGAAGATCCAGAACTGCCTGTGCCTGCAGGTCTGAGAAGGCGAGTCGCTCAATCGTTTTTTGCAGTTTGCCCAGATAAGTTTTTAAGGCGACATCGGACGGAACGCCCTTCCAGGTCTTTACTTCCGTCATCGTCTTCATCTGTCCGGTAAGCCACTGCCTTGCCTCATCTACCGAACGTGAGTTGCGAATAAGCGTAACGATGTAATCGAGCGCATCGATTGCTTTCGTTAGGCCTTCCAGAATGTGGGCTCGTGCTCGCGCCTTACGAAGATCGTATTCAGTTCTCCTGCGTACAACTTCCCTGCGAAAGTCGACGAAGCACTCAAGCATCTGCTTCAGATTCAATACACGCGGTTGTCCATTGACGATCGCCAGGTTGATGACGCCAAACGATGACTGCATTGGCGTCAACTTGTAGAGTTTGTTCAGGACCACTTGCGGCACCGCGTCGCGCTTCAGCTCTACGACTATGCGCATTCCGGTTCGGTCCGACTCGTCGCGTAGATCAGCGACGCCTTCGAGTTTCTTCTCATTCACCAACTCGGCAATGCGCTCGATCAGTCGAGCTTTGTTTACCTGAAATGGAATCTCGGTGATTACTATCGCGTCGCGCTCCTGGCTACCGCGTCCGATGCGGTCGATGCCGGCCCGAGCACGCAGCTGCAAAACTCCGCGACCTTCCAAGTAAGAAGTTCGGATCTCGTTGCGACCGTAGATAAACCCACCTGTAGGAAAGTCTGGTCCGGTAACTATTTTTGTTAGGCCACTGATATCGATCTCAGGATTGCGTAAGAGCGCCAGAGTCGCATCCACAATCTCCGTGAGGTTGTGTGGTGGAATCTTAGTAGCCATTCCGACAGCGATGCCGTCAGAACCATTGATCAGTAGATTTGGAATGCGAGTGGGAAGAACCCGAGGCTCGGCTAAAGACTCATCATAGTTTGGTTGAAAGTCTACCGTTTCTTTTTCAATATCGGCGAGAACCTCATTTGCCAGTCGCGCCATTCTCACTTCGGTGTAACGCATGGCCGCTGCGGCGTCTCCGTCGACGGAACCAAAGTTTCCCTGACCGTCAATCAACGGATAACGCATCGAGAAGTCCTGCGCCAATCTCACGATCGTGTCATAGACGGGCATGTCACCGTGTGGATGGTATTTACCAATGACATCACCAACGATGCGCGCGCTTTTCTTGTAAGGCTTGTTGTAGGTGTTGCCTAATTCGTGCATGGCCCACAACACGCGACGATGCACAGGTTTCAAACCGTCACGAACATCCGGCAACGCGCGACCGATGATTACGGACATCGCGTAATCCAGATACGAACGACGCATCTCGTCTTCGATGTTTATATGATTCCGTTCAGAAGTTGTTTCCATCTATCAACCTTTCCAGTACAATCCGCGGCCTGTTCCTTACATGCGACTTCGGCTCTGCAGTCGAAGCCACGAGACGCATTCTTTCAGCCGCCTCAAACTATGCTTTTGCGACTATGCGATTGGTTTCGTGTGCTTGCGGGACAGATCATTGAACGACTCAGAAGTACGCATAATTATAGCGTTTGAGTTCCTTTTTGGCAACGCGACAGGACTGACACAACCCTAATTAAATCAATAGCTTCCGGGGAATGCAGAAAGGGGCTCGGAGTACGAAATCTCGAACCCCTCGCCACGTTCAAAGGCATGGCCAAATTAGCATTACAATTGTTCACGAGGGGGGAAAGCTTGAATGACTCAGAAGCGCATCGTTTTTCCGCGCTCGCTCCTATTGCTGGAGATTCAGCGCTACTGCTCGTTCCCGGATTGTGGTGTTAGAGTTAGTCTCGGATTAACAAAACAAGAGGCGTTCAGCTACTGCGGCTTTGAATGTACGCAATGCAAGCGTTGGAATGATGACTACCTCACTCGACAAGACATTCCTGAGTGGTGGGATGAGATCACATGAACGTCGATCTCCCAACAAAACTTTTGCTAAGTTGATTTGACGTTTGTTGAATAATACGCACAGAGCGACGCAGCCGGGTTCAACGCGGTCGAGCCAGCGGGAGTTCATGCTTCCACAGGCCGCGATGAATATCTTGAGACCAGTGGTCGGCTTTATCAGTCGTCTCTTTTGGCACGTGAAACACTCTGGCGAGGAGAATATCCCTGACAGTGGTGGTTTTGTTATCGCTGCAAATCACCAGACCTACCTCGATCCTTTCTGGCTCTCCATCCCAATCAAACGACCGCTTAGGTTTCTTGCTTGGAATGTCGCATTTTCATGGCCCATCGTGGGAAAGGTAATGACACTGCTCGGTGCCTGGCCGTTACAGTTGGAAGGCAGCGATCCAGCAGCAATTAGAAAATCGCTGCAGTGGTTGCGAAGCGACGGAGCCGTTGTGATCTTCCCAGAAGGGGGCCGTGGCTTACCTGATGGCTCAATGGTCCGGTTTAAAGGAGGAGCAAGTCGAATCGCGTTGGAAGCTGGTGTTCCGATTCTTCCCGTCACCATTCGCGGTGGAAATCGTGTTTGGCCCACCGGGCGACGTCTACCACGGTTTGGAGAGAAAGTTGAAGTGATCTTTCATCCGGTTCACGAGGTGAATCAGTTGCCGGGAGAAGAGACTCGCGCTTGCGCAAGACGAGAGACAGAGAAGTTGGCCCAGACTATTGGTTCCGCACTCTAAGACTTTCACAGATTACACAGATTCCGCAGACGGCAAACTGTCCACCAGATTTGCTCAACCTCCATAGCAAAAACGAAATCCACCAAACACAAGAATTAGCACAAACTGTTTCGTAATCTTTCGTGTGGTTTGATGGATCGCTCTTAAGTGTTCAGGATCTGGCGCATCGACTCGTGAATCAGGCCATTGCTGGCGAGAACTTTGGGAGTATAGATATCCAGTCGCTCTCCCTTGTAATCTGTAACTCGGCCGCCTGCCTCTTCGATAATCAATACCCCGGCAGCAACGTCCCACGGGTTGAGTCCATCTTCCCAAAAACCATCGAACCTACCGGATGCAACATAAGCAAGATCCAGTGAAGCCGAGCCATCACGCCGTACTGCTTGGACGTTCATCGTGAAATTTGCAAAGTCTTTAACGAAGTTGGCACGCTCTCGCACGTTGTACGGAAACCCAGTGCAGAGCATCGCGCTGTTCAGTTCTGCAACTTGTGAAACTCTGATTGGCCTCTCATTCAACGTAGCTCCCTGTCCACGTTCTGCAGCGAACATCTCATCACGTGTTGGGTCGTACACGACTCCTATTTCCAGTTGACCAGCGCGCTCCAGTCCGATCGATACACAAAAGCACAGGTAGCCGTGAGAGTAATTCGTCGTTCCATCCAACGGATCAATAATCCACTTCCATTCACTGGCTCCTTCACCGGTAGCGAAGCCTTCAGTGGAACCTGACTCCTCTGCCAGAATCGCATGACGCGGGTAATGCGATCTAATCCTCTCAATGATCAACTTCTCAGAAGCGAGATCTGCTTCAGTTACCAGATCGATGTCGCCTTTGTTCGAGACTTGGAGGGCACGTCCTAACCGTGATGTCAGAATGCGACCGGCGTCACGAGCTGTTTGAATGGCAAAGTTGAGCAAGGAATTCAGTCGCTCGTGTATTCAGCAGGTTTCAGTAACTTCGAAGCAATTCGCAGGATTTCTATCACCTGTCGATCCCAATAGGTCCAAGAGTGGCCACCAGGCAGGAGTCGGAATTCGTGGGGAATCTTTCGTTCCCATAGTAGCTGTTCGAAAGCACGATTCCCTTGAAGCAGATTATCTTCGGTGCCGCAATCCAGATAAATGAAAGGCAACGTCGGAATCTCCGCATCCGTGACAGACCGATAAAGTTTCTGCAGGTCATTCGCTTGACGCGTGGCACTATCGGCCGGACCAAACACAGCGGAGACCGAACGCGACCTCGCTGTAGACTGGTGTGGATCTGCTTCGGTCCATGATGCTGCATCTAGCGCCCCGCTGAGGGAGCCAGCGAATACGAACTTGTCGCGATACTTGATGCCAAATTTAAGCGCGCCATAACCGCCCATCGATAGCCCAGCTATCGCTCGCCCTTCCCGAGAAGGATTCGTGCGAAAGCGTCGCTGAACATCAGGGATCAACTCCTGCACAAAGTACGTCTCGTATTTATCAGTCGAAACCATAGCGCTGTCTGTATACCAGCTATCATTACCCTCAGGAGTGACGATGATTATTCGATACTGGGTGGAGTATTCGGCAATATGAGTCTTTTGAATCCAATCAGAGTAATGACCGGTCAGCCCATGCAGGAGATATAGAACCGGATACCCCACACCCTTCTCTTTCGAATTGTCATAGTCGTCTGGCAGAACAACGTTGTAAGGAACTGTGGCGTTCAGCAACTTGCTCTCAAACTTAACCGTTCCGACTTTGTTAAATCGCGAGCTCGGTTGTGTTGTAGCACTTTGCGAAAATGCTGAGCTGGAGAGGATGAGAAATGTAAAAAGAAGGATTAGTCGCTTGATCGACCGGCCTCGGAGATTCGCCATTAAGATCTACTCGCAGTCTAGTGTTTCGCTGGTCCAAGGCTCACGACAACATCGGAATCTTTATCGATTTGTCGCGCGCCGTCGTCGCAGCTTCTTCATATCCGGCATCGGCGTGTCGAGCTACACCCAACCCCGGGTCGTTCGTGAGCACGCGATTGAGTCGCTTCGCCGCATCGTCTGACCCGTCAGCTACGGAAACCTGACCAGCGTGAAGAGAGTAGCCGATACCAACACCGCCACCATGATGGAATGAGACCCAACTGGCACCGCTGGCGGTATTCAGCAACGCATTGAGAATGGGCCAGTCAGCCACGGCATCTGACCCGTCCTTCATTGCCTCAGTTTCGCGAAACGGAGAGGCTACCGAGCCAGTATCAAGATGATCACGACCAATTGCGATGGGAGCTTTGAGTTCACCTCTTTTGACGAGTTCATTGATCGCTTCACCCATCTCGGCACGCTCGCCATAGCCGAGCCAGCAGATCCGCGCGGGCAGGCCTTGAAACTGAATACGGTCGCGGGCCAGGGTCAACCAGCGATTGAGCGTTTTATCCTCTGGGAATAGTTCCAGCGCCAGATCGTCAGTCTTGCGGATGTCCTCTGGCTCACCCGACAAAGCAACCCAACGAAACGGACCTTTGCCTTCGCAGAAGAGTGGTCTGATGTACTCCGGCACAAACCCCGGGATCTCGAAGGCATCCTTACAACCGGCGTCGAAGGCAAACTTGCGAATGTTATTGCCATAGTCAAACGCGACTGCGCCGCGACGCTTAAGAGTAAGCATCGCTTCAACATGACGCGCCATCGACGCGAGCGAGCGTTCAAGGTATTCCTCAGGACGGGCGTCACGCAGGTCTTCGGCCAACTTTAATGTGAGCCCCGCCGGAATATACCCGTGCAGAGGATCATGAGCGCTCGTTTGGTCCGTCACTGCATCTACTTCAACTCCGCGACGGACCAGCTCGGGAAGAACTTCGGCGCAGTTGCCAACCAGTCCAACGGACACAGTTCGCTTTTGCTCGCGCGCGTCTTCGCAAATCGTCAACGCTTCATCAAGGTCCAACGACATCCGATCGCAGTATCCAGAGCGGACTCGTCGTTCGATGCGAGAAGCGTCAACATCAATTCCGAGAAAGACCGCGCCGTTCAGGGTCGCAGCTAAAGGCTGGGCGCCGCCCATTCCACCCATGCCGCCTGAAACAACGAGCTTACCTGACAGGTCTCCTCCGAAATGCCTGTCCGCCATCGCAGCAAACGTTTCGAAGGTACCCTGCACGATCCCTTGAGTACCGATATAAATCCAGCTTCCCGCCGTCATCTGGCCGTACATCATCAGCCCTTTGCGCTCGAGCTCATGAAAGTATTGCCAATTGGCCCATGCGCCCACCAAATTCGAATTAGCGATCAGGACGCGAGGCGCGAATTCATGAGTCCGAAAGACGCCGACCGGTTTGCCTGACTGGACCAGCAGAGTCTCATCATTCTCAAGTTGTCGTAATTGCGAAACAATAGATTCGAATGCCGACCAGTTGCGCGCTGCTCTTCCTTCGCCGCCATAAACAATAAGCTCACTTGGTTTTTCAGCGACATCAGGATCGAGATTGTTCATCAGACACCGAAGAGCGGCTTCTTGATGCCAACTCTTGCAACTCAGTTCTGAGCCACGTGGCGCACGTATAATTCTTGCTGTGATATTTTCAGGAATTGTCTTACCTCAGCTGTGCCGGACGCCTAATTCCTGCCGAGTAGTCGTGCGAACCAGGTGCCACCTTCGTGCTTAGTCAGTTGTTCGAGTTCTCCTGAATCGAGCCACACGCCAGCACACTTGTCACAGGTATCGATGAGGATATTCTCGAACTGAATTTCCGCTAAAGTGCCATCACACTTAGGACATTTCATCGACGTCGGAGCCGTAGCCTTCTCACTCCTTGCAGTCCGCATCTTTTCGCGCAGCTTCTCGATTGCCTCCTGATTCTTGCGGTGAAAGTATTCTTCCTCTAGTCCCTTTTGTCGCTCTTTGAATGCATCCGCCATGTCTTGGATCTCCTATTTCCTTAGATGAGTGGCAGGGTAGTACAGAAGTTTCGCGAAACTATCCAAGCAACGAATCGAAACCTCCATTGCGAATCACTGCGACTATTCTTTCAATGTCGGCTGCCATTGAACGATCAGTTGTTAGGGTTGCTACGTTAGCTCGAACGATCTCATGTGCGGTCTTAACTCCTATGCCTGGCAACATAGGCGCACGGTAGTCGAGTCCTTGGGCAGCCGTTATCAACTCTATCGCAGTAACCATTTCAGCATTCCTGACTATCGATTTTAGCTTCGTTGCCGCAGTCATACCCATTGACACGTGATCCTCTTTACCACCATCGGTGGGCACGTTGTCGACGCTAGCGGGATGCGCCCAAATTTTAGCTTCATTGAGCAAAGCCGCAGCCGTGACTTGCATCATCATGAAGCCCGACGAAATGCCAGGACTCGTAGTCAAGAATGGCGGCAGATCTTCATTTGAATCCGGGTTTACTAATCGATCGATTCGACGCTCGCTGATGCTCATCAAGTCAGTCATCGCGATTGCCGCATAATCGAGAATCAAGGCCAGCGGTGCTCCGTGAAAGTTTCCACCAGAGATGACTTCTCCCGTTTCCGTAAACACGAGAGGGTTGTCGGTCGCACTCCCTGTTTCGATCTCCACCACTTCGCGCGCATGATGCAAAGCGTTCAAAACGGCGCCATGGACCTGCGGCATGCAGCGAAGGCTATAAGCATCCTGGACCCTGGGATCATTTTCGATATGTGAACTTCGTATCTCGCTGTCCCGCAGCAATTCTCGCAAGTGAGCAGCCACTTCGATTTGTGTTGAATGCGGACGAGCCTGCTGAATTCTGTCGTCGAAAGCGACGGGAGTACCCTTCAAAGCTTCAAGCGTCATGGCACCAGCAACATCGGCTAAGCGTAAAAGCTTATGAGCCTCAAACAGCGCCAGTCCCCCGACAGCAGCCATCGCTTGTGTGCCGTTTAGCAGTGCGAGCCCTTCTTTCACCTGTAACTGCAGAGGTTCAATTCCGGCACGCCGCAGCGCTTCACTACTGAGCATCCGTTCGTTCTTAAGAAACGCTTCACCTTCGCCGATGACCGTCATCGCGAGATGAGCCAATGGCGCCAAATCTCCACTTGCTCCAACGGAACCTTTTTCAGGAATTACCGGAGTGACTCCACGTTCCAGCATGAGCAACAACATGTCGATCAGTTCTGGACGCGCTCCGCTGAGTCCAAGCGATAACACGTTCGCGCGGAGTAAGAGCATCGCGCGACTTTCAGCTATCGATAGTGGTTGGCCTAATCCGCACGCGTGACTGCGAACCAGGTTGAGCTGCAGCTCGGCTAATTGAGTAGGTTCAATACGAACATCGGAGAGCTTGCCAAAACCGGTATTGACGCCATACACAGTGCGGCCGGCGCTGACTATATCTTCAACAACGCGCCGTGATTGTTGGCAGCGCGCACGAGCAGCCTCGGAAAGAGCTACGTGCTCTTTACTCCTCGCCACATCCGTAATTTGTTTAAGAGTCAGTCGCTGCCCGTCGAGTTCAAGCATAGAAGTGGCTACGAAGTCACACTTGTCGTTAGTTCGCAGCAGGTAGAGCGCAGTTATAGCTGCGTTATTAAGACCGCGTGACGGATGGTTCCCTTACGTCTTTGTCAGGGGACTCTGAGATTTCAGTTTTTCGCCGGTCTCTGTCAGGCGTTTCACTGATGTCGATCTTTCTAAGCTCGCCAGTGACCGCGCCGCTACGCACCCGTTGACGCGCGCGTCGCGCTCTCACTGTTGTTCGTCGCGTCGCCGCGCCAGTGGCTGCTCTGGTCCATTTTGTCATCCTTTCAAGAGGACGCAACGAAAACTCATGTTGTGGTAAGACTTCTCCAGTAGCCTCGCGCAGACGCACAGTTCCGATCGCAAATACAAGGATGGCAGTGTTGAAAAGCACGCCGACAAGAAACACAACCCAACCCGGAACGATGCCAACGGTCGCGCGATCCATAAACACGTCGAAGTCTCGCGCCGGTAAAGGATGCAGATAAACTTTTAAATTCCAACTGAGCGCTAATAACGCAAAAATCCACAGATAATTGCGGCGCAAGCGTCTTCCCACGGCCTCCCACTCGGTGATAGTGAAATGCGGAGTGATCAAATCAGCCGCCAGATGTTCGGCCCAGGCTTCGTCCGGAGGTACGCCCTCAGGCGCCAGTAGCTGTGCGAAATAACCTGTCTCGATTACGCGCACGCGACTCGACCATATCTCGTAGTAGCGATAACGCCGCGCTTCCATCAGCAGGAAGATCGCTACCAGAATCGAATTGATTGGAATTACAAAGTGGGGATTGCTCGGTGAACTGAAAACGAATGACAGAGTCGCGCCTGCGGTAAGTACGGCCCAATTGGAAGTGGTGTCTAGCCGGTTTCGCCATGTATTGGACCGTTGAACCTCGCCACGATAGAAATGGATCATGGCGGCATTGAACTCAGACGGTGTCACATTTCGCATCATAGCGACAGGATTTTTTGCACTCTTATCTGTACCACCGACATCAGTCGGCGATGCCGGACGTAATCGTCCTGTGACCCGGTCCGATGACAACGGGCCACTTCCTCTTTGTGGTGCTTCGGTGGTCATTAACGAGACTCGCTGTAGAGCGCCGGGCGGGTAGAGCGGGAGCAGCCGGACTCCGGAATAGCATAATAGCATGCAGCTATCGGCATCCGTAACTGAGATGAATTTGGATCAATCACTTGCTAAGCGAGGAGCAAATTTAGGCCGCTTGACAGTCTTTAAGCCGCCCTCCTATAGTGCTTTTTCGCTGTTTGCTTAGAGATTTTTATGATTACTGGCGTTGCGGAGATCGAGCGCGACGAACGTTGGATGCGCGAAGCAATCGCGGCAGCACGCAACGCACAGTCGGTCGGAGAGGTGCCGGTTGGAGCGTGCATCGTTAGCGGTGAACGGACCTTGGCAGTTGCAGGTAATAGGACACGCACGGATGGAGATCCGACAGCGCACGCAGAAATCGTCGCCTTGCGTGAGGCGGCACGACACGTCGGCAATTATCGATTAACCGGCGCTACTGTTTACTCGACTATTGAGCCGTGCGCGATGTGCGCGGGAGCTTTGATTCAAGCGCGAGTGGCGCGACTCGTTTATGGGGCACCGGATGAGCGAGCAGGAGCCGTCGAATCGCGTTTTCGCATTTGCGATACAGATTTTCTTAATCATCGAATTGACGTTAACTCGGGCGTGCTCGAAGCTGAGTGCCGAGAACTAATGCAGGAGTTCTTTAAAGACAGACGGAACGGTTAGGAATTAGGATTTAAAAAATTAAGAATTACGAATTGCAATTTTGAATTGCAATTTAGGATTGTGGAGAGGTCGCATAGTGGATTAGTGCACCGGTCTCGAAAACCGGAGTGGGTTAACGCCCACCGTGGGTTCGAATCCCACCCTCTCCGCCATATTTTCTTTCAAATGCTTTCTTCAACGTTTCTCCCGTATTGATAGGCTGTCTTCCATTAAGATGCGCCAGTCGATTTGTTCGAAGATCTCTTCTAACCTAACTTGAATCCTCTTGTCTTCTCTAACCTTCGAATGATCAGATTGACGTACTTAGTAATTCCTTCGGCATATTTACCCTGCTTATAGAGATCCATCGACTCGTCACCGAGCTCCTTACAAACTTCGTCAGGTAGATCCTTTTCTAAATTTCGACTGACCTGGATTCTCCACTGACGATCTTTGATCGCCAGCATCAACAACAGTCCGCCTCCCTTTGCAGTATCCTTTGGGCCAACTCCCCACTGTCGGGCCAACGCAAGCGAGTACTCGAAGATCGGCTGTCCTCCGGTCGTATCGACAGTCACCACTGCAAATTCAATCTGCGATTTGGCTCTTAATTGCGTTAGGAGCGACTCGAGCTTGGGCTTCGATTCAGAATCGAACACGCCTGCAAAGTCATTTACAAAACCCGTCGGAGGAGGGAGAGGACTTTTGATTTTGGTCGCAGCATCCTGATTCTGAGGCGTAGGTTCACGTTGCGTCACGGAACCAGTACTTACGTTCGAAACGCCGGGGTTGTATGAACAACTCGCGAATGAGAGCAACAGCAGGGCGAACAGAATTTGGCAGGATGTTGCTGAAGGTTTCATGGGCCGAAGTGTTAGATGTGCCGATGATCTGACGACGTGACGAGACTCAGTTTAATACGTTATCCTTTCACTGCGAGCTATTAACTTCGTTGGTATGCCTGTGGTTCACACGGTAAGGCGCCAATGTATTGACGATTGAGAATTACTCGGATCTCCCACTGTAAGGCAAATCGTCAATAGTCAATCGTCAATTTTCGGAGAGGTGCAAGAGTGGTTGAATTGGCAGCACTGGAAATGCTGTGTACGGGGAACCGTACCGTGGGTTCGAATCCCACCCTCTCCGCCAGATAAATTTAGAATTGCGGCTTTCGAATTTGAAGGCTCCTGCAAAAAATCGCAATTCGACATTCGCAATTCGAAATCCGACATCCGAGATTCTCACTATGGAAGACGATAAGCTAGCCCAGGAAGAAGCACGACGTTCGGTACAACATCAGTCGGTGAAATCGCAAGTCGAAGGCGAGGTCAACGCTGAAATTGCCGATCGCGCGAGCCAATCGCGAGCAACAACCGACTCGCACAAGATCGACAACGTAGCCCACGAGTTTCGATCGAAAGCCGTTGATGAAGTTGTAGACACGGAACATGAGGTTGAGCGATCGAGAGGGCTCGCGCGAGTATCGCAAGTAATCGATTACATCTTCTTTTTGATCTATGCGCTGTTGGGAATGAGATTTCTTTTAGCCTTGCTTGCCGCTCGCAGCAGTGCTGGGTTCGTGAAGTTCATCGTCGCTATAACAAACCCGTTTTATGAACCATTCAGAGGAATCGTAGCCAGTCCCAGCACAGATGGCGGTCATACATTGCTACTCCCAATCGTCATCGCGATCGTCGCGTACATATTGCTGCACTTAGCGATTAACGGTTTGTTGCGAGTGTTCGCGCACAGAAAAACAGCCATTTAACGCACTCTTCTAATCACGTTTTGTTTTTCATCCCTCCTAAGTTATCTTCGGTTCGTAGCTTTAGTTGAAAACTTATCAGACTTCGGGCTCCGCACAACGCAAGCCTTGTGAACCCCGCCAGGCCGGGAACGGAGCAACGGTAGCAACGGCAGCGTGTGTTGCGGGTAAGTCCGGAGTCTGGCCAATTTCGTAAATGGTAAATGGCTTTTCACTTCACGATCATGAGCATTCACTCATTTACGATTGACCTTTACCTCTTACGGATATTCCTTAACGCTCATTTCAAATGGCCTATCAAGTAATCGCTCGCAAGTGGAGACCACAATCGTTTGAAGAAGTAACCGGCCAGGAACCAATCACACGTACTCTAAGGAATGCTATTGAGCACGAGCGGTTACACCACTCATATCTTTTCTCCGGCGCTCGAGGAGTCGGCAAAACTACCACCGCGCGCCTTCTCGCTAAAGCCCTAAACTGTCACAAAGCGAAGCAGCCGACAGCTACTCCTTGTCGTGCTGACGATCCGAATGCCTGTGCCTCCTGCCGCGAGATAACGGAGAGTCGCTCGATCGATGTGCAGGAAATCGACGCAGCATCAAACACGGGCGTAGACAACGTACGCGACGCCATCATTGGCAGTGTCGCTATCTCACCAGCACGCGATCGTTACAAGGTCTTCATAATTGACGAAGTTCATATGCTATCGACGCCGGCATTCAATGCGCTGCTGAAGACTATTGAGGAACCGCCGCCGCGGGTCGTCTTCATCATGGCGACAACCGAACGACACAAAGTTCCTGAAACAATCCTGTCGCGAAGTCAACAGTTCGAATTCCGCACCATTGCTACTGCCAAGATTCTCGAGCGACTGCGTCTGATAGCCAATGCCGAGAAGGTCGATATTCCTGAAGACGCTTTACGCGAGATTGCACGAGCCGGTGAAGGTTCAATGCGCGACGCGCAGTCGGCGTTCGATCAGGTAATCAGTTTCTCGGGTCCAAAGATTAAGAAGGAAGATGTCGAGATGGCGCTCGGCGTTGCAGGCGCCGATATTCTCATCCGAGTGATTAACGGAATCGCTGAGCACAAGCCTGCCGAGGCTCTGAGCGTCATAGATGATGTCGTAATGCGCGGGCACGACCTCAGAAACTTCTGCCGCGACTTGTTGGCCCACTTACGCGATCTCCTGGTGACTAAGGTGTCAGGGAGTCCAGAACTGTTGGAATCGGCGATCTGCGATCGTGAGGAATTAGCTCGACAGGCTGACCTCTTCTCAGAATCTGATCTCGTTCGATTCTTTCACTCGTTGGCAGAAACTGAAACGAACCTGCGCACAGCGACGCAGCCGCGTTATCAACTCGAAATAGGGCTGGTGAAGCTGATGGAGATGCGACGGCTAGAGCCAATCAGCGAACTCTTAGATCGTTTGAGCGAGTTGGAGGAATCAATTCGCTTGGGAAAGCCTCCAGCCAAGCCGCTTGGTTCGTCGACCGCAGGTAGAAATCAGGGACCAAATCCGACCTCAGTTCCGATGAAACCTACGGCCAGTGCCTCCAGTACCCTGTCTTCTCACACCGCGGCCGCAGCTACAAAACCTGCGCTCGCTCCTGAATACGAATTGTCCTCGGCGGTGCCAAGACCACGTTCCGAAGCAACCGATCAGACTGGTGACAGCGACATTGATCGAATTAAGGGTGCGCTCGAGCGTAGACGCAAAATGTTTCTCGTGACCGCGCTAGAGACTGCCACTGTGGTTGCGATCGAAGGCGACGAATTGTATGTAGAGTTCGCACCAGACGCTCGTCACCTGCGCGACACGCTAGCCAAAGCTGAGAACGTGAAGGTGATCCGCGAGGCGTGCTTCGAAGTGCTTGATCGTGAGACTGGTGTGCGCATCATCGTAAAAACACTAAACGACGAAGGGCCTTTGTCGAAAGAAGATATTGAACAGCAAGAGAAACGCCGGTTGCGCGAAGAAGCAGAGCAGAATCCCGTCGTCAAGCAGATGCTCCGTACGTTTCGCGGCGAGATCACCGACGTTCGTCGAATTCCAAACGACTGAGCAACTTCCTTCTAAAATCCTTCCGAACTCACTTCGAAAAATGATCGTATAAGGTCGCGCGGAGGTTTTAGTAACAATGCGCGATCCATTTCTTGCTGGCGTCCTGAGCTTCGTGGTTCCAGGTGTAGGTCAACTCTACAACGGGCGAATCCTGGCTGGAATTCTTTGGTTAATCTTCACACCTGGATTTTGGATCGGCACTGGCGGGACTCTCGGTTGGGTCTGCCACGTTGTTGCGGCGTACACAGCTTACTCGTACGCGAAAGAACACCCCGTCCGCGTCTAAGTCCGCTCGCATTCTCTTTACGGCCCCAAATCAACACGCAAGAATCAACGAAGTCGCAATCGATTCGCCTGGAGAAGCAGCTCACCATACAAAACCGTTAGCGTCGACAATCTCACGGTTTCTCACGGGCGACTAACTGCGGCTTTCCTCAAAAGTAACTCGGTACTTCCGCTTCGGCTTGCCGCCGGGTGTGAGGCGCGGGCTTGCCCCGCCGTTAGCGTCCGTTGTGATCGGGGCGATGCCCCTAATTCGGGCTTCGCCCCGTCAGATGTGCATTAGAGATTTCCTACCAGGCGGGCATTTGCAGATCGACAAGGGCAAAAGCCCGCACCAGGGGCATAGCCCCGATCACAACGGACGCTAACGGCGGGGCAAGCCCGCGCCTCACACCCGGCGGCAAGCCGAAGCGGAACTACCGAGTTACTTTTGAGGCAAAGCCACTGACTGCAGAGAAATCAATAATTGACACTACAAATCTTTCGTTCGTATATTCAGGCTCCGCTCCCCGCGTCCTGAAACCAGCACCGTTCACCGAGAGCCCATCCCGTAGGTGTTGCCACATGAATAAATCACGACGCTCTTTTGTGGTCTCGGGCGCGATTCTCTGCACGCTTCTCATCGCTGAAACTAGCCTGCCCTTTGTCTCCGCTAAAGAAACCTGGACGGCGGTTAGATCAAGAAACTTCAATTTAGTCGGGAACGCGAGCGAGCGTGACATTCGTCAAGTTGCCGCGCGCATGGAGCAGTTTCGCGAGGTGTTTTTAAATCTCTTTCCCGGATTGCTTTTGGCCTCGCCAGTGCCGACAACCGTAATCGTCTTTAAGAGTGACAGCTCCTTCAAACCATATAAGCCAGTTGCTGATGGGAAGATGGTGGATGCCGCGGGATATTTTCAGAGTGGTCGAGATGTTAACTACATCGCTCTAACCATCGATTCACAGTCCGAAGATCCATTCCTCACTATATTTCACGAATACGTGCACCTGCTCGTGAACAACACACTTGGTCGAGCAAGCATACCGCCGTGGTTCAATGAAGGCCTTGCCGAGTACTACAGCACTTTTGAAGTTGAAAACTCACGCAAGGTCTATCTCGGCAAGCCGCAGATGACTCATCTGGCGTTATTACGAAACAATAATCTCATGCCGCTTGGCACGCTGCTGTCTACTGACTATCACTCGCTGGAGCGGAACAAGCATGAAGAGCGTGGACTTTTTTATGCGCAGTCATGGGCCCTGGTCCACTACTTGATCCAGGGAAATGAAGGTAGGCGACGACCACACCTGAAGAAGTTCCTCGATCTGTTGCTAAGAAATTCCCCGGTCGAGCAAGCATTTCGAGAAGCGTTTCAGATGGACTATGGAACGCTCGAGAAGCAACTGAAGGAGTATGTCCAACGGAAATCACATCGTGTCGACGTAGCGTATTTCGACAAGCCTCTCGAATTCGACTCTATGATGTCCTCGTCTGCGCTTACTGAAGCCCAAGGACGGGCTTACCTCGGGGACCTGTTATTTCACACCCAGCGTAACAAAGAAGCGACCGTTAAATTGAAAGAGGCTCTGGCGCTCGATCCCGAACTTGCAATGGCTCACGCTTCGCTCGGCATGGCGTTGATGGAACAAAAGCGATTGACGGATGCCAAACAGCATCTGAAGAAAGCCGTTGCCGCCAAATCGGCGAACTTCTTGGCGCATTATTACTACGCGTATGTTCTTAGTCGCGAAGGTATGGATGCTGATGAGGTAGTCACAGATTATCCGGTTGAGACTGCGAGACTAATGCGCGCTGAACTCCAGAAGGCGATAGAACTTAAACCTGACTTTGCTGAATCGTATCACCTGCTTGCGTTTATCAACTTAGTGCGGAATGAGAACCTCGACGATGCGCTCGAGCTAATTCAAAAGGCAATTTCTCTGTCCCCCGGCACCGAAGAGTATGTATTTGTGCTCACTGAAATCCATGTGCGAAAGCAGGACTTTGTTGCTGCCAGAAAGGTTATTGAGCCACTCGCCGAAAGTGCATCCGATTCTCGGATCCGTAACACAGCTCAGGGACTGGTTAACTCCATTGTGAAGTTGCAGGAACGCGCGGCAGATTATCAACGCGTGCTAACAGCATCTCAAGGATCAAATGTCAGCGGCGCTTCGCACTTCTCTGACGGGCAGCAAGGAGCACAAGTAAATTCTTACGCCTATCTTGAAGACGCGTTACGGAAACCAAAAACAGGGGAAAAACGCGTGCAGGGTTTCTTAAACCGTATCGATTGCACGAAAGGGATCATCTTTACTTTGAAGGTAGCCGATCGAGTGCTGAAGTTTTCAGCACGAAAGTTCGAGGACTTGGCCATCACTACTTTCACTGGTGAAGTTTCAGGAGAGTTGACGTGTGGAGCGCGCAAGACACCGGAGTGGATCATTCTTACTTACAAGCCAGCGCCAAACACACGAGCGAAGACTGAAGGCGAGCCCGTTGCGATCGAGTTTGTGCCGAAGGATTTTAAGTTAGCGCGGAAGTGATCTTAGTCACTCGGGGCGGACCGGTTTCTTGTCCGGAGGTACTGCTCGAGGAATATCGTCATCCAGTGGTGTCTGTGCACTCTGCGAACCAAGCTTGGGTGGTCCACCGCGAAGCGCAGGCGGTAATTTTGGAACCGGAATCTTCACCGTAGCGATCGGTTCGGATCGTCTCAGGATTGCGCCTCCACGTCCCGCCACCCAAATGTTCGTTCCACCTCGATATGCCACCGAGAACAACGGCGAACTCGTGATCGAAGGCTGAATCTGCCACGTCTCTCCCGCATCCTTCGTGTGAAGAATCCTGCCTTGATCGCCCGTAACCAGCACATCATCCCGACCCGCGACTGCGACGGCAAAGAGATTCGTTCCGAATCCGCTCTCCAAGTCTTTCCAACTAACTCCTCCGTCATCCGTGCGAAGGATGATTCCCTTCGAGCCGACAATGTAGCCTCGCATCGGATCAGCAAAAGCTACGGCGTACAGCCATTCGCGCAGGTTCTGATCGACGCGCTTCCAACTCTCGCCGCCGTTATCGGTGCGCAGAATCGTTCCGCCAGAGCCGACAATCACACCATTCTTGGGATCAGTGAAGCTCACATCTTCAAGCCAATTGACCGTGTTCGCATTTTGAAAATGCCAATTCTGGCCGCCGTCATCGGTGTGGTAGATGGCTCCGCGTGCACCCACGATCCAACCACGCTCGGGCGAAACGAATTCCAGACCAAAGAAATCTTCAGTAGCGTCGATACTTACCCGTGACCAGGTGACACCGCTGTTATCAGACCGAAGGACGGTGCCTTTATCTCCCACAACCCAACCGACTTTCTCGTTAACGAAGACGATCCCATTCAAGCGAGTAGTTGTACCGGACGGGCGCACGGTCCAGTTCTTTCCGCCTGAGCTCGTGAAAAGGATCTTTCCTCTCGAACCCACCGCCCAACCTCTTGAATTGTCGATGAAAAAGATATGCGCGAGATCATCGCGACCGCCTTCGGTCAAGCGCCGCCACGAGAGTCCGCCGTCGTCAGTTCTGACAACTAACCCGTCGGCACCTGCCGCCCATCCAAGCGATTCATCGACGAAGTGCACAGTCACAAGTTTCGGACTCGTGCGCACATTCACTGGAAGCCAGATGTTCCCGCCATCCCCAGTGGTAAGCACGACACCACTATCGCCGGAGGCCCAACCGTGCAGTTCATCGGTAAAATTGACGGCGAAGAGATCTGTTGTGACAAGCGACTCGAGCTTTTCCCAAGTCACTCCACTGTCACTCGTCTGCAGAATCGTTCCCCGATAGCCAACGACAACAGCGCGGTCAGGCGAGACGAACGAAACTCCCGTCAGCGCAGCACTGACGTTCACACTGGATGGTTTCCAAGTGACACCTCCATCTGCAGTCGTGAGCAATGTGCCGCGTCCTCCAACAGCAATTCCTTTTTTGGAATTTACAAACGCAACGGAGAAGAGATGTGCTGTCGTTCGACTGTTTTGGTTTTTCCAGGAAACACCGCCATCAGTGGTGGAGATGATCGCGCCGAATGTACCGACGGCCCATCCATGTAACGGATTGTCAGGAGCGAACGTGACCGCAAATAGATGATCGCGAGAACCGGTAGGACGTGTTACCCACTTATCGCCGCCATTGGACGTGGTGAGAATGATTCCTCGAGCGCCTGAGATGACCACTCGTGATCGAGTCTTTACGTACAGTCCATAGAGAGTTGTGTTTGTTGGAGACTCTTGTTCCTTCCATTCGAAACCACCGTCGTCACTTCGCAATATGGCACCGTCCGAGCCAACGGCCCAGCCATGTCGCTTGTCGGAAGCGAACCTTATTGCGTTGATAGCATTACCCTGCGGTAGCGGATTCTGCCATTCCCAGCCGCGCGTTTGCTCTTGCGCGGCAACGTTGAAGGGGACAGCGAGAACGAGCGATATGTAGAAAAATCCCTCGAGAATCCGCCATTTTGACGTGCGGCGGCAGTTTGGGTGGACCAAAGAAAAAATGGATAACATCGACACCGACGATCTCGAGTTTTTCGCAGAACGGACGGAAATTATAGAGATGAACACGGGGGAAAGCTATTGATGTGCTGAGATGCTAGCCGGTTGCAAGCAAATTAAAATCAGCTAAACAAGGTGAACAGCTCAATCGCTCTAATTTTTAGTTTGCTCCATTTGTCTGAACCTCTGTGACACCGACTGACTCAACGGCATCTTCCAGTACCTCGTTATCAACACGCCCCAGAGCTGCTATGCGACGCGCAGCGCGATCAGTGGCCTCCTGGATAACATGGCCCACATGGCCCCTCGTCCATTCCCATTTAATCTCGTGCAGCTTAGCGGCTTCGTCAAGGCGTTTCCACCACTCGAGGTTGGCCTTTCGCTTGAATCTGCCGGACATTGTTTCCACTACATAGCGTGAGTCGGTGAAGAGATGAACGTTACAAGGCTCTCGCAGACTAGTCAGACCCAACTCGGCTGCGGCGATTTCAGCTTGTTGGTTAGTAGCAGTGCCTAAATATTTTCCCACTGCTCGCCAAAGGCCTTTGTAGCCCAACAACGCAACTGCCGCTGCTTGCACAGATGTTGTTCCATTGCCGAGGCTTGAACCATCGCAAAAGATCGTCACACTTTTTTTCGGACGTGTTGCCATCTGATAGCCATTCGTGCTGGTTCGTGTGAATTAGTGGATCATCATTAGCTGCGATTTGATCCACCTAAAAGACATTGCAAAATTCCCGCTACAATGCCCATCGTCAATTGGCAATGATTTTATTCATTCACCTTCAACACTGCTAAGAACGCTTCTTGCGGAATCTCTACGCGCCCTACTTTCTTCATCCGCTTCTTCCCTTCCTTCTGCTTCTCCAACAACTTCCGCTTGCGCGTGATGTCGCCACCGTAGCACTTAGCAATGACATTCTTTCCCAGCGCCTTAACAGTCTCTCGCGCAACCACCTTATTGCCAATGGCCGCCTGAATCGGAACCTCGAACAACTGCCGCGGTATCAGTTGCTTCATCTTTTCAGCTAAAGCCCGTCCCTTTGCTTGAGCGGTACTGCGGTGAAGAATCAAAGACAACGCGTCAACCGGTTCGCCTGCGACCAGCACATCAAGTTTCACCAAGTCGCTCTCCCAGTAACCAGCGAAGTTGTAATCAAGTGAAGCATATCCGCGAGAGACCGATTTCAACCGATCGTAAAAATCCAGCACGATTTCGTTCAGAGGCAATTCATAAGTGAGCATCACGCGATTGGAAGCAATGTACTCGAAACCTTTCTGGACGCCTCGCTTCTCTTCGAGCAATGGAAGGATGCCACCCAGATATTCGTCGGAAGTAAGAATCGTGGCGTGAATCACCGGCTCTTCAATCTTCACGATGCGACCGGGATCGGGCATCTTAGCCGGTGAGTCGATCTCCAACACCTGACCGTCAGTCGTCGTCACTACATAGCGAACACCCGGCGCTGTAGTAATCAAGTCGAGATTGAATTCTCGTTCGAGACGCTCTTGCACGATCTCCATGTGCAGCAATCCGAGAAAGCCACACCGAAACCCAAACCCAAGCGCGGTCGATGATTCCGGTTCATAGAAAAACGAGGCATCGTTCAGCCTCAGCTTATCCAGCGCGTCTCGCAATTCTTCATACTGATTTGTATCGACTGGATAGAGGCCGGCGAAGACCATCGGCTTAATCTGTTGGAAGCCGGGAAAAGGCGCCGTGGTCGGCCGCGCAGCTTCGGTAATGGTGTCGCCAATTTGCACGTCGGCGACATCCTTGATCGACGCAGTAAGGAACCCGACCTCTCCGACACTCAACGAGTCGATGGGCGTGGGACGAGGTCGGTTCACGCCGAGCGTCTCTACCTGATAATCCCTGCCCGTGTTGAAGAATCGGATCTTCATGCCAGGTCGAATCGTGCCGTCAATGACACGGAAAAGGACAATCACCCCGCGATATGAGTCGTACCACGAGTCAAAGATCAGCGCTTTGAGTGGTGCTGTCGTATCGCCCTTAGGTGGAGGAACATCACGAACAATTGCTTCCAACACTTCGTGAACACCTTCCCCGGTCTTAGCGCTCGTGAAGACGGCGTTATGAGTCTCCAAACCAACGAGGTGTTCTATTTGCTCCACAGCCTTGTCAGGCTCGGCTCCTGGAAGATCGATTTTGTTAATTACCGGAATTAGCTCGAGGTTATTGTCGACGGCCAGGTAGGTATTAGCGAGCGTTTGGGCCTCGACGCCCTGCGATGCATCAACAATCAACAATGCGCCTTCGCAAGCTGACAACGAACGAGAAACCTCATAAGAGAAATCGACGTGGCCCGGAGTGTCGATCAAGTTCAAAACGTAATCGGTGCCGTCCTCGGCTCGATAGTCCAAACGCACCGCATGAGACTTGATTGTTATGCCGCGTTCGCGCTCTAGATCCATATTGTCGAGAACTTGTTCCGACATTTCTCGTTCGCTGAGCGCACCGGTAAGTTCGAGCAAGCGATCGGCTAATGTCGACTTGCCATGATCGATATGCGCGATGATAGAAAAATTGCGAATGCGTTCAGGATTCATTGGAGAACTAACCGCGCCTCGGCTTTGGACTTTGTCAGCGGTCGGTTGTTAACTTGGATTTTTCGTGTTGGTTTGTGTGATTTTGTGGATCACATTTACCTATGACTCCGAAAAACGATCCGCGAAATAACACGAAACAACGCGAATCACCCGTAGCTGAAAACAGTGCTAATCATCTGTCGCTGACAGCAACAACGGCAAACGGACAACTGTCAAAACCATAACAAAAGGTGCGCGAAACCGCACGCGCACCTATTTTTATGGTGTGAGTGTGTGTGAAAACTATAAGAATTGATCGTATCGATTCTTGAGCGGGGGTAAACCGCCCTTCCGGACCTCGAGACTTTCAAAGTTGAGTGTTTACAGTGCTGTCGAAAGCCATTCAAGCTGCGAATCATACTCAAGGTTGAAAGTCTCGAGGTCCGGAAGGGCGGTTTACCCCCGCTCAAGTCTCCTTACGCTCAACCTTCGATTCGATTTTTCAGTCGTTAATGTGCTCTTCCACGTAAGCGCGCGCCTTCTCGGGCGTATTGACAGACTTTATGAAATCAGTATTCCTCAGTGACCATGCGAAGTGGTCCTTAATAAACTGCTCATAAGCAGCCGTCATGGTCCCAGACTCATTCATGAAACCTATGTTTTTCAAAACGCGCATGATCAACGTCGTGTCTTGGGTTACTCCGGCGGCGTGAAACAACTTGTGCTTGTCGTCATCGGACAGTGACGATGAGGAAGTCGTATCTTCGCCGGCGTCAGATGATTCAGCGTCGCTCGAGTTTTGATTCGCTGATCGATCTGCGTTTGAGTTTGAGTTGGAATTGAGGTTGAAATTAAAGGTGCGACGATTTGAATTACTCGTGAATGAGCGTCCCGCGAAACTGTAAAGAAGAACGCCCGCGATCGCGACCACAATCAAGCCCAGACAACCCACACCGCCACAACCAAGCGCAATCTTAGTGTTTCTGTCCATCTTCTCCTCTTTTGTATCGAGCTAAAAAGTAAGGCTAGGTTTTTAACGACGAGATTTCATCCAAACAATGCAGTCTTCGAGATGACGTCTCATGTTGCTGGAACTGTCCCGATGAATGTCACCGTGTCCGGGAAGCACCCACTCAAAAGTATAGTCGAGAAGCTTCTCCATCGAACGGGTTTGTTCTTTCCAGGAGTACCAGGCGACGCTCGGAAAAGCGGTGAGTGTTTGTCGAGCGGGTGACCATGCGAGGTGATCACCGGTAAAGAGAAACTTGTTGCGGTAAAGCAGTAGCATGTGTCCCCGCGTATGCCCGGGAGTAGGAATAACTACCAGATCGTCGTCGAGTCGGACTGGATCTTCACCTTCGATAACTCTTTCAATACCCAGTCGTCGAGCGCCATCATCGGCGTGCATGATGCGCTCACAGCCAAACTTCTCGGTGAAGCGTTCGTGGTCCGCTATGTCATCTTTATGCGTGAGGAACATGCGGCTCAGACCGCCCCTGGCAGCAATGCGCTTTACGAGGTGAGAGGTAAACCGAGGAGAGTCAATCAACACGTTACCGCCATCAGCAGAGTTACATTCGATCAGATAACTCCAACCACCAAAGCTAGACTCAGACGTGAAGCCGCAAAAGGAAACGTTCTCTTCCAAGTTATAAGGAAACGCATCGATGCCGATTCGCACGTTAAACTTTTCAGTCGTACCAATCGAACCAGTAGGGCAGGCGACGAGAGCCATCAAGGCTAGCTGAGTGTCTTCCTCAGTTTCAGGTTGGTGATACACACTGCACTGATCGCCGTGGTCTCGAAAGACGTTCGGCGCAAGCTCGCTGCAGGTGTCGCAGTC
>JBKPAL010000260.1:0-4796 GCA_046726395.1 Acidobacteriota bacterium
CTAACTTAGCCTGTTCTCAAGAGCGACACCCCTTCGCCGGAGCTGAAGATTCCTGCCACGCACCCGGTCATCAACGTCGCCAGCGTAGCCGCCAGCAAGGCTCGTAAGCCAAGGCTCGCGAGGTCGTCGCGACGTGAGGGAGCAAGGGCGGCAGTGCCTCCTACAAAGATTGCCACCGCTGCCACGTGTGCGAACCCGCAAAGCGCGTAACTCATGATCACCACGGTCCGCGGATCGGTTATCTGTCCGCTGGAGATTAACTGTGCCAAATGGTTGTAGGAGAAGACCTCGGTCAGGATAACTCGCTCGCCCAACAAGCGAGCCGCCATTGGTACATCGCTCGATTGCAGTCCAAGCAGAAAGGCGAAGGGATAGAAAAACCAGCTCAAGATTCTCACAAACGAAAGCGGTTCGCTCATTCCCAACCACGAACTCCCGGCGCCGAGTAATTTATCAGCCAGCGCTACCAGTCCCAGGATTGCAATAAGTAGTGCCGAGATTCCTGCTGCTAGCTTCAGCCCGTCCATAGCTCCTTGGATAATTGCGCTTATCAGATTTTTTGAACGGGTCGACTCGTCTTCCGGAGGAACGGCCGCAAGCGTTTCCGGACTTTCGGTTTCAGGAATAAGCAGCTTGGCAGTGATCACACAAGAAGGGATTGTCAAGATCGAAGCAGAGATCAGATGTCCTGCTACCTGTGGAAATACATCCGTTAGAAAGGCCACGTACACTCCGAGGGTACTCGATGCGACCGTGGCCAAGCCGGTAGTCAATACCAGCAGCAGCTCCGAGCGTGTCATTCTTTCTAGGTACGGTCGGACAACTACCGCCGATTCAATTCCAACAAAGATGTTCGCCGCACTGGAGAGAGATTCTGCGCCACTGATTCTCATTGTTCGGTGGAAGAGCCTGGCAAAGAACCGCACGAATATCTGCAGCAGTCGCAGGTGATAGAGCATAGAGGTGAACGCCGCAAAGAAGATTACCACTGGAAGAACCTGAAAGATGAGGATGAAGCCAACGGAGCCTGACTCTCCGGGACTTGCCGCAAGTGGTCCAAACAGGAACATCGAACCGCTCTTTGACGCGTTGAGCAGGACCAGCACCGCGTCGTTCAGCCAGAGTAAGATCCGATGCGAAACCGGTAAGCGAAAAATAATTAGACCAATCAGAAGTTGCAGAGCGGCGGCCCACGCTATCGTTCTCCAGGCAATCTCTCGTCGATTACTGGAAAGCAACCAGGCGATTCCCGCGAAGATCATGAAGCCCAAGACTGACACCGCGTGATGAATCATCTCGTTTCCATCCTCTTATTGGTCTTGATTGTGAGTTGAGAATAGGGTTGGACCAAATAGAGCCTTACCCAAAAAGTCTCTCTTAGCCGGAACTTCTCAATCCTGGTGCAAATGTAACACTCTTCGCGAGTAATGGCAGTGAGGTATGATGAAGTCCTGTGATCAAATTACCAGAATCAGATGAAGACCTGTTGCGAGAGTGCGCAATGGAAACGTTTCGTTCAAGTGGACCCGGAGGACAGCACATGAACAAAACGGAAAGCGGCGTTCGTCTCAGGCACCTACCCTCAAGCGTCGTCGTTACCTGTAAGCAGGAACGCAGCCAGCATCGAAATAAGGCCATTTGTCTGCAGAAGCTCCGCAAGAAGATCGAGCGTTTGAACTACCGACCAGCCAAACGGGTGCCGACGCGAATATCGCGTAGCGCAAAGAATCGCACGCTTGAAGAGAAGTCACGTCGCTCACAAATCAAGCGTTTGCGCACGAAGCCGTCGCCTGGTGAGTAAGCAGCGAGTTGATAAAACGTTTCGTGCGACAAAGAAAAAGCGACTGCGAGTAGCCGCTTTTGTCGTGAGTAGTTCCATAATTGCCTTGCGTTGAGTTGGGCCGCTCGATTAGATTTGTCTTAAAGCCAGATTCTTACTCGTTTGAAACTTTAGCCGCCAGTGATGGATGGGACGATCGAAATCTCAGCTCCAGCTGGGATTCGAGTCGTAAGGCCACCCGTGAATCGGACATCCTCGTCCCCGATGAAGATATTGATGTGTTCGCGAATCTCTCCCTGCTCCGTCACAATGCGATCTCGAAGACCCGGAAAAAGGATCCATAGAGCCGATAACGCACCTGCCAAAGTTGCCGGCGACTCTTCGATCTCAACTTTGCTCTGACCCTCACTGAATTCCCGCAAAGGTCCCGGAATGTAAACGGTCACCGGCACAGTTACCTTCTTGTCTGTCGCGACTTCTTTGTCGCGCGTGGTTCGCCTCGCCTTGAACTTACGGATGAAGTTGCAACCGAGGAAGTCTTGCTTAACCGTGGTCCTGCTACGACCGAAGTATCCTCGACAACTGCACTCCTTATGCAAGTAACAGGCGGTAATCCTTCTAGGATCTTCTGCCACGTCCGGCCTTCATCGTTCGAGCCAAAGAGCTTTCCACTCCGAGTGCCGAAGTAGATTCCAACCGGATCATAAGAATCCGCCGTCATTGCGTCTCGCAGGATCGTCTCATGCGCTCCCTTTTGTGGCAGCCCGCGAACCAGCGCTTCCCAGGATGCGCCCGCGTTACGCGTGCGATAAATGCGCAAACGCCCGTCGCAAGTGCATCGAAACTCGTCTGACTCGACCGGAACGATATACACGCAGTCCGGGTTTCTTGGATGCATGATCATGGCAAAACCAAAATCGGATGGTACCCCGTTGGCGATGTCACTCCAGTTTTCGCCATGGTCGTCCGATCGATACAAGCCCCAATGGTTTTGTAGAAAGAGCCGTTCGGGACGATTCGGATGCATGACAATCTTGTGAACGCATTGTCCGAACTCTGGGTACTTGTTGGGCATGAACATCACGCGAATGCCTTGGTTTTGCGGAGTCCAGTTATTCCCACCATCGTCAGTGCGGTAAACACCACCAGCCGAGATTGCCACATACATGCGCTGGCTCTCGGTCGGGTCGAGGACGATCGTGTGTAAAGCCAGACCACCGTTGCCCGGCATCCATCGGTGCCGGTGCGGATGATCGAACAGACCGCGTACTAACGACCAGGTCTCCCCCGAGTCGCGACTCTCGAAAAGTGCAGCGGGTTCCACGCCGCAATACAGTACGTTTGGCTCCTCCGGTCGGCCGAGCGTTATCTGCCAGATATTTTTCAGCGAGACACCGCTATCACTGGGAAATCGAATGGCGGCCTCTTGCGGGTTGGTCCAACTCTTCCCAAAATCGTCGGTTGAACGCAGCAGTGTGCCCCAAATACTCTGCGTTGAAGCCCAGATGCGATGTTGGCCCATACGTCCGTCATAGGCCATTGCGTATACAGGCTGTCCATGAAAGTAGGGACCGCCAACCTTCCAACGTTTGCGTTGGCGGTTAGACTGAAGCAGGAATGCTCCTTTCGTTGTACCTACCAAGAGAAGAAAGTCACCTTTCTTTACCTGAACGTGCTGCACACCATGTAGGACAGTTGTTGTAGGTCCGCTTCGATCGACGCCCGCATCACTTGAAACGATCACCGCAGACTGAACGGCTTCCAGTGCTGCCTGGACTTCACCCGCGCGCCGGTATCGCTGCATCGGCTCTTTTACGAGACAGCGTTGAATAATGGCCCAAAGTCCCGCCGGTACCGGAGGACCCAGCGGTTTAGGCATTTCGCGCAGAATGGCCGAACTGATCTCAAAGGTCGTGCGTCCGCCAAATGGCAACTGCCCTGAAGCTGCTTCATAGAGCACCACTCCGAGAGCCCATAAGTCGCTGCGAAAGTCCGCACCCTCCCCGCGCAAGACTTCGGGCGCCATGTACGTCAGCGTTCCGCTAACCGACGAGGGCTCCTTCGAATCAAACATCAGGGTAGTACCCTGAGAAGTTTCGCCTCCCATGCGCTTCGCGATGCCGAAGTCGAGGATTTTGACGAGGCCGTCTGCCGTAACAACGATATTCGCGCTCTTTAGATCCCGATGGACGATTCCCTTGTCATGAGCGCGGGCGAGTGCACTGGCAATCTGGACGCCGTAGCGGAGAACTGATTCCGCGGGAAGGCCCAAGTTTCCAATAAGAGCACGCAGAGACTTTCCCTCAACCAACTCCATGACAATGTATAACTCGCCGTTGGTCTCGCCGACTTCGTAGATTGTGCAGATGTTGGGATGAGCGAGTGAGGAAGAAGCACGAGCTTCGTTCAGTAGATTCTGGCCTGCAGTTGGATCGAGAGTAGCGTCCTTCTTGACTACTTTCAGTGCAACATCGCGGTCCAACACCTCATCGTGACCGCGATAGACGACTCCCATTCCCCCTTCACCGATCTTCGCGACGACACGATAACGACCGAGTACTTGACCGATCACTGGGTGTTCCTTCCGCACCGCATGTGAATCAGTTCAGAATTACGGTTCAACGAATCTGTAAAAGGTATCCGGGAGAGCATCGATGCACGACAATCGAGAATTTGTATTCCAATTTTCGGGGAGTTTGCTTTGAATAATTCTAGGGTTGGTGTTACAGGTGCGTCAACAAGTCGATTAAATTATAGGAACGGAAACCAGCAAGCTAGGTTTGAGAGAGAAAGTAACTTTGAAATCCCGACATACCGGTCTTGAGGGAAGTAAGCATCACCGGATTCCAAAGGTAAGAGCTAAGAGCAGTGGCAGAGACTGACGCAATAGCGCTGGCCTATAAGCATTGCATTTCTAGAAGACAAGGCGTGCCCCGAATCGAACTCTTCGGTTGCCTCCATCGAAGGGCGGCAAGCGCTTATCTGACTCAACTCTAATCTGCGCAGTTGGGAAGGG
>JBKPAL010000261.1:0-8833 GCA_046726395.1 Acidobacteriota bacterium
TCCGACATCGCGGCCGGAGCCTGTGAGATTGAGAATGATGGTGTAGAGGGCGATTGTGTTGAACCAATCGCCTAGTTGACTTACTACCTGACCGAGCCATAGTTGACGAAAATTTTTGTTTCGCCGCAGTAGTTCGACGTAACCAACCGTCGGTGCCGTTTCCAGCTTTCTTCTTCTGAATCTCGTCACGTTTCTCACGTATTCACATAACCTCGGGAAGCCTTTGAAGAGTCTCTATGTAACTTTTGAGGCAAAGCGCAAACAAAAAAATTCTGGGCTGCGACTTTACTGAAGAACATGCGTTTACACAAAAACAAAAATGGCCGCGGATCAACGCAGATAACAAGGATCTGAGGGAAAAGAAAAGAGAGGTCAGAAGTCAGAAGTCAGAAGTCAGAGATCAGAGGTCAGACCGAATCTGACGGCTCTGCCAGCTTGATTGAGGAAGGGCTCTGCCCAGCTTGCACAAAAAATCGCTAAGGACGTAGAACTCGACAACCGATTACAGAACCGGGAGCGGTAGCGACCGGATGCAACGGTCAACGGATGTCGATCTTGTCCAGTCAAATTCAACCGGTTAGCTGAGTGTCGCATCCGGTCGCTACCGGTTCTGTATTGTTGAGTTGAGACAATCATGCCTGCCACTTTTTGTGCGAGACCGGGTAAAGCCACTTGCTCAAGTCCAGAAGGCATAGTCAGTGAGCTGTGATCCTTCCAAGTTTTTCAGCCCCCTTCTAACTCTAAGGGCGAAGATTGACGACCCTTCCAATTGCCAATTGGCAATCGACAATCGCCAATGTTTCCGCCAGCTTGACCGAGGCTTCAAACTGAACTGTCAATCTGAAGCCATCCCAGAGTCTATCCAGTCAATCCGGCGTGACCTCCCTCAATTCCTCAGCATTTCCTGCTTCCCAACTGCGGCACGTCAATTGAAAAAAGGTATGGCGCGGCTCAGAAGCCTCCGAGCTTCGTCGGGCTCACCGCACGGGGTCCGATGCCGCCAAGCTCTTTTGAAAGGTCTCACAGTGAAAGGAATCTCACCCAGCCGAGCAGGGACTTCGACTTTGAATTAGACCTGCTGTTTGCCCCAAGCATCGCGGAAGTAGTGCTGAATAGCTCCCAGCATTGCTTCCGCGAATTAGGCTTGAGTGCGTAGCAAGATTGAAGATTTACCGAATCTGAAGAAACCCCGAAAGTAATGAAGCCATCCCCCGACATGGTTGAACTCAACCGCAGGCTTTACCAGCTTTCGATGACGATCGCCGTCGTGTTGATGACTGGGTTCGCCGTTTATCGACAGGCTTACATTGGCGCCGCCGCGAGCGTCAGTCTTTATCTTTTCTCAGTGATCTGGCTTCGACTGAAAGACAGAGCGTGCGAAGCAGAACTATTGAGCAAAGTTCACCTCGCAACTGCTGAAGCGCTCGCCACCGCAATCGACGCTAAAGACCAAACAACTCATTGTCACGTTCGACGCGTTCAGATTTACGCAGTCGGGATGGGAGAACTGCTGGGAGTCTCCAACGAGGACATCTCTGCATTGCGAGCGGGAGCCTTGTTGCACGACGTAGGCAAGTTGGCGGTACCTGCACACATCATCAACAAACCGGGCAGACTGACGTCAGCAGAATTCGACAAGATGAAGATTCACACGACGGTGGGTGCCCAGCTGCTGAGTCGTGTCAACTTTCCCTATCCCGTCATGCCGATAGTTCGTCACCATCACGAACGGTGGGACGGCCAAGGATATCCGGATGGCCTCAAAGGCCAGCAGATCCCCCTGACGGCGCGGATTATTTCTGTTGTTGATTGCTTTGACTCAATTCGTGAGGACCGTCCTTTCCGTCGTGGGATGTCGCGTGATGAAGCGATAGCTTTTCTGCGACGAGGTTCGGGCAATCATTTCGATCCAACGATCATAGACCTGTTCATCGACAACCTGGCTGCATTTGAAAAGCAGATCGCCGCAGCTGGTCTTATGCAACAAACTTCTCCGCTTGGCTCTCAAGATGCTTTCGCCTTGCATGAGATTGACGTGACGCAGACTCGCGAGCGTGGTTGTTACATGGCCTATGATCAAATCAAGAGCGCTCATCAAGAGGTCTATGCTCTTTATGAGTTGGCCAAGACTTTCGGTTCATCTTTAGACGTAGAAGAAACACTTACCGTTCTCATGGATAAGGTCGGACACATCGTGCCGTTCGACACGTGCGTTATTTATCTTTACGACGAGATGAAAGGTTACGCGGTGGCAGCTCATGTTGCTGGCGCCAACTCAAACCTACTCAAAACGCGTTGTGTCGCTCCTGGCGAAGGTGTCACTGGCTTTGCTTTAGCCAACCGCACCGGGATGAACGAATTACATCCAGAACTTGATCTCGCCGGCTTAGAAATTCAGAACGACTATCGTTCTATGGCTACGCTCCCGCTTCACAAGGACCAGCGTCTACTCGGCGCACTCTCGGTATATTCTTTCGAGCTGAACCATTACAGCGAAGATCACATGCGCTTGCTCGAGACAGTGACCAAGCTAGCTTCAGATGCATTAGCGAACGCTATGCATCATGCGGAAGCTGAGTCCAATGCGCTCACTGACCCGTTGACGGGTCTTCCCAACGCACGCTATTTGGCATTGCGTTTTGATGAGGAAGCGGCGCGTGCCCGGCGCACAGGACGATCGTTCCAGGTCGTGATGTTTGACTTAGACGATTTCAAGATCGTCAACGACACTTTCGGCCACAAGGTTGGGGATAAGATGCTGCGCGAGATGGCGCGAATCATTCAGGGACAACTCCGCGAATACGACTTTCTGGCGCGGTATGCAGGCGACGAGTTCGTAGCAATCGTCCAGGAACTAGTCGGTAATCAGGTAGAGGAGCTTCGTCAAAGAATCGAGCACGCAGTCTCCAACTTTTCAATGCACATCCGTGGCAATTTAAGGGCGCGGGTTGGCATCAGCATTGGCACCGCCAGTTTCGGCGAAGATGCCCAGACTTTTGACCAGTTGCTGGTAGCCGCCGATCAGGCCATGTACCGCACCAAGTCTGCTCATAAGTTGGAGAAGCTAGCCCAGAAACAGAGAAGCGCGGAAAAGGATATGGAGTTTGACCCAGACAACCTGGCCTCGGCTTCCGTCAATTAGCGCGGGCGTCCTCGCCCGCATCCTGACACTATCTCGCCTGAACACGAACCAGAAGGTGCGGGCGAGGACGCCCGCGCTCCCAGTAATTCAAACTGAACCAGTACAGAAAAATTCATATTTCTTGACATTCCCGTCCTTCATCGCTTTCAATCGCTAGATAGGGAGTCTCCCTCCCTCCTGTTTAACCAGTCCCGCCGGAGGCTGTGTCCTTCGTCCCATTCTGGTTCTCTACGATTCGAAAGCATGTCCGCGTCCGCAAGTAATCCCAGCAATAATCAAACCGTGCTCATTGTTGACGGCGGCAGCCGCGCGCAGCACAGCCTCGCGAAAAGTTTTGAGGAAGCTGGCTACCGCGTTGTCGTAGCGACAGACGTCGCCAAGGCTCTGCACGCTGTGCGAACCGAACGGTGCGATCTAGTGGTACTCGACTGTGAACCCACGAGAGATGCACTCGCGCTGTGCCGGCTGCTACGGACCCACCCTCGAACTAACGGCGTGCCGGTGATGATCGTCTCCGAAAGCGATTTCGGGCGCGAGCAGGCGTTCGCAGCGGGAGTCGATGACTACATCGCCGAGCCGAAGAATGTTAGCGAAGTAGTGTCGCTGGCAGTTTCGCGAATGCGAGCCGCGCAAAGAGAATCGCTACTTACCGGCAGCAATCGCGAGTTACGGTTTCTTGCGGACCTGGGTCACGGGCTACTGCGGTCGTTAGATCCGGATCAGCTTGTGAGGCGTGTGGCGGGAGCGACTTACGAGGGAACCGGTGCCGACCTTTGTGGCGCCTACATCTGCTTGAATGACCGGTTTCAATCTGGTTGTGTGTTTGATCGTGATGGTAGCGCGGAAGACGTATCGCTGGTCAGACTAGAACGTTTGATTGAGTGGATGTCATCCGATGCGGCCAACGTTCCGATGACGATTGATCAGCCCGAGAAGTTTCTGCTTCGAGACACTGCACATAAAGTCGAGTACGTAACTCCAGTTCGTTTCGCAGGACAAACCAAAGGGGCAGTGATCGTTGCTTTCGATGAAAATCATCATTGTGGCGAAAGTGAATGCAGATTATCCGATGCCGCAGCTCAACAAGCGTCACTCGCTGCACACGCGTCTTCTTTGTATCAAGCTGCACGTGAGTCATCTGCAACTCTTGCCGAGGAGGTTGATCGACGGACGCAGGAAGCTGAAGCGCAGCGTCGCTTCATTGAAGCAATTATCGATAGTCTTCCCGTGTCGCTATACGCAGTTGATCGTCGTTATCGAGTTCTGGCGTGGAACCGCAATCGTGAGTTGGGAGAACTGGGAATCCCTAGAGGTCTCGCCCTGGGGCGAAATATCTTCAGCGTGTTGACGCGACAGAAACGCGACGTGCTCGAAGATGAGTTTGCGCGTGTTTTTGAAAGCGGTGAGATTGAACGCATCGAACAGGAAACCGTTACTGCCTGGGGTGAAACAAAGTACTGGCTGATAAGCAAAATTCCGATGTGGATCGACGACAGTGGACAGGTATCTCACGTAATAACGGTGGGTGAGGACATCACCGCTCGCGTTGAGGCAAATCGTGGCGTGGCTCGTGCAGAAAAGCTGGCTGCGGTGGGACGGTTAGCATCGGGCGTGGTCCACGAAATCAACAATCCACTCGCTACAATCTCAGCTTGCGCGGAAGCGTTGGAATCTCGCGTCATCGAAGGAGCTTTTGAATCCTCTCCGGCTTTAGACGATTTGCGCGAATATCTCGGTCTCATTCGAAGTGAAGCTTTTCGGTGCAAGACAATCACAAACGGCTTGCTAGATTTCAGTCGCACTCGTGCAGCGCAACACGTTCCACTAAACTTAGAAGATGTTATCTCGTCAGCCGCTCGCTTGCTGTCACATCAAAGTAGAGGCGAGAAGATCAACATTCAGGTTCATTCTGCACAGAACCTGCAACCTGTTTTGGGTGATGCGGGCCAACTGCAACAAGCTGTAATCGCGTTAGCAACGAATGCAGTCGATGCTATGCCGTTCGGTGGCGTGTTGAAAATTTCAGCACGTAATGAAGGAAGCTCCGTCCTGATTGAGGTGAGTGATAACGGTATTGGGATTCCTTCCGAGAACCTTCCGAAGATCTTCGAACCCTTCTATACAACGAAAGAAATTGGCCGTGGGACCGGGCTGGGCCTCGCAGTTTGTTATGGTATCTTAACGGAGCACGGTGGCAGTCTTGATGTGCAGTCCACTGTAGGCGTTGGTACTACGTTCACGATTTCTCTTCCTGCAGCAAATCCAAACGGAGATAGTTCAGCTTGAGCGAGCAACAGGCACCACGAATTCTGATCGCAGAAGACGAGGCCAATCTTCGGCTCGTGCTGCAGAAAGAGCTTGAGCGACTGGGCTATCGTGTCCAGGCCGCTCCTGACGGTGAAGCTGCGTTGCGAAAGCTTGAAGAGAGCAATGTGGACGTGCTGCTTTGCGACATCAACATGCCACGCATCGATGGCATGGAGGTCCTGCGACGCATCTACGAACGTCCCAATCCGCCCGAAGTGATCATGCTCACCGGGCAAGCAACAGTTGAAACGGCGGTCGAGGCGATGAAGCTCGGGGCTTACGATTACCTCACCAAACCATATCGAATTAACGAGCTCGACGTTCGTGTAAAGCAGGCTGCGGAAAAACGCCGGCTCCGCGTGGACAATACACGTCTGCGTGAACAGTTGGCCCGTCAAAGCGGAATACCGGAAGTAGTTTCGGTTTCCGAAGCAATGGGAGAGGCGCTGCGATTGGTCGAGCGAGTTGCGCCGTCTGACGCTTCGGTGTTGATTACTGGCGAGTCGGGTACCGGTAAAGAGTTGATTGCTCACGCCATCCATCGACTCTCTAAGCGCGCTGAGGCCTCGTTTATCGATCTCAACTGCGCTGCGTTTCAGGAATCGTTACTTGAGTCGGAGTTGTTCGGCTATGAGGCAGGCGCGTTTTCAGGCGCAAAGGGACGCAAACTAGGTCTGATTGAGCTTGCCGATGGAGGTACGCTTTTCCTTGATGAAGTAACAGAGCTACCGGCGCAATTACAGGCAAAGCTCTTACGTGCGATAGAGACAAGGACGTTCTTCCGCGTTGGGGGCGTGCGGAAAGTGGAAGTCAATGTGCGAATCGTAGCGGCGACGAATCGAAACCTGGATTCTGTGGTAGAGGATGGCTCGTTTCGGGCGGACCTGCTGTATCGAATAAATGGATTTCAGATTGATCTCGTACCTTTGCGCGACCGACCCGAAGATATCGAACCGTTAACGAAGTACCTATTGAGCAAAGTAAGTGGTGCAAATACACCTGAGTTGGATCCGGTTGCCCTCGAGGCGCTTCGTGCCTATAACTGGCCGGGAAATGTAAGACAACTCAAGAATTGTTTGGAGCGCGCGGTATTGCTCTCAAATAACGGGCGTATCACCGTCTCAGACTTGCCGCCCGAGGTGGTCCGTCCGGCACCGATCATTAACCCAATCATGATCAGCGCGTCACAACCTGGCGCTCCTTCCGACGGTGTTTCCGTGACCACATCTTCACCTGCGTCTTTACGTGAAATGGAGCGGCAACAGATTCTGGCGGCGCTCGAGCAAACCGGTTGGCATCGCGGGAAGACGGCAGAGATGCTCGGCATCTCAGCCTCTACGCTCTATCGACGGTTGAGGGATTACGATTTAGAAAAGCGACGCTAAAATTTAAAATTGTAAATTTAAAATTTTAAATTTTTGAGTTGTTTGCGATCAATCTTTCCGCGGTCGTTTTTTGGTAGGGAGGAAACAAACTGAATCCAACGCGGGTACTTGTAAAGCGCTAGCCTTGACTTCACGAATTCTTTAATCCCTTCTGCCAAACTCTCATCAGGTGTATAACCCTCACGAAGAACTACGAACGCCTTCGGTTTCATAAGGCCGTTACCACTGTCGTGCCCGATCACTGCGCATTCGAGTATCGCTTCCTGTTGCAAAAGGCAGTTCTCAATCTCCGCCGGAGCAACAAACACACCTCCGACTTTCAACATGTCGTCAGTCCTACCGTGGTACCAGTAGTAACCGGCTTCATCTTTGTGAAACTGGTCACCGGTAGTGCACCAATCACCCGCAAAGGTCTCCTTAGACTTTTCGTGAGCATTCCAGTAGCAAAGCGCAGCCGAGTCACCTTTGATGCGTAACGTGCCCATCTCTCCGACAGGTACTTCTTTGCCGTCGGCATCTACGATGCTCGCTTCATATCCTTCAACAATCCTACCTAAGCTGCCCGGCTTGACGTCATTGGGTCGATTGCTGATGTAGATATGAAACATTTCCGCAGAACCAATGCCGTCGTAGATCTCGATCCCAAAAGACTCCATCCAACGCTCGTATAGTTCCGGCGGTAGTGCTTCGCCTGCCGAGTAGCAAAATCGCAAGCTCGAGATGTGGCGAGCGGTGCCACGCTCTACATTGAGCATCCCATTAATCATCGTTGGGACGGTTGTGAGAATCGTTGGCTGATAACGTTCGATTACTTCAAACATTCGTTCCGCAGTGGAACGCTCAGAGAACAATGCGGTTGCGCCGCCCACGGCAAAAGGAAAGAGTAGATTCGTTCCAGTAGCGTACCCAAAAAACAGCTTAGGCACTGATACGGTCAAATCGTTTTCCGTTACGCCGATCGTCCGCTTCGCAAAGACCTCGGTGTTGTAAGGCAGGTCGTGCTGCAAGTGCACCGCGCCTTTGGGGTGACCAGTGGAACCGGACGTGAACAACCAGATTGCGATGTCGTCCTTGTGAGTATCCGCTTTAGGGCATTCGGTAGCACTGGCCGAAACACATTCTGAGAACGAAACCCATTTAGCTTTAGAATCTTTGACCGGCGGAGTAGTTTCGTCGTCGCCACAAACCAACACCGCACGTAAGTACCGCGCATCTCGGACAAGCTTTGAAAACGCCTCTACTAACGAATGATGAATCACAGCTACTTTTGCGCGTGTGTATTCTAGATAGTAAGCGTAATCACTCTCAGGCAGCAGAGGATTTACCATCGTAATAACAGCGCCGATTCGTGCCGCACCAAACCAGGTCCAAACAAACTCAGGAGAGTCGGGCAGTATGATCAGAACCCGGTCTTCGATCGTTGCGCCTAATTCAAGAAGAGCGTTGCCGGTGCGATTCGACATCTCAGCAGCTTCGGAATACGTGAAGCTGTTGTCGTTAAAGTAAAGGCAGATTTTATTTGCGCGACCTTCCTCCAGGTTGTGGTAGAGGAAGTAGTCAGACATGTTGAAGTGGGTAGGAAAGTCGACGTTCATCTTTGAGGCGATTCTGATTCGGCTAGTGTCTTGGCGACGAACTGTCCTAACCTTTCATGTTCGCTATTGTCCAATGGGTTGAATCGTAGTGCGAAGCCAATCTCGCGGGCTTCTTCAACGACCTCGCCCCATAAACATAGTGGTTCGTCCTCTGAAATGTTTATCTCCAATCGAATAAGTTCCTTTGGTTCTACTCGGCCGCCCGTAAGTACAAAGCATCCGGTTTTACTGATGCTAGTCACGGTTCCTTCCTGTAGCATCGTCGCGCCCTCCCAAACGGTAGGCAGGTTCACGATAACGCGCCGCGCAGTTCTTCGCTCGTTCATGACGGTTCCCATAAATTTTTTTGTGATCAGACTTTCTCTGCGTTAATGACACCGGTACGTCCGGCGATCAAAAGCGCA